>QHCA01000247.1 GCA_003244095.1 Pseudonocardiales bacterium | reverse complement strand
ACCTATTTTGGAGACACACCACTGATTAGTTGTGGCAGTGTCCAGGATCTGATTGGACGCCTGCGAACTGCCTGACCCAAGGTTGGCGGAGAGGGACCTCACTTCTCTCAGTACATGCACCCAGCGTTCACCGCTGGTCTTCTGGCCACCACCGACGCACCTCACGGCGGTGCGATCAGGGCGCGCGCTCTCCGAGAGTCTCGAAAGTTGGCGGCGTCGAGCTATGATCTCCGCAGTTCGCGACGCTGTCGACATCACGGTCAACTATTCGGGCCAACCTGCAATTCGTCGGCACCGGCTTGGCAGGCCGCCAACGCCTGGTCGAGATCCTTCTGTTTCACCGACATGCGGTCGAGGTTCACGAGCATCGCCAGGGCGATGCCCGCACAGATGGCCGCCATGACAATCACGCCATCGGGCCCGCCCGCAATCGAAATAATGGATGCGGCAACCAAGGCGAGGGCCGCTACCATCAGTTCGGCGGTCTGGCCGTTTAGCCGGGTCGTCAGAGTGTCGAGTGCCTTGCCGGCCTTGTCGGCGTCGTCGCACAGGGCGGAGAGGGTCCGGAGACGCTGGTCGACCTGGCTCAGAGATCTGCCGGCCTCGGTTGCGGCCGAACTTTCCCAGATGTCCGGAATCTTTTGGCCGGCCTGACGGAGGACCGTCTGAGCCTGCGTGATCGCACCCCGGACCTGCCCCAGGGCAAGCGAGCCGTCAGTCCAGTCGTTGATCGTGGGATCGGCCGCGAGTTGTTTCAGGTCGTTCCACTGCGGCTGCGGCAGTTGCCTGCCCACCAACCCCATCACCCACTCGATCTTGGGTGTGGTGGTCCGGATGATCGCCGCGTTCTGCGCCCGGTCGGCCGCAGGCACCGTCACCCACCCCCGGCGATCCGGCTGGTCGCCCGCCTGCCCTGCTCATCGACAGCCTGATAGGCAGGCGAGGCCGCGACCATGGACCCGCCGCCGTGTTCAACGGACTGAGCGAGCCGGATCGCTGCCGCGCTGAGCGCCTGCAGGGCCGCAGCCTGTGTCCGGGCCAGGCCGACTCGCACCGCCACCGGATCACGGTCGGAGGACGGCTTGATGCCGGCGATCGTGGTGGCGGCTTCACGCAGCGGGGCACCGGCGGACTTCACGTCGTTTCCCAGGCCACTCAGCAGGCCGATCTCGACCCGAACCCCGCCAGGTGTGGTCATGGCCCATCTCCAGATCAGTGCACGGCCCATCAACGCAGGACCACGATGACCGCATCCGCCGCCCCCACGCCATCCGTTGACCGCAACCTGCCGCACCGGAGAGGCGGCGGTAGAGGTGATGGACACCAACCCACCGCCTACGGAAGTAGCAATGGGATCGCCAATTCCAAGTTGGTCATCAACGATGATGTCGGACAGTCGGTCGCAGCCCCAAAGCGCTTCGGCGCGCAGTTCGGGGGCGCCTCCAGCCGGCGTAGAAGGTCGGGTCGTGTCTACTGATAGCGCTCGAGGCGGACAGGGGCGATTTGGGGGCGCAAGTCTCTGGTTGTGGCCCAAGCCATGTTCGGCTGGCCAACCAGGCTGTGACCGAGATCCGCCAGCGCGTCACCCGTACCCAGACCGGCGGCCGGGGCCTGAAGACAGATCCGGTCTGGGCCAACTGCCGCCGTCTGCTCCGCGGCCGGGAAAGCCTGTCAGGTAAGGTTTTCACCGCAATGTGGAACGGCCTGGTCGACAATGATCCCACCGACCAGGCCCTCGACGCCCCGATCGCGAAGGAAGAACTCCGGGGGCTGCTCGCCACCGCCAAGAAGGGTGCGGTCCGCGGCGACATCGCCCACCGGCTGACCCGCTTCTACACCTGGTGCGCCGACGCCGACATCGGCGAGTTGACCCGCCTCGCCGGCACCATCGACGCCTGGTGGCCCGAGATCGAAGCGTTCCTGCAGACCGGCATCACCAACGCCGCAACCGGAGGCACCAACCACCTGATCAAAGACGCCGCCCGCGTCGCCTTCGGGTTCCGCAACCTCGAAAACCAGCGCCGCCGAGTACGGTTCGCCTGCACCAGGCGACAACGCCTGGCCGCCGCCGCATGAGGGTCCACATCCCCCGTTACCTTGATCGTGGC
>QHCA01000246.1 GCA_003244095.1 Pseudonocardiales bacterium | reverse complement strand
TGCGTCGAGTTGATGCTCAACGCCGTCAACCTCACCCTGGTGACCTTCTCGCGGATCAACGGCACCCTCGACGGCCAGGTCATGGCCTTCTTCGTCATGGTGGTCGCGGCCGCCGAGGTGGTCGTCGGCCTGGCGATCATCATGTCGATCTTCCGCCACCGCCGCTCGGCCTCGGTCGATGACGCCAACCTGCTGAAGTACTGAGCCGAGGACTCCCGTGTCTCACGTGATAGCCGCCGCCCCGCCGGCGTACGCCCATGCCAGCGGGCTGCTCGGCACCACCTGGCTGCTGCTCGCCCTGCCATTGTTGGGTGCCGCGGTGCTCCTGCTCGTCGGCAAGCGGGGCGACCGCTGGGGGCACCTGCTCGGCTGCGCCACCGTGGGCGCGTCGTTCGTCCTGGGTCTGCTCTACTTCTTCGCGCTGCGCGGCATGTCGCACCGGGCGGTCTCCGTACACCTCTACGACTGGGTGCCGGTCAGCGGCTTCAGGGCCGAGCTGGGCCTGCTGTACGACCCCCTGTCGGCGGTGTTCGTCCTGCTGATCACCGGCGTGGGTTTCCTGATCCACGTCTACTCGATCGGCTACATGTCGCACGACCCCGGCCGGCGGCGGTTCTTCGGCTATCTCAACCTGTTCGTCGCCGCGATGCTGCTGCTGGTGCTCGGCAACAACTACCTCTCGCTGTACGCCGGCTGGGAGGGGGTCGGCCTCGCGTCCTACCTGCTGATCGCCTTCTGGCACTACAAGCCCGAGGCCGCCACCGCCGCCAAGAAGGCCTTCATCGCCAACCGTGTCGGTGATGTCGGGCTGATCATCGCGATCTTCCTGATGTTCGCCACCCTGGGTACGACGTCCTTCGACGGGGTGTTCGCCGGCGTCGGCACGCTCGGCGGTGGCACGCTGACCGCGCTGGCCCTGCTGCTGCTGCTCGGCGCGTGCGGCAAGTCCGGGCAGTTCCCGCTGCAGACCTGGCTGCCCGACGCCATGGAGGGCCCGACNNGCGACCATGGTCACCGCCGGGGTCTACCTGATCTGCCGGTCGGCGCCGATCTACGACCTCACCCAGGACGGCCGCACCGTCGTCACGGTCGTCGGCGCGCTCACCCTGCTGCTCGGCTGCGTCATCGGCTGCGCCAAGGACGACATCAAGCGGGTGCTGGCCTGGTCGACGGTCAGCCAGATCGGCTACATGTTCCTCGCGGCCGGTCTGGGCAAGGGTGCCTACGCCATCGCGATCCTGCACCTGCTCACCCACGGCTTCTTCAAGGCCGGGCTGTTCCTCGGCGCCGGCTCGGTGATGCACGGCATGAACGACCAGGTCGACATGCGGCGTTTCGGCGGGCTGCGCACGGTCATGCCGGTGACGTTCTGGACGATGATGGCCGGCTACCTGGCGATCATCGGGATGATCCCGTTCTCCGGGTTCTTCTCCAAGGACAAGATCATCGAAGCGGCGTTCGACAAGGGCGGCACCTCGGGCTGGGTGCTGGGTCTGTGCGCCCTCATCGGTGCCGGCATCACCGCCTTCTACATGACCCGGCTGATGGTGCTGACATTCTTCGGCCCGAAGCGCTGGACCGACGACGTGCACCCACACGAGTCCCCTGCGGTCATGACGGTGCCGATGGTCCTGCTGGCCCTCGGGTCGGTGGGGGCCGGTGGCCTGCTGGTCTTCGGCGGTGCCCTGCAGAACTGGCTGGCACCGGCCGTCGGGCCGCCCGAGGAGGCCGGTGTGCACACCATCTCGCCCAACGTGCTCACCCTGATCACGCTGCTGGTGGTGATCGGCGGCGTGGCCGGGGCGTGGTACGCGTTCGGCCGGCGGGAGATCCCGGTCGTCGCGCCGGCCCAGGTGTCCGCACCGGTCACCGCCGCCCGCAAGAACCTCTATGCGGACGCCTTCAACGAGGCCGTGCTCATGCGGCCCGGCCAGTGGCTGACCCGACTGTCGGTCTGGTTCGACAACCGAGGGGTGGACGGTATCGTCAACGGCTCCGCAGCACTGATCGGCGGCAGCTCCGGGCGGCTGCGGCGAGTGCAGACCGGGTTCGTCCGGTCCTACGCGCTCACCATGCTGGGTGGCTCGGTGGCCGTGATCGCGGCGCTGTTGGCGGTGAAGCTCGGATGACGCTGCCGTACCTGCCGGTCTTGACCGTGCTGCCGCTGGTCGGCGCGGCCGTCGTACTCGCCCTGCCCAAGAGCCGGCCGCCCCAGCTGGCCAAGGTCGTCGCCCTCGGCTTCTCGCTGGTGGAGCTGGTGATCGCCGTCGGCATGTGCGCGAAGTTCGTGGCCGGCGGTGCCCGCTTCCAGCTGATCGAGGACTACTCGTGGATCCCGACCTTCGGGGTGCGCTTCGGCTTCGGCGCCGACGGCATCGCCCTGGTGCTGATCGCGATGGTCGCCGTGCTGATGCCGGTCGTCGTACTCGCCTCGTGGCACGACGCGGAGCCCGGCCGACGGCCGGTCAAGACGTTCTTCGCCCTCATGCTGTCGCTGCAGGCCTGCACGGTCGGCGTGTTCGCCGCGACCGACCTGTTCCTGTTCTACGTGTTCTTC
>QHCA01000245.1 GCA_003244095.1 Pseudonocardiales bacterium | reverse complement strand
CGATTTGACGCTGCGATCCGAGGCCGTCGATGCTCAGCTCGACCAGGTCTCCGGGAGCCAGATACTGCTCGATCGAGAGGCCGACCCCGGCTGGTGTTCCGGTCGTGATCACGTCACCGGGATCGAGGGTCATGAACCGGGAGGTGTACGCGATGAGAAGGCGACCGGGAACAGCATTTGCTGGGTGCTGCTGTGCTGGCGAGGTTGGCCGTTCACTGCAGCGACATGGTGAGCTGCTGCGGGTCGGCAATCTCGTCGCGGGTGACGAGCCAGGGCCCCAGGGGTCCGAAGGTGGGCGAGCTCTTGCCCTTCACCCATTGCCCCGTGCCCGCGCCCTGCCATTGCCGCTCCGAGACGTCGTGGCAGATGCAGTATCTGGCGACGTACTGCAGAGCGTCGTCCGGGTCGATCGAATAGGCACGGCTACCTATGACGACGGCAAGTTCAGCCTCCCAATCCACCTGGGTGGCGCCGGGTGGAATGACGAGGTCGTCGTAGGGACCGGTGATGCAGCTCGGCGCCTTGTTGAACAGCACCGGCTCGGCCGGGATTTCGGCGCCCGTCTCAGCCGCGTGGTCGCGATAGTTCAGCCCGACTGCGATGAAGTTCCGGGTTTGTGCGACGGGCGCGGCGAGTGCAACCCCGTCGGGGGCCAGGGCCAGCCGGTCAGGGTCCGTGCCGGAGATGTGTTCGAGGGTCTCAGGGTCGAGGTGCGCTGGGTCGAAGTCGGGGACGATCGCGCTCAGGTTGCGGATCGCGCCCGTCTCGTCGAGCAGGCCGGGGACCGTCCGGGGTCCGTCCCGATAGCGAAGCAGCTTCATGAGCAAGCATCCTCCAGTCGCTCTACGCTGACGGTCCGGCAGTCCATCTCGTAGTCCAGCTCGGCAACCGGGGGGCGGGCCTGATGCCACGTCACTCCGTGAGGCGGCGCGAAGTTGGTCGCCAGCGAACCGGCCAACACGTCGTGGACATCGTGCACCGAATACACCTGCACGGCCTGCGGAACCTCGCCGGATACGGCCAGGGCCCCCATCCGCCGGCCCATCTCGGCCAGGACAAAATCCGCCTTGGCTCGCAGCCCGTGAGCGCTCACGTCCCCCCGGGCCACGATGTTGTCGCGATAGTTGCTCAGGCCCTCGGGGACTTCAGCACTTCCGGAGACGATGAAGTCACCCGCCGCCCGGTGGCTCGGCGAGGCGAAGCTGAACGCGTGCAGGCTCGGCTCGCACAGCTCATTTCGGGCCGGCGACACGTTCGTTCGGGCCACCGGATTGCCGCCGTTGTGCAGCTGGGTCCCGATCTCGGCCAGGGCCACCAGGTAGCGGCGGTTGAAGGAAATGAAGTCGTCTTCGTCAAGGGGAGCGGGCATTCGCAGCTCGCACGCACACAACGCTCCCGGCGGTTGACCGCTGGCCGAGATGATGTCCGCTGCCCTCCGCAATCCGCTGTCCAGCGGCACCGGAGCGCGGAACTGGACCCGAATCAGGCGGTAGCCGCGCAGCGCGATCACCCCGGTCGAGTATTGCCAGACACCGGGCAGGAACGCGTACCCGTATGGGGTCGCCACGCTACGAGCGGTGGATGTCCTTGATAGCCCACCCACGGTGATCGCCGCATCGTGCATCAGCTGGCATTCCTCTCTGCTGCGCCACGCGGCGATCCGGCTCGACTTAGCCAAGCATGCTGGCGTTGAGATCGCCAGGGCAGAAATTGGTACTCTTCTTGCGAATTTCTCGATCGAAGGGAGCAGGGATCGTGCGCTCGAAGGAGTCGGCTGGACTGCGATATTTCCATGAGGTCGCCCGCACCGGCTCGGTCACGCGCGCGGGCGCGAACCTGTTCGTCGCGGCCAGCGCCGTCAGTCGCCAGATCCGGTTGCTCGAGGACGAGCTCGGTGTGCAGCTGTTCACCCGCGGCTCCCGCGGGATGACGCTCACCACCGCCGGGCACCAGGTCTTCGCTTTTGCGGCCGACGCCGAGCAGCGCGCTTCCGACCTGCGTTCCGAACTGAATTCCGACCGCTACGCGGTTCGCGGTCACGTCAACGTGGCGACGGTCGAAGGGCTACTGATGCGCTATGTGCCGGTCGCGATCGAGAGGCTGGCTAGGACCCATGCCGATATCCGGCTCTGCATTCGCGCCGACGGCTCGCAGGACGTCGGAACGGCCGTCGCCGAGGGCTCCGCGCAGCTGGGTTTCGTCTTCGGGCATCCGGCCCGTCCGGATCTCATCGCGCTGAAGTCGCTTCCGCTGCCGCTATCGGTGATGGTCCGGCCCGGTTGCTCGCTGGCCACGCGTGCCAGCTGCACGCTACGCGA
>QHCA01000244.1 GCA_003244095.1 Pseudonocardiales bacterium | reverse complement strand
GCGTCAAATCGTGCGAGCGGCCACAACCGACCCGGCCACCGCCATGCCGGTGCGCCCGCCGTCGACTCGCGATCCCACCGCATCCAGCGACCTGAAAGGCGCGAGCTCATGAAACAGCATTACCTCCGACCGGACGGCCTGCCTCCAACCAACGGATACAGCCATGCCGTCGCGCACGACGGTCGGATGGTTGTGGTTTCCGGGCAGGTACCACTGGATGAGGCCGGCAATCTCGTGGGGGCCAGCAACGCCGAACAGCAGACGGCCCAAGTGTTCAGGAACATCACCTCCGCGCTCGCCGCCGCCGGCGTGGGACTAGACGATGTCGTCAAACTGACCGTGTACCTCACCGACCGGGCCGACCTGGACGCGTTCCGCCGAGCCCGCGATCGCTACATCGACCCCGTCCGACCGCCGGCAAGTTCGCTCGTCCTAGTTGCCGGCCTGATCAACCCCGATTTCCGGGTGGAGATCGATGCGTTCGCTGCCGTCTGAGGCCGTCCCCGAAGCTGGCCTCGCGACCGCCTTAGCGGATGTCGCGGCGCTGCCGGGCGGGACCTGGCCCAGTCCGATCACCGCGGTCGATGCCGCGGCCCCGCACGCTCCCCAGACGCGCTACGCCGGTGTCGCCGTCACGGACGACGGGCGCTCGGTGTGGTGGGCGCACACCCGACCGGACCAGGCCGGACGCATGAGCATTCTGCGCCGCATCGGGGACGGACCCGCCCAGGAAATGCTGCCCCCGCAACTCGATGCCCGAACATCGGTCCACGAGTACGGCGGGCTGGCGTGGACCGCCGTCGCCGACACACTCGTCACGAGCAACTTCTCCGACCAACGTCTCTATCGAGTCGACGGTGACACGTCGACACCGATCACCCCGGACACGGCCGGCGCCGATCGGTACGCAGAGCCGACCGCGCTCCCCGGCGATACCTGGGTCGCGTGTGTCCGGGAGCGTCACGGCGAGAAAGTCAGCCACGCGCTGGTGGCCGTGCCCCTGGATGGATCCGGCGACATCGTCGAATTGTGGACCGATTCGGACTTCGTGGTCGCTCCCACGGTTTCACCTGACGGCCGACGGATCGCCTTCCTGAGCTGGGACCACCCCTCGATGCCCTGGGATGGGTCGGAACTACAGGTCGCCCCGTTGAGCTGGACTCAGGACCGGCCCACCCTGGGCCCGGCCGTCGTGGCGCTGGGTGGGCCCGAAGAGGCTGTCCTGGCTCCGACCTGGTCTGACGGCGAGACCGTCTGCGCGGCCACCGATCGATCCGGGTGGTGGAATCTGGTCGCAATCCCGGCTGTCGGCGGGACTCCCGAATCGTTGTGGTCGGTGGAACGGGACTGTGGCGTGCCCCTGTGGCGGCTCGGCCTGCGAAGCCACATCTCGCTGACCGGTGGCCGGACCGCCGTGGTGTGCGCCGGGCGACTGCACCTTCTCGACACCGCCAGCGAGCCCACAGCGATAGCGACACCATTCACCAGTTGGCTGCCGTGGCTGGCCGCCGACGGCGACATCCTCGTCGGAGTCGCCGCCGCCGCGGACCGGCGCCCGGCCGTGGTGCGCGTCGATACCCGAAGCGGCCAGTGGACGGTTCTGGACGAGCCCGACCAGCCCGATACGACCTGGGCGCCCACACCGACACTCATGGACATCCCGACCGATGACGGGCGATCAGTGGCGGCCGCGTTCTACCCGCCGACCTCTCCGATCACGCGGCTGCCCGACGGCGCGGCGCCTCCCGGCGTGATGTTCGTCCACGGCGGCCCCACCGCGGCCTTTGCGCGGCACTACCAGGACGACGTCAGTTTCTTCACCAGCCGCGGGCTGGCCGTTGTCGCTGTCGACTACACCGGATCCAGTGGCCGCGGCCGCCGACACCGCACCGCATTGTGGGGGCGGTGGGGTGTCGTCGACGTCGATGACTGCATTGTGGTCGCCCGGGTGCTGCTCGCCGCCGGACGGGTCTCGGGCCTGGTGATTCGCGGCATGAGCGCGGGCGGTCTGACGGCGTTGTCCGCGCTGTCGCGAACCGGGCAACCCTTCGCCGCGGGAGTTTCCTACTATGGCGTCGCGGATCTGGAGGACCAGGCTGAACGGACCCACGAGTTCGAGTCCCGCTACCACGACCGGCTAATCGGGCCGTGGCCAGCTGCGCGCGAACTGTATCGGCAGCGATCACCGCTGGCCCGGATGGCTACCGTGACCCACCCGGTGCTCCTGCTCCAGGGTCTGCGCGACCCGGTCGTGCCAGCGGCCCAGACGCGTGCGGTCGCCGCCGAACTCGCCCGACGCGAAGTCCCGCACGCGCTGCTCACCTTCCCGGACGAGGGGCATACGTTCAGCGATCGGGATGCGATCGCAACGTCGCTGCAGGCCGAGCTCAGCTTCTACGGCCAGGTCTTCGGCTTCGAGCCGCCCGGCGTGCCCAGCCTGCGGTTGACACCCGACCGGGCCACCGCGCTGGGCGAACCGTGATGAGGGATGCCCGCACGATCCTCATCACAGGCGCCACCGACGGCCTGGGCCGCTCGCTGGCCGATCGCCTCGCCGCCGGCGGCGCCCAGGTCATCCTGCACGGCCGTGACCCGATCAAGCTCGAACGGACCGCACGCGAGCTCTCGTGCCGTCACGGGTGTCCCGATCCCCTCACGATCTGCGCCGATCTCGCCGATCTCCGGCAGGTCCACGACATGGCCGAGGCCGTACCGTCGCTGACCAGCCGCCTAGACGTGCTCGTCAACAACGCCGGGATCGGCTTCGGCGCCCCAGGAGATGAGCACCGGCAGCTCAGCGCGGACGGTCACGAGCTGCGCTTCGCCGTCAATCATCTGGCCGGTTTCACGCTGACGCTGCGCCTGCTTGCCCCTCCTGCGCCTTTCGTCATCGGCCCGGATCGTGCACGTTGCCTCGATAGGTCAGAGTCCGATCGATTTCCAGGACGTGATGCTCGAACGCTGTCCGTGGCCATGGAAAAGTCCCCGGTAGTGGCCAAGTCGAGGTCCTCGCTGGTGGCCAAGTGAAAGTCCCCACTCTTCGTTCGTC
>QHCA01000243.1 GCA_003244095.1 Pseudonocardiales bacterium | reverse complement strand
CGACATCATCGACAAGGGCATCAGCCGCGGGGACACCGGCTACATCTGGCACACCGGCGGCTGGATGCTGATGGTGACCGGCATGCAGATCGTCTGCTCGATCGGCGCGGTCTACCTCGGCGCCAAGGCGGCGATGGGCTTCGGCCGCGACGTGCGCTCGGCAGTGTTCCACCGGGTCGGGGAGTTCTCCAACCGCGAGGTGGCGCAGTTCAGCGCGCCGTCACTGATCACCCGCAACACCAACGACGTGCAGCAGGTGCAGATGCTGGTGGTGATGACCTGCACGATGATGATCACCGCACCGATCATGTGCGTGGGTGGCGTGACCTTGGCGCTGCGCACCGACGTGGGGCTGTCCTGGCTGATGCTGGCCGCGGTGCCGGCGCTGGTCGTCCCGATCGGGTTGATCATCCGCAAGATGGTGCCGCAGTTCCGGGTCATGCAGACCCGCATCGACACCCTCAACCAGGTGCTGCGCGAGCAGATCGGCGGTGTCCGGGTGGTCCGCGCCTTCGTCCGCGAGCCGTTCGAGACGCGGCGCTTCAACCGGGTCAACACCGGCCTGGTCGACGTGGCGCTGAGCGTCGGGCGCCTGCAGGCGATGATCTTCCCGGTCGTGATGCTGGTGCTGAACGTCTCGTCGGTCGCCGTGCTGTGGTTCGGTGCGCACCGGGTCGACGCCGGCCAGGTGCAGATCGGGGCGATGACCGCGTTCCTCGCCTACCTCATGCAGATCCTGTTCTCGGTGATGATGGCGACCTTCATGCTGATGATGGTGCCGCGGGCCGCGGTGAGCGCCGAGCGGATCTCCGAGGTGCTCGACACGGAGACCTCGGTGGTGCTCCCGGCCGACGGTGTCCGCACGCTGTCCGAGCACGGCGAGCTGCAACTCAGCGATGTCGAGTTCAGCTATCCCGGTGCCGACGCGCCGGTGCTGCGGCGGATCTCCTTCTCCGCCCACCCGGGCCGCACCACGGCGATCATCGGCAGCACGGGCTCGGGCAAGACGACCCTGCTGTCCCTCGTACCCCGGCTGTTCGATGCCACCGCCGGATCGGTGAAGGTCGACGGCGTCGACGTACGCGACCTCGACCCCGAGGCGCTGTGGCCGCGCGTCGGCCTGGTGCCGCAGCGGCCGTACCTGTTCACCGGGACGGTCGCGTCGAACCTGCGGTACGGCAATCCGGAGGCGACCGACGCCGACCTGTGGCACGCGTTGGAGATCGCCCAGGCCCGCGACTTCGTCACGGCGATGCCAGGAGGGCTGGATTCGGCCATCGCGCAGGGCGGCACGAACGTCTCGGGCGGCCAGCGGCAGCGGCTGGCGATCGCCCGGGCACTGGTACGCGAGCCGGAGATCTACCTGTTCGACGACTCGTTCTCCGCCCTCGACCTGGGCACCGACTCGCGGCTGCGCGCCGCGCTGCGCCCGGAGACCGCCGACGCGACGGTCGTGATCGTCGCGCAGCGGGTGTCCACCATCCGCGACGCCGATCAGATCATCGTGCTCGAGGACGGCGAGATCGTCGGGATCGGCCGGCACGACGAGCTGCTGGAGACCTGCCAGACCTACACCGAGATCGTCGAGTCCCAACTAGGAGCGCAGGAGTCGGCGGCATGAGCGACCAGAACACGTCCCCCAACGGCGCGACTCCGAACGGCAAGGCCCCGGAGAGCAAGGCCCCGGAGAGCAAGGCCCCGGAGAGCAAGGCCGCGCTGAGCACCGGCGTGCCCCGGCCGCCGATGCGCCGCCCGGGCGGAGGCCCGCCGTGGGCGAACATAGGCCAGCCGGGTGAGAAGTCGATGAGCTTCGGGCCGTCGGCCCGCCGGATGATCCGCCGCCTGCAGCCCGAACGCACCCGGGTCATGACCGTCGTCACCCTGGCCGTCCTGAGCATCGGGCTGAGCGTGCTCGGCCCCAGGATCCTCGGCCGCGCCACCGACGTCATCTTCGCCGGCGTCATCGGCAAGCGCGTGCCGCCGGGCACGACCGCCGAGCAGGCCGCCGCCGGGGCGAAGGCGTCCGGCAACGGCAACCTCGCCAGTCTGCTCTCGCACCTGCACATCCACCCGGGGCAGGGCATCGACTTCCACGCACTGCGGGGCGTGCTGCTGCTGGCGCTGAGCGTGTACGTGGCCTCGTCGCTGCTGATGTGGTTGCAGGGATACATCCTCAACGGCGTCGTGCAGCGCACCATCCTGCGGCTGCGGGAGGAGGTGGAGGCCAAGCTCAACCGCCTGCCCCTGCCGTACTTCGACGAACAGCCGCGCGGTGAGGTGCTGAGCCGCGTGACCAACGACATCGACAACGTGTCGCAGACGCTGCAGCAGACCCTGAGCCAGCTGCTCACCTCGGTGCTGATGGTGGTCGGCGTGGTCACGATGATGTTCCTGGTCTCGCCGCTGCTGGCGCTGATCGCGCTGGTGTCGATCCCGCTGTCGATGTGGGTGACCAAGGTGATCGCCAAGCGGTCGCAGAAGAAGTTCATCGCGCAGTGGGCGCACACCGGCGCGCTGAACGCGCACATCGAGGAGACCTTCACCGGCCACGAGCTGGTCAAGGTGTTCGGCCATCAGAAGGAGGCCGAGGAGGTCTTCCGAAAGAGGAACGAGGAGCTGTTCGAGGCGAGCTTCGGCGCGCAGTTCATCTCCGGGATCATCATGCCGGCGATGATGTTCATCGGGAACCTCAACTACGTCGCGATCGCCGTGGTCGGCGGCATGCGCGTGGCGTCGGGCTCGATGAGCCTGGGCGACGTGCAGGCCTTCATCCAGTACTCCCGGCAGTTCACCCAGCCCCTGACCCAGCTGGCCTCGATGGCCAACCTGCTGCAGTCGGGTGTGGCCTCGGTCGAGCGGGTGTTCGAGCTGCTCGACGCGCCCGACCAGACTGCGGACCCGATCCCGGCCGGCCAGGTGACCGACCCGCACGGGCGGGTGGAGTTCGCCCACGTGTCGTTCTCGTACGACCCTGATCGCCCGCTGATCCAGGACCTGTCGCTGGTCGCCGAGCCCGGCCAGACCGTGGCGATCGTGGGGCAGACCGGAGCCGGCAAGACGACGCTGGTCAACCTGATCATGCGGTTCTACGAGCTCGACGCCGGCCGAATCATCCTCGACGGGGTGGACATCGCCTCGATGCGCCGCGCCGAGCTGCGCGGCGAGATCGGGATGGTGCTGCAGGACACCTGGCTGTTCGGCGGGACCATCCGGCAGAACATCGCCTACGGCAACCCGGATGCGCCGGAGGAGCAGATCCTGGCCGCGGCCGAGGCGACCTTCGTCGACCGGTTCGTCCGCAGCCTGCCCGACGGTTACGACACCGTGATCGACACCGAGGGCGGCAACATCAGCACCGGTGAGAAGCAGCTGATCACGATCGCCCGGGCGTTCCTCGCCGACCCGTCGCTGCTGATCCTCGACGAGGCGACCAGTGCGGTGGACACCCGCACCGAAGTGCTGGTGCAGAAGGCGATGTCGGCGCTGCGCACCGACCGGACCAGCTTCGTCATCGCCCACCGGCTGTCCACCATCCGCGACGCCGACCTGATCCTGGTGATGGACGCCGGGCGCATCGTCGAGCAGGGCACCCACGCGCAGTTGCTGGCCGCCCAAGGTGCCTACTACGACCTCTATCAGGCGCAGTTCACCGCCGCCGTCGCCGAGGCGGTCGAGGTCGGCTGACACCTGCTCGTCATGTGGAACCGGTCATGGGTTCGGTCTGCGTGCTCAGGCGCTGGCGCCACCGTCGATCACGAGGTCGTGCCCGACTGCGAATGCCGACGACGGCGAGGACAGCCACAGGATCGCTGCCGCGACCTCGGCGGTGGCACCAACGCGACCCAACGGGACCGTCGACGCTATTCGTGCATCTCGGTCCGGCATGGTCTCGCCGGCGCGTAGGGACAAGCTCGTGTCGGTCGCTCCGGGGCTGACCGCGTTGATCCGTACCCCGTCAGAGATGTGATCGCGCGCGGCAGCTCGGGTCAGGGCGCTGACCGCCGCTTTGCTCGCGGCGTAGGGGGCCATCCCGGGACGGCGGGCGTGGGCGCCGATGTTGGAGGCGACATTGACGATCGTGCCGCCGCCGTGGGCGCGCATGTGCTGGATCTCGTGCTTGAGACACAGCCACACTCCGGTGACGTTGACCTCGAACAGGGCGCGCCAGTCCGCTTCGGGAACGTCGGCAACGGGGCCGGTCGGTCCGACGATGCCGGCGTTGTTCACTGCCACGTGCAGCCCGCCGTGCCGGGTCACGACGGCGTCGACGAGATCAGCCACCGAGTCGCCTGAGGTGACGTCGACGGTGATGGCGTCGCCGCGACCCCCATCACCCTCGATCAGCGCGACGCTCTCAGCCAGGGACTCCGTGCTTCGTCCGGCCGCGACGACAATGGCGCCCTCGGCGGCGAACGCCAGCGCAGTTGCGCGACCGATGCCCGAGCCGGCACCGGTCACCAGGACAACACGGTCATGGAAGTGGTCGCTCATTTCTGCACCCAATTCTGCTGCCGTTGGTGAGTCGGTTAGGTCGATCGGTGCCGCGGCACGGGCGCGCAGGACGCGCCATTGCTTGGTCACGTCCAGCTTGCCCCGAAACCCGAGCCGGTCAGGTCATCGGTTGGAACACCAGCGTTGCGATGTGGGCGAAGTCCGTGCTGCCCGACCAGTCGGTGAGCAGCGGCTCCGACCTGCCGGTGGGATGCAGTACGGTCGCCGCGCGCAGCGCTCCCCGTACGTGGTCGGCGTCGACCTGGCCCCGAACCAGTGGGTAGAAGGCGGGGTCGACCGGCATGATCACCCGGGGCACTTCCGAGCATGCCTGGACGATCTCATCCAGGACCGAGGCGTAGTACCAGCCGCCGGCCTTGGCGTAGAGGCCGCGGGCGGTGGACCTGGCGACACTGGCGATGAGGGCTTCGCTGCCGATGTCGTAGCGCACCGGGCTGTAGAGCGGGAGCAGGTAGATCTCCGGTTTGATCCTGCTGGTCTCGCTGTGCCACGCGACCGCGTAAAGGCACGACAGGATGTCGTCGCGGATCGTCTCGGGAGCCCCCTCGTTGTCGCGGCGGTACTCGGCGACCCGCTGCCGGGCGCGATAGGCCGCGTAACGCGCGCACAGGTCGCGATCGCTGGGGTTGATGACCTGCATGACATAGCCGATGTCGTGATCGGTCACGGCGGCGAGCGCGGGCAGCACCACATGTCGCTGCCACCGGCCGGACCCGCCGCGGAAGTGCCATGTCGTCGTGTTCTTGAGGATGGCCCTGACGGTGGGCCCGATCTCTGACGGTGGCACCTCGATCGCCTCGGCACCGGCTCCGATCAGGGCGATCTGCTCCGCCATGTCGGCCTGCATCTTGGCGATCTGCGCGATCACGGCGTCGCGTCGCGCTTCGGTGTGCCGCCGGATGTCACGATCGACGAGGAGATAGACGGTGAGGCCGCACGCGACGAAGACGGCGGCGTGGGCCAGGAAACCCTGGGCGAGCTGCAGGACGTCGAGCAGGTCGAGGATCGTCAGCACGCCGACGACGACGGCGACCACCCCGGCGATGGCGTCCTGCAGGTTGGTCCTGACGTAGCCCAGCAAGCCCTTCGGGGCCTGCAT
This sequence comes from Pseudonocardiales bacterium, assembly GCA_003244095.1. Lineage (GTDB taxonomy): Bacteria > Actinomycetota > Actinomycetes > Mycobacteriales > QHCA01 > QHCA01. Next base: position 3,404 of record QHCA01000243.1, on the reverse strand, counting down.
CGACGACTCGTGCCCCGTTGACGTCGTCATGCAGGCATGATGTCCAACTTCGCGCCCGATCCCGGTCGCGACTCGCCTAAAACCGGGGAAATAGCGTACGGCGGCCTAAAGATCGAACTCGCCGTCCTTGGCGCCGCCGAGGAAGGCCCGCCACTCGCTCGGGGTGAACGCCAGGATCGGGCCGTCCGGGTTCTTGGAGTTTCGGACCAGTACGCCATCCGGCAGGTGAGCGACCTCGACGCAGTTGCTCGAGCCGCCTTGGCTCTGGGTGCTCTTGCGCCATGCCACGCGGCCGATGCCGTCCGTATTCATGCTGCGCCTCCGCTCCCTCATAGTGCGCTCATCGCCGCTGAGATCATCGCAGCGGACTCCCGCTTGCCCAACGCAGATGCCATCAACTGCTGGAACACGGCGGCGTAGGTGCGCACATGCTGGCCTTCAAGATAGAGGCTACCGGCGTGGGTCTCGATGTAGACGATGCCCGGATCAGTCGGCTCGGGAAACGTCATGATCGAGAACTGCTCACCGATCGAGGCGTGCTCACCAGCGCTGAAGGGCAGAACCTGAATGTTGTTGCCGGGCACATTGGACGCGTCGAGAATCTTCTTGAGCTGGACACGCATGACTTCTGCGCCGCCGACCGGACGGTGGAGAACCGCCTCGTCCAGCACCAGCCAGAGGCGCGGCGGCCTGTCGTTCTCCTTGCGGCGCATCCGCAGCTCGACCCGCCGCTCGATGTCCTCATCCGGCGCATCGGGAAGCCCGGATCGCAGGATCGCCCGCGCGTAGTCGGCAGTCTGCAACAGGCCGTAGACCAGCTGAGGTTGGAAGTCCCTGATCTCGGCGGCCTCCGCCTCTAGGCCGACGTACACGTTGAACCAGTCGGGCAGCACGTCGTCGTAGGCCTGCCACCAGCCGCGCTGGCGGGCCTCGCGGGCGACCTGCAGGAGCGGCTCGATGTCGGGACTCTCGACGCCGTACAGCTCCAGCAGCGAGCGGGCCACCGGCGGCAGGACCGAGACCAGGCCGTTCTCGATGCGGCTGAGCGAGGACTTGGAGATGCCGATGGCGCGGGCCGCCTCGTCGGCGGTCATGCCGGACTGGTCGCGCAGGCGGCGTAGCGCGGCGGCCAGCCGGCGTCGGCGGACGGTGGGACTCCCGGTGGTCACGGCGGACAGTCTGCCACGAGCCGGCGGATCTTCTTCCGTACGGGGCTAGCCCGAAATGGGAGTTGCATATAGGGTCTGACCCTATGAATCATGATCACCATACCTGCCAGGCCCGCCCTGAGGCGGGCGGACGACCGTGACGGCCGCCGAGCCGTCCCCCGAGGTCGACGCGCTGTACGCGCTGAGCGACATCCTCCTGCGCCGCTACCTGCTGCGTGACCTGCTGTGGTGCGCACCGTGCGACCGGCCCAAGGTGCCGCTGCTGCTCGGCCGGCTCTCGCGCTACTACGCCTGCCGCGGCGGTGGGTGCCCGCACCCGGCGCTGCCAGCCAAGATCACCGAGCACCGCGTGTGGAACAGGTTCGTCCGGCAGGACGGCACCGTGCCACCCGGCCTTCCCCCGGCCGACCGGCACGAGAGGCTCCGCCACGAACTCCGGCGGGTGGTCGTGGGGCCCGAGATGACGCAGCTGTGGCTGGAGTGGTGGCAGTGAGGGCGCCCCGATGATCCTCGCCACGAGCACCGGCGTGCACCGCGTGGACGACCTGCGGGCGGAGATCGAGCACCTGGCCCGGCTGGCTGCCGCCGTCCTCCGCGACCACACCGACGACGCGGGCCGCTGCGCGGCATGCCGCGACGCCGCCTTCCCCTGCGGTCCGGCGTACCTCGGTGAGCAAGTGGCAACACTCCTGTGGTGAGACCCCACGCCACTGTCCGCACGGCTGACGTCACGGGGTCGGGCCGTCAGGCGTCGACCCGGGCGGCCCACGCGGCGATCTCGGCACGACGGGACGCGCCGAGCTTGGCCAGGATGTGCGCGACGTGGGCCGAAACCGTCCTGGGTGACAGCACCAGCTCAGCGGCGATCTGGCGGTTGGTCAACCCGGCGGCAACCAGGTCGGCGACGGCGTACTCGCGGGCGCTCAGCGGATGCCAGGGTCGGGCCGCCGGCTCGGACTGCTCGGGGTGCAGCAGCCGGTCGGCCGCGGCCACCAGGGTCGAGGCGCCGGCTCGCGCTGCAGAGACCCGCACGTCCCCGGCCAGCGCCGCCGCCTCGGCGTGCCGCCGCGACCTGGTCGCGCATGCCGCCAGGTCGAGCGTCGCCCACTGCCCCTCCCAGAACCGCCGCCGCCCGTCCCAGGCCTCGCGGGCGCGCCGCAGGCTGGCCCGTGCGGCGTCGGTGTCGCCGGCGGCGAGGTGGAGCAGTCCGCGGGCGTGGTCGACGCCGGGCAGGGTGCCGGGGATCGCCCTGTGCCGCAGTGCCGCCTCGGTCCGGCGTACCCACCTCTCGGCATCGTCGTGATCGCCTCGGGCGAGCCGGGCGCGGGTGCCGGTGACGAGATACGGGAACAGGTACGCGGCATCGGAGACCGCGTCGGAGGCGGCGTACCCCCGGTCGCACAGTGCGACGGCCGTGTCGTGGTCGCCGCGGAGCAGCGCTGTCTCCGCCAGCCCCCACAGCGGCGGGGACAGGCGCTGGAGTTCGGCCATGCACTCGCCTTCCTCCAGCGCCTCGCCGAGCAGGGCCGCGGCTGCCGCCCAGTCGCCGCGGCCCATCGCCAGGAAGCCGAGCACGTACCCCGCTGTGATCCGCGTGGTGACGCCACCCCGCCCGTCAGCCAGGGCCTGCTCCGCGGTCTGTTGCGCGGCCCCCCACTGGCCGCAGGCCCACTGGACGTGGCCCCGGTGTGCAGCCATGTAGTTGCGGTGGTTCCACAGCTCGACGGCGTCGGCGTACGCGATGCCGCGGTCGAGCCAGTGCTCGGCGCGGTCGTACTCGACCAAGACGGAGGCCGACGACCCGATCATGCGGTAGCCGCGCGCCGCCTCGGCCTCCTGGCACTCCGCGACGGATCGTGCGACGGCGTCCTCTAACAGTCCCCATCCGGAGTCCATCTCCCCGGCGAAGACGAGCACCGATCCGAGCGTGGCCGCGGTATTGACGTCCGGCTGATCGGCACCGCTGAGCGCCCGGCTCCGCTCGCCGTAAGCGATGGACTCGTCGAGGCGGCGGTCGAGCATGTACGCGGCCGCCAGGGCGCCGAGCAGCTGAGCCCGAACGAGATCGGCGCCCGGGATCGCCGGCAGGTCGGCCAGCGTCTGGTCCAGCAGGTCCGCGCGGGTGTCCAGGGTCTCCCCGAGCAGGTGCTTGACCGCGACCAGCGGCGGCACGAGTGTGGCCGCCGCGAGGGAATCCCCGGTCTTCGTCCACAGCCGGTGCGCCTCCTCGTACGC
>QHCA01000242.1 GCA_003244095.1 Pseudonocardiales bacterium | reverse complement strand
TGCCGTCCGGCGAGTTCATCGAGATCCACCAGCCTCTGGGTGAGATCGACGCGCACGGTCACCCGGTCGAGATCGACTACGAGGAAACACCCGTCCCCAAGCGCCCGAACAAGGTGGGCCTTGCCGGCCGGGCCATCCGCGGTTTCTTCACGCCCATCGAAGAGCCGAGCGCGGCCAGCACGAGCCCCAACGGGCAGAAGCCGGACGCCACGTCGCCCGAGCACCGCGAGCTGACCGGGGTCGACGACTGAGCGTTCCGCTCAGGCCTTGGCACCCCCTCGCCCCCCCGTGGTGCGCCAACCCCCCGTGATCATGCAAGGTTGCCGCACGACACGCCGGCCAGGCCGAGCAGACGTGCATGATCACGTACGGAGGATGCGTGTGAAAGGTGGGGTGCGGAAGGCGGGGCAGCGGGGCTACTTGACGTAGTACTCGAAGACCAAACCGCCGGCGGTGAGCAGCACCGCGATGAATCCGACGGCGATCAGCCAGTAGGCCGGCCAGTAGACCAGCCCCAGGCCGAGCAGCGCGGCCGCCCCCCCGACGCCCACCGGCCAGTAGCTGCCCGGGCTGAAGAAGCCCAGCTCACCGGCACCCTCGGAGATGTCGGCATCCGGCCGATCCTCCGGACGTGCGCCGATGCGACGCGAGACGAACCAGAAGTAGCTGCCGCACAGCCCACACAGGCCGGCGGACACGATCAGGGCAGTGCCGCCGATCGGGTCACGCGACCACGGAAGGTAGACCGCCGCGGCCACCATGCAGAAGACGGTGACGAAGAGGAAAATGCGGGCCTCGGTCTTCACGGGTTGTTCCTCACGCTGGCGGCCGCAAGCTGGCCGCGACCCCCGCCGAGCGGCCTGGTGGTGACGGCGTAGGGCGGCTGGCCGATCGACCGCAGTGAATCCGCCGTCGACAGCCCGGTTTTTTTGGCGGTGAGGAACGCGGCAAAGTCGGCCGGGCTCACCGCGCGGACCTCGAAGTTCATCGCTGAGTGGTAGGTGCCGCAGAACTCCGCGCAGTGCCCGACGTAGGACCCGATCTTGGTGATCGTGACCTCGAAGGAGTTGGTGCGACCGGGGATCACATCCCGCTTGAACAGGAACTCCGGCACGAAGAAGGAGTGCACGACATCGGGCGAGGTCTCGGTGAACAGCACCCGCTTGTTCACCGGGAGCACGAGTACGGGGATCTCGTCGGTCGACCCCACGGTCTGCACGAACTTGCCGTTGGCGTCCTGCTGGCCGACGTAGCCGAACTGCCAGTTCCACTTGAAGGCCAGGACACTGACCTGCAGGTCGGGCTGCTTGCTCTCCGCGTTGACGTAGTTCTCGTCGATCACGGTGTAGAAGAAGAGCACCGCGATGATCAGGAAGGGCACGACCGTGTAGAGGATCTCGATCGGCAGGTTGTAGCTGACCTGCGGCGGCACGTCCTCGCCGCCAGCGCGCTTGCGGTAGCGCACCGCGGCCCAGAAAATCAGACCCCACACGAATACGCCGACGATCAGCGCGGCGATCGTGGAGGTCGACCACAGGGTGAGGATGCGGTCGGCCTGTGACGTCACGCCGCGTGGAAAGCCGAACCGTGGCAAGTTGTCGACCGTACAGCCCGCGAGCATGGGCACCAGGCTCAGAAGCACGGCGCCGCTACGCAGGCGCCGCGAGGTCAGACGGCGGACACCCGATGGACTCCGAACCACCTGCCCTGCCTCCTGACCTGCGCATCTGATGGCCGTCGGAAGCCTATCTGGAACGTCCCCGCCTGACCCGGTCGGGGTGCGCTCCGGGCACCCGGCTCAGGTGGGAAGGTGCGGGCCCACCTCGTCGGCGGCGGACTGCCCGTAGGCGACGGTGAAGCGCTCGATGAAGTCCGCCGGCTTGATCTGGTACTCCTGTGTGCCGATCGTCTCGATCACGTTGGTGGCGACCAGACTTCCCACCTGGGCGGCGCGCTCCAGGCTCAGCCCCCACGACAGCCCGGCGAAGAAACCCGCGCGGAAACCGTCGCCGACGCCGGTCGGGTCGTGCTTCGCCAACTCTCTGGCAACCGGTACGTGGATGGCCTCGCCGGCCCCGCGACCGTCGATGTGGACGCCGTCGCTGCCCAGTGTGGTGACCCTCACGTTGACCCGGTCGAGCACCTGCTCGTCGGTGAGGCCGGTCTTGGACTCCAGCAGCTTCTTCTCGTACTCGTTGGTGAGCAGGTAGTCGGCACCCTCGACCAGCGCGGCGATGTCCTGGCCAGACATCCTGGCCAGCTGCTGGGACGGATCGGCGGCGAAGGGATAACCCCGCTCGCGGCACTCCTCGGTGTGCCGCACCATCCCGTCCGGGTCGTTGGCGCCGACGATCACCAGGTCGAAACCACCCGAGCGCTCGGCGATGGGCGCGAGCTCGATGTTGCGTGCCTCGCTCATCGCGCCGGCGTAGAACGACGCGATCTGGCACATGTCGTCGTCGGTGGTGCAGACGAAGCGGGCCGTGTGCGCGAGCTCGCTGATATAGACCGACTCGCAGTCGACATTGTGGCGTTCGAGCCAGGATCGGTAGTCGGCGAAATCGGCGCCGACCGCGCCCACGAGCACCGGCCGCAGCCCCAGCTGGCCCATGCCGAACGCGATGTTCGCCGCCACGCCACCCCGGCGCACCACCAGTTCATCGACGAGGAACGACAATGAGACCCGGTCGAGCTCACCGGGTAACAGCTGGGTCGCGAATCGACCGGGAAAGTGCATGAGGTGGTCGGTGGCNNATGCGCACGGGCAGACTTCCTGACTCGTACGGACGGGGGAAGGTCAGCCTAATCCGAAACGGATGGTGAGTGAACGTCGAGCGGAGCCTTGTCTTCAAGCAAGCGAGGAGCGAGAGGACAATCAGTCGGGGTAGGCAGACTACTGCCGGGTAGCGGTGTTG
>QHCA01000241.1 GCA_003244095.1 Pseudonocardiales bacterium | reverse complement strand
GGCGGTCGGGCTGGGCGGTCGGCCGCCACCGCTACTGCCGCCGCCGCCCAGCGACGAGCACCCGCCGTGGATCGGGGCGTGAGTGGCGTCACCGGAGCACCAGTGCGGGTAGAGGTAGGTGCCAGTCGCGGGGGCGGTGCACGATTTCCGGAAATCCTGGGGTGTGGCGGATCGGGACGGGTCAGATGGTGAGGGTCACCCGGCCGGGTGACCCTGCGGCGACGGCGTCGTGCGCTGCGGCGATCTGCTCCAGGGGGTAGCGGGCGGCGATCCGTACGGGCTGCGCGCCCGCGGCCAGGCAGGCACTCAGGTCACGGACCGCCGCGGCCTTCGCCTCCGACGGGAAGTCGTCGGCGCCGAGCAGCCGGATGGTGGCGTTGACGAAGGCCAGTGGCCAGTACGGCAGGGTCGGCTCGGGCGAGGAGGTCGCGTAGCAGGCGATCACGCCGTCGGCCGCGAGGATCTCGCTGTCCAGGCCGATGTTGGCGTCGAAGGCCACCTCGACGATCCGGTCCACCCCGCCCGGCGCGAGCGCCCGGACCGCGCCCGCCAGGCCAGGAGAGCCGGCCAGCAGCACCTCGGAGGCACCCAGCCCGGAGGCAACCTCAACCTGCTCCGGCCGGCGTACCGTCGCCAGCACCCGCGCGCCACCCCACGCGCCGAGCGCGACCGCCATCGACCCGACCGCGCCTGTCGCGCCGGCGACCAGCACCGTCCGGCCCCGGACCGGCCGTCGCCGAACACCGCACGATGCGCGGTGATGCCGGGGATGCCGAGACACGCCCCGGTCTCGAAGTCCGCGCCCGCAGGCAACGGCACAGCCAGAGAGGCCGGCACCACGACGTACTCCGCTGCTGTACCGAACGCCCGGTAGGACTGCGCCCCCCAGCACCACACCCGCTCGCCCACCCGGGCCGCAGGCACGCCATCGCCCACGAGGTCGATCACCCCGCCGCCGTCGCTGTGCGGGATCACCCGCGGATAGGACATCGCCGCCCCCGTCCACGCCGCCCGCTTCTTGACGTCACCGACGTTGATCCCCGACGCCCGCAACGCGATCCGCACCTCGCCAGGGCCGGGCTCGGGCGTAGGAACCTCACCGACGGTGAGCACCTGGGCGGCCGGACCGTTGCGCTCGTAGTACGCCGCTCTCAAGCTAGGTATTCAGCCGCAGCAGCGGCTTGCCGGTCTGGAACCGCACCTCCAGCGTCGCCAGGTCCGCGCGCTGCAGGGACGTCGACGCGACGAGGACAACCGGCGTGTTGGAGACCACCCGCCAGGTCGCGATCTGCACCTCGTGGCCAGAGCGATCGGTCGCGACGAGCAGGTATGAGAACGTGCCCGAGGTCTGCTTGCCGGTATAGGTGCAGCGGAGGTCGACCTCGGTGCCCCACGTCTTTTCGATCAGGGCTGCGGAGGCGTTGACCGGCGCATCGGTCACCGGAGCGAAGGCCACCGCCGCGGGCCGCCTGGGTGCCACCACCGCCGGAACGATCAATGCAGCTGCGACAACCGCCGCGGCCGTCGCCAAGGCAGCCAAGCCGACCCGAAACCGACGCCGAGCCCGGTGCCGTTCGAGCTGCACGGCGGCGAGCAGCCCCGGCAGCACGTCGGCCGGCGGTGGGTCGCCGATCTCGATGACGTCGGCCGGCAGCCGGCCGAGCAGGCCCGGCAGTCCGGCCACCTCCGCGAGGGCAGCCGAGCAGGACGCGCAACCGGACAGGTGCTCCTCGTAGGCCCGGCGATCTTCGGGTGAGAGGGCACCGAGGAGGTAGGCGCCGTCGTGCAGGGACATCGGACAGCTCACTGGGTCACCCCCATCTCCTGCAGAACCAGGCGCAAGGCACGCAAGGCGTAGTGCGTGCGGGACTTGACCGTGCCCGGCGGCACCCCGATGAGTTCCGCGGCCTCGGCGACGGTATGGCCACGATAGAAGCACTCGACCAGGACCCCCCGGTGCTCGGGGCTGAGCCGGTCGAGTGCCTCGGCCACCAGCCAGGACTGCATCGCCTCGTCGACACCGTCGGAGGTGGCCCGATCCGGCACGCTGTCGGTGAGCAGCTCCGGCCGCGCGGAGCGGGCCCGCCACTCGTCGATCACGATGTGCCGCGCCGTGGTGAACAACCAGGCCCGCGCCGACCCGCGCTCGGGCTGCATGACCTCGGGATGGCGCCAGGCGCGCAGGAGCGTCTCCTGCAGCACGTCCTGCGCGCGGGCCCGGTCACCGGAGGTCAGTCGGAGCACGTACGACCACACCGCAGCGGCGTGCTGATCGTGCAGGGCGCGCATCAACTCGGGCTCAGCTGTCGACAAGGCTCACCTCCTGCCCTACACACGATTGCGGGTACGCAGGGGTTCACCCATCCACGTACCGGATATGAGACCACCTACCCGGGAACATCTTCGAGCCGGGCAGAGGTTGACGCAGAGTGACGTCGTCGCGAAGGGGGCTGGCCTACGGCGCGACCGCCTACCTGCTCTGGGGCCTGTTCCCGCTGTTCTGGCCGCTGCTCAAACCGGCGAACGCGGTGGAGATCCTGGCCCATCGCATCGTGTGGTCGCTGGTCGTGGTGGTCGTGATTCTCGCGGTCCAGCGGCGTTGGCGGTGGATCGGGGCGATCGTGCGGCAACCGCGCCGCCTCGCGCTGCTGGCCGCCGCCGCCGTCCTGATCGGCGTCAACTGGGCCACCTACATCTACGGGGTCAACTCCGGACAGATCGTGGAGACGTCACTGGGCTACTTCATCAACCCGCTGGTGACCGTGCTCCTCGGGGTCGTCGTGCTCCAGGAGCGGCTGCGGGCGGTGCAGTGGGGGGCGCTGGCGATCGGCGCGGTGGCGGTGCTCGTCCTGGCCCTCGACTACGGCCGGGTGCCCTGGATCGCCCTCATCCTGGCCTTCTCCTTCGGTACCTACGGCCTGATCAAGAAGGTGATCTCGATGGACGCCGTCCAGGGCCTCACGGTCGAGACCGCGGCCTTGTTCGTACCGGCCCTGGCGTACCTGCTCTTCATCGGGGGCGGCACGTTCGCGCATTCCGGTGCGGGGCACATGGGCCTGCTCGCCTCCGCCGGGGTGGTGACGGCGATCCCGCTGCTATTCGGAGGGGGCGCCCGGCCACCCCGGCCAGGTCGCTCAGGCTTCGTACCGTAGTCCAAGCGCCTGACCAGAGGTAACGCGATGTCAGCTATTAGGAGAGGATGTCCCGGGTGGTGAATCTGGCCCACGCCAGCGCCCCGAACACCACCAGATAGCCGAGTTGCAGCCACAGGCCCCTGGCGATCTGCGCGGTGTACATCGGCTCGCGCAGCAGGTCACCGAACGCCAGCCAGTAGTGGCTCAGCAGCCACGGGTGGACCGCGTGCAACTGCGGGATGGCATCCACGATCTCGCTGGCGATGGCGAGGGTGACGGTGGTCGCCATGGCGGCGATGGGCACGTCGGTGATCGTCGAGACGAAGACGCCGACCGCCCCGAGGCCGGCCAGCGAGACGCCGACGTACGCCGCGACCAGCAGTGCCCGGCCGAGGGCCGCACCGCTGCCGATCGTGTCGCCAGAGAGCAGGGTCACCGGCCCGACCTCGAACAGGAGCGCGCCGATCGCCATGCCGACCAGCGCCACTGTGAACGCCGCCACGACGCCGAAGATGACCACCGTCGGGAGCTTGACCGCGAGCAGCCGGGTGCGGCCCGTCGGCACCACGAGCAGGTAACGCAGCGTGCCCTGGCTGGCCTCGCCGGCCACGCTGTCCCCTGCCACGACACCCACCGCGAGCGGCAGGAACAACGGCAGCGTCACGACCAGCGCCGTCAGGGACACGAACAGGCCGTTGGAGGTGACCTGGTAGAGGAACGGCGGCCCGTCCTGCGGGCCGCTCGGCCCACTGAACGCCTTGACCGCCCAGGCCAGCAGGATGGGCACCCCGGCGAGCACGGCCAGCATCATCAGGGTGCGAAGTCGGCGGAACAGCGTGCGCAGCTCCGAGCGCAGCAGGCCGGTGCGGTTGGTGGTGGCCTCAGCCGGCGATTCGACCGACGACTCGGCCGGCCTCTCGGCCGGCGACTTGGCCGGCGGCTCGGCCGGCGGCTCGGCCGGCGGCTCGGCCGGCGGCTTGGCCGGCGACCTATTCAGCGACATCGAAGCCCTCACCGGTCAGCGCCACGAATGCCTCTTCCAGCGACGGCCGTTGCACGGCCAGCGAGCGGACGCGTACCCCGTCGGTGACCAGCGCCGCGCACGCGACTTCGGGGAGTACGGAATCGGCGAGGCCGCTCACCTGCTCCCCCTGGGCGGTGACCTGGGTGCTGACCTCGGCGATGCCCAGGCGGCGCAGCGTCGCGACCGCCAGGTCGGTGTCGGGAGTGCTGACGACGAGGTGGCCGGCGGCCGACGCTCGCAGGCTGTCCACGGTGCCGTTGGCGACCAGCCGGCCGTGGGACAGCACGGCGGCGTGCGTACAGACCTGCTCGACCTCGGCCAGCAGGTGGCTGGAGAGGAAGACCGTGGCGCCCTCGTCGGCGACGTTGCGGATCAGCGCGCGGATCTCCCGGGTGCCCTGGGGATCGAGGCCGTTGGTCGGCTCGTCGAGCACCAGCAGGTCGCGGGGCCGCAACAGCGCGGCGGCCAGCCCGAGGCGTTGCCGCATGCCGAGGGAGTAGGCCTTGTACCGCTTGCGGCGAGCGGCCAGCAGCCCGACCCGCTCCAGCGCACTGTCGACCCGCGCTCCCCGCGTCCGGGGATCGGCGGTCCGGTCGGCCATGTCGAGGCGGACCAGGTTGGCCTCGCCGGACAGGAACGGGTAGCAGGCCGGCCCCTCGATCAGCGCACCCACCCGTGGCAACGCGGCGGCCGACCCGCGGGGCATGGCCTCGCCGAGCAGATGTACGTGACCGGCGGTCGGTGCGGCCAGCCCCAGCAGCATCCGGATCGTCGTGGTCTT
>QHCA01000240.1:4337-14089 GCA_003244095.1 Pseudonocardiales bacterium | reverse complement strand
CGTCGTAGGAGATCGACCACTTCGCGTCGTAGGTCTCCGACTCCCAGTCGTGGTAGAGCACGTTGGCCAGCTTGGGATCCTCCCGCGCCGCGGCAACCTCCTCCGGGGTCGCGGTCACCGGCCGACGAACTTCGCCTTGCCCGGGCCGTTCTCGACGAACGACTGCATGCCGATGGCCTTGTCCTCGGTGGCGAACAGCGCCGCGAACAGGTGGCTCTCCAGTCGCAGCCCGCTGTCGAGGTCGGTGTCCAGGCCCCCGTCGATCGCCGCCTTCGCCGCCCGCAGCGCGAACGCCGGGCCTTCGGCATATCGGGAGACCATCTCGACCGCTGCGGTGTAGACGTCGTCAGGTGCGACCACCCGGTCGACGAGACCGATGCGCAGGGCCTCGTCGGCATCGACGAACCGGCCCGAGAACACCATGTCCTTTGCCCTGCTGGGGCCGACCAGGCGGGTCAGGCGCTGGGTGCCGCCGGCGCCGGGGATCACGCCGAGCAGGATCTCGGGCTGGCCGAACCTCGCGTTGTCACCGCACACGCGGAAGTCGGCGGTCAGCGCGAGCTCACAGCCGCCGCCGAGCGCGTAGCCGGTGACGGCGGCCACGACCGGTTTGGGGATGTCCGCGACGGCGGAGAACGACGAGGACAGCGCCTCGGCCCGGTCGGCCATGTCGGCGTAGCCCATGCCGGCCATCTCCTTGACGTCGGCACCGGCCGCGAAGATCTTCGGGCCGCCGTAGAGAACCACGGCCCGGACGTCGCGGCGGTGCGCGGCTTCGTGCGCCGCCGCCCGGAGTTGCTCCTGCACCTCGATGCTGAGGGCATTCATCGGGGGCCGATTCAGCCAGATCGTGCCGATGCCGCCATCGACCTCAAGCCCCACCAACTCGCCCACAGCACTCTCCCGTCACCGATGCGGCGAGTTTAGTCGAGTGAGCATCGAGCGAAGCGAGGCGCGGAGCGAGATGACAAACAGTCGAGTGAGCATCGAGCGGGCTGCCGGCTACTGCGCGGTGATCTTCGTCCGGACGCCGTTGCCCTTCTCGCCGGGCTTACACGCGACCTCGTAGCTGGCCGCCTTCAGGTTCACCGTCAACGCGGCCTTGGTGCCCGGGCCGATGTGCTTCTTCTGCCCCATGATCTTGGAGAAGACACCGTTCTGCTTCCCGTACACATCGACCTCGGTCGTCGTCTTGCCGGTGTTGGAGATCGCGAACGTGTTGTTGCCGGCCTTGACGACGGAGGCCGAGACGGCGCAGACGAAGTCGGTGGCCGTGATCTTCGTCGCCGCTCCGGTCACGCCACCACTGTCGCCCCCACCCGAGCAGGCTGCCGTGGCGGCCAGTAGTAAGCCGGCCAGGCTGATAGCGGTCAGTTTCGGCAAAGAGGCAGTGCGCACGCGAGCTCCTGGATCTGCGGAGGGAAGGGACGGCTAGTAACCCGGCGCCGACCGGGCGAACCATCGGCGCCCCGCCCGCTCTATCAGCAACGGCAGGCCGTAGGCGACGGAGAGGTTCCCGGCGGTCAGCACGTCACCGATCAGGCCCTGCGCCACGATGCCGCCCTCGGAGAGCAGCATCCCGTGGGTGAAGCCGGGCGGGATCTCCTCGACGTGGTGGGTCACGAGCACCATGGTCGGGGCGTCCGGGTCCTCGGCCAGGTTGGTCAGCCGGCGCAGCAGGTCCTCACGCCCGGCCAGGTCGAGCCCGGCAGTCGGCTCGTCGAGCAGGAGCAGCTCGGGGTTGCTCATCAGTGCCCTGGCCAGCTGCACGCGCTTGCGCTCGCCCTCGGACAAGGTGCCGTACGGCCGCTCTGCCATGGGCCCGCACCCGACCTGTTCCAACAGGTACCGGGCCCGCGACTCGTCCGGGTGGCCGTACTTCTCGCGAAACCGGCCGACCACGGCGTACGACGCGGTCACGACGGCGTCGACGACCCTCTCGCGCGGCGGGATCCGCCCGGCGGTGCCGGTGCCGGCCGTGGACAGGCCGATGCGCGGCCTGAGGTCGAAGACGTCGACCTGCCCGAGCCGCTCGCCGAGTAGGCTCACGCTGCCTTCGGTCGGGTGCAGCTGGGCACCCGCGATCTGCAACAGCGTGGTCTTGCCGGCGCCGTTGGGGCCGAGCACCACCCACCGCTCGTCGAGCTCGACGAGCCAGTCGATGTCGTGCAGCAATGTGGCGGTGCCGCGCCGGACTGCAACCCCCTCGAAGGAGATGACCACATCGGCGTGGACGGCATGCGACGGCACAGCCTCTATCCAACAGCACGTGGGTCGGCGGCCGCGCCGCCATCCCGCGGCACGGGCACCGCACCTCGTGACCTCGGCGGGCATCTATCGTGCCCCTGGACGGGAAGGATGTGCGAAGTGGCCAATCCGCGGCCGGACGCCCCGGTGATCGACGCCCAGGGGCTGCGCAAGTCGTTCTACGGGCAGCACCATGCGCTGACCGCCCCGCTGCTGGCGACAGTCACGATCGGGTTCCGCCGCCGCGATGTCACCTGAGCCGGCCGGCCCCTGGCCCGGCTCACCGCTGCCCCTCGGTGCCACCCCTGACGACAGCGGCACCAACTTCGCGTTGTGGAGTGAGGCCGCCGACGCCGTCGATCTTTGCCTGTTCGACGTTGCCGGCACCGAGACCCGGATCCGGCTGGCCGAGTCCACCGACCACGTCCGGCACGGCTACCTGCCCGGTGTCGGTCCCGGACAGCGGTACGGCTACCGCGTGCACGGCCCCTACGACCCTTCGCGCGGGCTGCGCTGCAACCCCGCCAAACTGCTCATCGACCCGTACGCCCGCGCCATCGACGGCTCGGTGCAGCTCCACGAGGCCGTGCTGGGGTTCGCCGGCGATCCCTACGGCCCGGCGCCGGACGGCCGGGACTCGGCGCCGTACGTACCCCGGTCCGTCGTCGTACCCGACGACTTCGCTTGGGGCGAGGACCGGCCGCCGGCGGTGCCATGGCAGGACACCGTGATCTACGAGCTGCACGTCCGCGGATTCACCCGCCGGCACCCGGACGTGCCCGAGCACTTGCGGGGCACCTACGCCGGCCTGGCCCACCCGGCCGCCGTCGAGCACCTGACCGGGCTGGGCGTCACGGCCGTCGAGCTGCTGCCCGTGCACCAGTTCACCTCCGAGCCGGGACTCCAGCGGCGCGGCCTGACCAACTACTGGGGCTACAACACGCTGGGCTACTTCGCCCCGCACGCCGACTACTGCGCCACCGGCTCGGCCGGCGGCCAGGTCGCGGAGTTCAAGGAAATGGTGCGGTGCCTGCACGCCGCAGGGCTCGAGGTGATCCTCGACGTCGTCTACAACCACAGCGCCGAGGGCGCCGAGGGCGGGCCGACGCTGAGCTTCCGCGGCATCGACAACCGCACCTACTACCGACTGCAGCCCGGCGACCCGCGGCGCTACACCGACTACACCGGCTGCGGGAACACCCTCGACGTGCGCCAGCCGGCTGTGCTGCGGCTCGTCATGGACTCGCTGCGCTACTGGGTGACCGAGATGCACGTCGACGGCTTCCGGTTCGACCTGGCGCCTGCCCTGGTGCGGTCGTTCCACGACGTCGACCGGCTGTCGGCGTTCTTCGCCGCCGTGCACCAGGACCCGGTGCTGTCCCGGGTGAAGCTGATCGCCGAGCCGTGGGACGCCGGCGAAGGCGGCTACCAGATCGGGCAGTTCCCGGCACCCTGGGCGGAGTGGAACGGCCGCTACCGCGACACCGTACGGACGTTCTGGGCCGGTGCGGGCACCGGCGTGCGCGACCTGGGCTCCGGGCTCTCGGGCTCCAGCGACCTCTACGCCGGCGCCGGGCGGCCCCCGTACGCCTCCGTCAATTTCGTGACCTCGCACGACGGGTTCACGATGCGCGACCTGGTCAGCTACGAGCGCAAGCACAACGAGGCCAACGGCGAGGGTAACGCCGACGGCGAGGGCGACAACCGCTCGTCCAACAGCGGCGTCGAGGGTGAGACGGACGACCCGGCCGTCAACGTGCTGCGCCGGCGGATGGTCCGCAGCATGCTCGCGACCCTCCTGCTGTCGACCGGCGTCCCGATGATCACCGCAGGCGATGAGTTGCGCCGGACACAGGGCGGCAACAACAACGCCTACTGCCACGACGACGAGACCTCGTGGATCGACTGGGACCTCGACAAGGACGCGCAGGACCTGCTCGCGTTCGCCCGGCGCCTGCTCGCCCTGCGCGCCGCGTCGCCGGTGCTGCGCCGGCGCTCGTTCTTCGATGGTCGGCCGGGCCCCGACGGTGTCCAGGATCTGGCGTGGTTGCGTCCCGATGCCGGGGAGATGACGCACGAGGACTGGCTCACCGACGGCCCCCGTACGCTCGGGGTCTACCTCAACGGCCGGGCCATCCGCCGCCGAGGGCCGCACGGTGAGCCGGTCGTCGACGACAGCTACCTCGCTGTCTTCCACGGCGGCGACGAGACCGTGACATGCACGCTGCCCGGCCCGCCCTGGGCCAGCGGCTACGAGCTGGTGTTCGATACCGCGGTCGAGAACGCCGCGTTCACCGGCAGCCGGCCGGCTGCGGCCGGCACCGAAATCGACGTGATCGCGCGGTCAGTCGTCCTGCTCCGTGCGTTTCGGGACTAGATCACGCCGTCATAGGAAAACGAGGGCGCCCAGGCGTTCTACGAGCGCTTGGGCCTCCCCGTTGAGGTGTCAAAGGTGTTCTATCGCCTTTCGGTTCCCGCTGAGGGAAGCACCCCTGACGGTGACTAGGCCAAGGTGACCAGGCCGAGCTCGGCGGGGCTGGACATCATCTCGTGCCGGGGCAGCACACGTACCGTGTAGCCGAAGGGTCCGGGCCGCTCCAGCGGCACGTCGGCCTCGAAGAAGTGCGACGCTCCAGGGGTGCCGGAGCAGTCGGCGCCGTCGACGTCGAACATCGGGATCCGGGTGATGTCGTGCAGGGTGTCGGTGTCGTCGACCCGCCCGTAGGCCGCCTGCACGTCCACGTCCAGGGGCGCTATCCCGTCCAGCACGACCTCGGCACGCAGCCGCAGCGTGGCACCGAGCTCAGGGGTGTCGCCGACGCCCCAGGACTCCACGTGCACGACCCGTACCTGTGGCCAGCCCTTATGCACCCGGTCGGCGAAGCGGGCAAAGTCTCGGGCGCCGACATAGGAGTCGGCTGCCAGCCTGCTCGCCGCGTCGGCGGCCGGCGCGTAGTACCGCTCGACGTAGTCGCACACCATCCGCGAGGCCAGCACCTGCGGGCCGAGTGATGCCAGGGTGTGCCGCACCATCTCCACCCACCGCAACGGCACGCCGCCAACTCCGACGTCGTAGAAGCGCGGGGCGACCTGGGTCTCGAGCAGCTCGTACAGCGCGGACGCCTCGAGGTCGTCGCGCCGGTCGGCGTCGGTCACGCCGTCGGCGGTCGGGATCGCCCAGCCGTTCGCGCCGTCGTACATCTCGTCCCACCAGCCGTCGCGGATCGAGAGGTTCAGGCCGCCGTTGAGCGCGGACTTCATGCCCGACGTGCCGCAGGCCTCCAAGGGGCGCAACGGATTGTTCAACCAGATGTCGCAGCCCCAGTACAGGTACTTGGCCATCCCGATGTCGTAGTCGGGCAGGAAGGCGATGCGGTGCCGCAGCTTGGGGTCGTCGGCGAAGCGGACCATCTGCTGCAGCAGCGCCTTGCCGCTGTCGTCGGCCGGGTGCGACTTGCCGGCGATCACGATCTGGATCGGCCGGTCCGGGTCCAGCAGCAGTGCCCGCAGCCGCTCCGGGTCACGCAGCATGAGCGTGAGCCGCTTATACGAGGGCACCCGCCGGGCGAACCCGATCGTGAGCACGTCGGGGTCGAACAGCGTGGAGGTCCAGCCCAGCTCAGCCTCGGTGGCGCCGCGGTGCAGGGCGGAGTCCTTGGCCCGCCGGCGGACCTCCTGGACGAGGCGCTCCCGCAACGTACGGCGCAGCGTCCACACCGCCAGGGCGGCGCCGTCGGGGCCGTTGTTGTCGCTGCGCCGCTTGCCGTAGGCCTGCAGGCCGGTCGAGGCGTCCTTGGGCAGCTCGGGCACCCGCTCGGCCGCCACGTCGAGTAGCTCGCGGGCGACCCAGGTGGGGGCGTGCACGCCGTTGGTGACCGAGCCGATGGGCACCTCGTCGGCGTCGAAGCCCGGCCACAGCCCGGCGAACATGCCCCGGCTGACCGCGCCGTGCAGCTTGCTGACCCCGTTGGCCCGCTGGGCCAGGCGCAGGCCCATGTGGGCCATGTTGAAGATCTTCGGATCGGTCTCGGCGCCGAGGGAGAGGACCCGGTCGACGGGGACCCCGGGTGCGGCGTTGTCGCTGCCGAAGAACCGCTCGATCAGCTCTCGGGGGAAGCGGTCAATGCCGGCCGGCACGGGCGTGTGCGTCGTGAACAGGGTGCCGGCGCGGACCATCGCCAGGCCCTCGTCGAAGGACAGCCCCTGTTCGGTGTACTCGCGGATCCGCTCGACACCGAGGAAGCCCGCGTGGCCCTCGTTGCTGTGGAACACCTCGGGTGCCGGGGTGCCGGTGAGGGCGCAGTAGGCCCGGATAGCCCGCACGCCGCCGATGCCGAGCAGGACCTCCTGCAGGATGCGGTGGTCGGCGCCGCCGCCGTAAAGGCGATCGGTGACCTGCCGGGAGACCTCGTCGTTGTCCTCGAGGTCGGAGTCGAGCAGCAGCAGGGGAACCCGGCCCACCTGGGCCTTCCAGACCTGAGCGGCCAACGTGCGTCCCTCGGGCAGGCCGATGCTGATTCGCACCGGCGTGTCGTCCCCGCCGGTGACGAGCGTGAGCGGCAACCCGTGCGGGTCGATCGGCGGGTAGCGCTCCTCCTGCCAGCCGTCGGCCGACAGCGACTGGGCGAAGTACCCGGAGCGGTAGAGCAGCCCGACGCCGAGGATGGGCACGCCGAGGTCGGAGGCGGACTTGAGGTGGTCACCCGCGAGGATGCCCAGGCCACCGGAGTACTGCGGGAGCACCTCGGTGATGCCGAACTCCGGCGAGAAGTACGCGATGCCGGTCGGCGGGGATTCCTCCAGGCCTTCGTAGTGGCTCTGGTACCACCGGGGTTCGTCGAGGTAGCGGTGCAGGTCCTCCTCGGCGTCCCGCAGCCGGCCGAGGAAAGCCTCGTCGCGGCTGAGAGCGGCCAGCCGCTCGGCGGAGACCTCACCGAGCAGCCGCACCGGGTCGCGCTGGCAGGTACGCCACAACTCCGGGTCGACCGACTCGAACAGATCCATGGACGCCGGATGCCAGGACCAGCGCAGGTTCATCACCAGCTCACCGAGTGCGGCGACGGGCTCGGGCAGCGCAGCACGGACGGTAAACCGTCGGAGAGCTCTCACAAACGGGACGCTACAGGGGGTCGGCGGCGCCATTGCAACCACGCCCGGCCAATCGGCGCCCATGGCGCCGCTGCACCGCTCCGTCCGATGATCATGACTTGCCCCCCAGCTTCGGGCGTTCTAGGCGTTTTGCCCCGGAGCAAACGTCATGATCGTCGCGGAAGGTGCGCTCGGATTCGCTTACGACGTCAGGCTCTGTATCGTCCGAAACATGACGGGCCGGCTGGGACTCACCGACGTCGCGCCGGTTGTCAGCTGCGGGCGCTATCCGGCCCGCGCGGTGGTCGGCGAACGGGTGCCGGTCAGCGCGACCGTGTTCCGGGAGGGCCACGACGCGGTCGCCGCCAACGTGGTCTGGAAGGGCCCCGACGGCGCCAAGCAGCCCCTCACGCCGATGCATCCGGGAGTCCCGGGAACCGACCGGTGGCACGCCACGATCGTGCCCGACGCCGAGGGCAGGTGGACCTTCACGGTCGAGGCCTGGGGCGACCCGCTCGGCACCTGGCGGCACACCGTCGAGGTCAAGCTGGCGGCGGGCCAGGGTGCCGACGAGCTCGACAACGACCTGCGCGACGGTGCAGCGATCTTCACCCGCGCAGGCCGTTCGGTGCCCAAGGAGTTCCGCCACCGGTTCACCGGGGTCGCCACCACCCTCGACGACAGCAGCCTGGACCTCGCCGAGCGGCTTGGCCCCGCGCTCGAGGACTCGCTGTACGAACTGCTCCGCGACCATCCGGTACGCGACCTGGTCACCCGATCCGAGACCTTCGCGATCTGGGTCGACCGCCGGCGCGCTCTCTACGGCTCCTGGTACGAGTTCTTCCCGCGCTCGGAGGGGGCGATCCTCCGCGACGAGACGATGGAGGCGATCGGCCCGCCGAGCCATGGCACCTTCTCCAGCGCGGCCCACCGGCTGCCGGCGATCGCCGCCATGGGCTTCGACGTGGTCTACCTGCCGCCGATCCATCCGATCGGCAAGGTCAACCGCAAGGGTGCCAACAACGCGCTGATCCCGGATACCTATGACGTCGGCTCACCGTGGGCGATCGGGAGCTCCGACGGCGGCCACGACGCGATCCATCCGCAGCTCGGCACGCTGGCGGACTTCGACGCGTTCGTCGCCCAGACCCGCGACCTCGGCATGGAGGTGGCTCTGGACTTCGCGCTGCAGTGCGCTCCGGACCATCCGTGGGTCACCGAACACCCGGAGTGGTTCACCACCAGGCCCGACGGCACGATCGCCTACGCGGAGAACCCCCCGAAGAAGTACCAGGACATCTACCCGCTCAACTTCGACAACGACCCCAAGGGGCTCTACGCCGAGATCATGCGAGTGCTGCGGCACTGGATGGACCACGGCGTACGGATCTTCCGGGTCGACAACCCGCACACCAAGCCGTTGACCTTCTGGCACCGGCTGATCTGGGAGATCAAGCAGACCGACCCCGACGTGCTGTTCCTGGCCGAGGCCTTCACCCGGCCGGCCATGATGCACACGCTGGCCAAGATCGGCTTCACCCAGTCCTACACGTACTTCACCTGGCGCACCGCCAAGTGGGAGCTGGAGGAGTACGGCCGGGAGCTGGCCGGGGCGGCCGACTACATGTGGCCGAACTTCTTCGTCAACACCCCGGACATCCTGCACGCCAGCCTGCAGCACGGGGGGCCGGCGATGTTCAAGATCCGGGCCGTGCTGGCGGCCATGCTGGCGCCCTCCTGGGGGGTCTACTCCGGCTACGAGCTGGGCGAACACCAGGCGGTGCGCTCGGGCAGCGAGGAGTACCTCGACTCGGAGAAGTACCAGCTGCGCCCACGGGACTGGGCCGGCGCCGCCCGCACCGGCCGTACCCTCGCGCCGTACCTGGCCCGCCTCAACCAGATCCGGCGGGAGCACCCCGCGCTGCAGCAGCTGCGCAACCTGGCGTTCCACGAGGCTGACAATGACCACCTGATGTGCTGGTCCAAGCACGACGCGGCGACCGGCGACGCCGTGATCGTCGTCGTCAACCTCGACCCGCACGGCGCCCGGGAGGCGACCGTCAGCCTCGACCTGCCCCGGCTGGGGATGGACTGGCGCGAGCACTTCACGGTCAGAGACCAGATCACCGGCGACAGTTTCAGCTGGAGCCAGCGCGACTACGTCCGGCTCGACCCCTATGTCGAGCCGGCCCACATCCTCAGCGTGCAACGGTGGGAAGCATGAGCGATCACCCGAACGAGACGGCCATCAACTCGGTCGAGGAGTCACACGACCCCGAGTGGTTCAAACGGGCAGTCTTCTACGAGGTGCTGGTGCGGGCCTTCGCCGACGGCAACGGTGACGGGACCGGCGACCTGTCCGGTCTGATGGGCAAGCTGGACTACCTGGCGTGGCTCGGCGTCGACTGCCTGTGGCT
>QHCA01000240.1:0-4329 GCA_003244095.1 Pseudonocardiales bacterium | reverse complement strand
TGCGCGACGGCGGCTACGACGTCGCCGACTTCATGGCCGTCCTGCCGGAGTTCGGCGATCTCGGCGACTTCGTCCAGTTCGTCGATGCGGCCCACGACCGCGGCATGCGGGTGATCATCGACTTCGTGATGAACCACACCAGCGACCAGCACGCGTGGTTCCAGGCCTCCCGCAACGAGCCCGACGGCCCGTTCGGTGACTTCTACGTGTGGTCCGACACCGACACCGGATATCCCGACGCCCGCATCATCTTCGTCGACACCGAGGCGTCGAACTGGACCTTCGACCCGGCGCGCAAGCAGTACTACTGGCACCGGTTCTTCTCCCACCAGCCCGACCTCAACTTCGACAACCCCAAGGTGCAGGACGCCGTACTGCGCGCCCTGACCTTCTGGCTCGACCTGGGCATCGACGGGTTCCGCCTGGACGCGGTGCCCTACCTGTTCGAGGAGGAGGGCACCAACTGCGAGAACCTCAAGCAGACCCACGAGTTCCTCAAGCGGATCCGGGCCGAGGTCGACCGGCTCTATCCCGACCGGGTGATGCTCGCCGAGGCCAACCAGTGGCCGTCGGACGTGGTCGACTACTTCGGCGACCCCGGCGTGGGCGGCGACGAGTGCCACATGGCCTTCCACTTCCCGGTGATGCCGCGACTGTTCATGGCGGTCCGCCGGGAGTCCCGGTTCCCGATCTCGGAGATCATGGCGCAGACGCCGCGGATCCCGGCCGGTTGCCAGTGGGGGATCTTCCTGCGCAACCATGACGAGCTGACCCTGGAGATGGTTTCCGACGAGGAACGCGACTACATGTGGAGCGAGTACGCCAAGGACCCCCGGATGAAGGCCAACATCGGGATCCGGCGCCGGCTGGCACCGCTGCTCGACAACGACCGCAACCAGCTGGAGCTGTTCACCGCCCTGCTGCTCAGCCTGCCCGGCTCGCCGGTGCTGTACTACGGCGACGAGATCGGCATGGGCGACAACATCTGGCTCGGTGACCGCGACGGTGTCCGTACCCCCATGCAGTGGACCCCCGACCGCAACGGCGGCTTCTCCAACGCCGACCCGGGCCGGCTCTACCTACCGGTGATCATGGACCCGATCTACGGGTTCCAGGCGCTCAACGTCGAGTCGGAGAGCAACAACACCTCCTCCTTACTGCACTGGAACCGCCGGATGATCCAGATCCGCAAGGAGCATCCGACCTTCGGCCTGGGCGAGTACGCCGAGCTGGGTGCCTCCAACCCGTCGGTGCTGGCGTTCACCCGCACCTTCGGCGACGACGTCGTCCTGTGCGTCAACAACCTCTCGCGCTTCCCGCAACCGGTCGAGCTCGACCTGCGTCGCTTCGAAGGATTCACCCCGATCGAGCTGACCGGTCGCGTGCATTTCCCGCGGATCGGTGAATTGCCGTTCCTCCTGACGCTGCCTGGGCATGGTTTCTACTGGTTCCAGATCCAGCAGACCGAGGAGTGAGCGCGTGACCTCCAATCAGCACGGACCCCCCGGACTCACCGACCTGCTGCCGGCCTGGCTGCCCCTGCAGCGGTGGTACGGCGCCAAGGACCGGGCCATCTCCGCGGTGAGCGTCGCCTCCTCGGTCGAGCTGCAGGCCGGCGACCCCGAGCTGCACCACGTGGTCATGCGGGTTGTCGCTGACGACGACACCAGCGAGGCCTACCAGTTACTGGTCGGGGTCCGCGCCCGCATGCCCGACCGGCTCGACCACGCCTTCATCGGGCCGGTCGGCGACCGGTTCGCCTACGACGCGACCCAGGACACCGAGACGAGCGCCGTCCTGCTCGAACTGATCGCGGCCGGCACGACGATCGGCGACCTGCGGTTCACCCCCGAGCCGGGTGCCGAGCTCGACACCAGCCAGTCCAGCCGGGTGTCCTCGGCCGAGCAGAGCAACACCTCACTGGTCTACGGCGAGTCCTACATCCTCAAGATCTTCCGCAGGGTCAGCGAGGGGCGCAATCCCGACCTCGAGGTGCATCGGGCGCTGTCCTCGGAAGGTTGCCGGCACATCGCCGCGCCGCTCGGGGCGATCGAGAGCGCTGATCCCGACGTCACCTACGCCATGCTGCAGGACTACGTGGCCAACGCCGCCGACGGCTGGCACATGGCTACGACCAGCGTGCGCGACCTCTACGCAGAGGCCGATCTGCATGCCGACGAGGTCGGCGGCGACTTCGCCGGCGAGGCGAGCCGGCTGGGCCAGGCCACGGCGCGGGTGCATAGTGACCTGGCCACCGCGCTGGGCGCGCGCAAGGCCGGCCCCAAGCAGTGCCGCCGCACCGCGCAGCAGATGCGCGACCGGCTGGCGGCCGCGCTCACCGTCGTACCCGAGTTGCTGCCGCACGCCGAGGGCCTGCGCGCCGCGTTCGACGAGGTGGCCGCGCTCACCGAGCCGGTCCGCGTCCAGCGCGTCCACGGCGACTTCCACCTCGGCCAGGCGCTGCGCACCATGACCGGCTGGGTGCTGATCGACTTCGAGGGCGAGCCGGCCCGGCCGATCGCCGAGCGCACCGAGTTCATGTCGCCGCTGCGCGACGTGGCGGGCATGCTGCGTTCCTTCGACTATGCCGCCCGGCACCTGCTCTCCGACCACGGCAGCGAGCAGCACCTGGAATACCGGGCCACCGAGTGGGCCGAACGCAACCGCGACGCGTTCTGCGCCGGATACGCGGAGGAAGCCGGCGACGACCCGCGCAAGCAGGTGACACTGCTGCGCGCCTTCGAGCTCGACAAAGCGGTATACGAGGCGGTATACGAAGTCCGCAACCGGCCGACCTGGCTGCCGATCCCGCTCGCGTCGATCGCCCGGCTGACGGGTTAGACCGGCGTCCAAACCGAGGACTTCCATGGCTACTTCGACCCAACCGAGCCCGCGAACACCCGAGGCCGAGTTCGACCGGCTCGTCGCCGGCGCGCTCCCCGACCCGCATTCGGTCCTCGGAGCGCACCCGAGCGCGGGCGGCACGGTGGTCCGCGCCCTGCGGCCGGACGCCCGGTCGGTCACGCTGCTCGCCGACGGCCAGCGCCACCCCATGGAGCGGCTGCACGACGCCGGCGTCTTCGGCGTGGTGGTGCCGCGCCAGGTCGGCGACTACCGCCTCGAGGTGGAGTATCCGGCCGGCACCTACGTCGTGGACGACCCCTACCGCTGGCTACCCACGCTCGGCGAGATCGACATGCACCTGATCGGCGAGGGCCGCCACGAGGAGCTGTGGCGCGTCCTCGGCGCCCACATCCGATCCTACGACACCCCCGGCGGACCGGTCACCGGCACCTCCTTCGCCGTCTGGGCGCCAAACGCCCGCGGCGTGCGGATCGCCGGCGACTTCAGCTGGTGGAACAGCCTCGCGCTGCCGATGCGATCCCTCGGCGCCACGGGCGTGTGGGAGTTGTTCGTCCCCGGTGTCGGGGCCGGGGCGCACTACAAGCTGCACGTGCTCGGCGCCGACGACGTCTGGCGGGAGAAGGCCGACCCCTTCGCCTTCGCCACCGAGGTCCCGCCGGGTTGGGCTTCGGTGGTCTACGAGTCGACGTACGAGTGGAAGGACGCCGACTGGCTGGAGCAGCGGGCGCGCACGAAGTGGGACGCCGCGCCGATGAGCGTCTACGAGGTTCACCTGGGCTCCTGGCGGCAGGGGCTCGGCTACGCCCAGCTGGCCGACGAACTCGTCGACTACGTGGTCGAGCAGGGCTTCACCCACGTGGAGTTCCTGCCGGTGGCCGAGCACCCGTACGGCGGTTCGTGGGGCTACCAGATCAGCTCCTACTACGCGCCGACCTCGCGGTTCGGCTCGCCGGACGAGTTACGGCACCTCGTCGACCGGCTGCACCGGGCCGGCATCGGAGTGATCGTCGACTGGGTCGCCGGGCATTTCCCCCGCGACGACTGGGCACTGGCCCGCTTCGACGGCACGCCGCTGTACGAACACGCCGACCCGCGCCGCGGCGAGCAGCCCGACTGGGGCACGCTGGTCTTCGACTTCGGCCGGCGCGAAGTGCGCAACTTCCTCGTCGCCAACGCGGTGTTCTGGCTGCAGGAGTTCCACGTCGACGGACTGCGCGTCGACGCCGTGGCCTCGATGCTCTACCTCGATTACTCCCGCCCCGACGGCGAGTGGGTCCCCAACGCGCTCGGCGGCCGCGAGAACCTAGAAGCGGTCGCCCTGCTCAAGGAGATGAACGAGGTCGTCTACGGCGAGCATCCCGGGGCGGTAACTATCGCCGAGGAGTCGACTTCGTGGGCCGGTGTCTCCAGCCCCACCTACGCCGGCGGACTGGGCTTCGGGTTCAAGTGGAACATGGGATGGAT
>QHCA01000239.1 GCA_003244095.1 Pseudonocardiales bacterium | reverse complement strand
GGCGTGCGCCTCGTCGACGACCAGAATCGCGCCGTGGCGACGGCTCGCCTCGTGCAGGGCCGCGATCGGTGCCAGGTTGCCGGGGACGGAGAACACCGCATCGGTCACGACCAGCGCGTGCTCCTCCTCGCGGCTGATCAGGGCCTTCTCGACCGCATCGATGTCGCCGTGCGGGGTGACCGCCACGCGGGACCGCGACAGCCGGCAGCCGTCGATCACCGAGGCGTGGTTAGCCTCGTCGGACACGATCAGCACGTCCGGCCCGCCAAGTGCGGCGAGGGTGCCCAGGTTGGCTAGGTAACCGGAGGAGAACACCAGGCCGACCGGGGCGCCGGTGAACGTCGCCAGCGCGGTTTCCAGCTCCTCGTGCAACTCGGTGCTGCCGGTGACCAGGCGTGACCCGGTCGCCCCGGCACCCCACGCCAGGGCGGCCCGGGCGGTCGCGCCGGCCACCCGCGGGTCGCGGGCCAGTCCCAGGTAGTCGTTGGAGGCCAGGTCGAGCAGCGCGTCGTGCGGCCCGCGGGGCTGCAGGGTGCGCCGCAACCCGGCCGAGTTGCGGGCCGCTGTCGCAGCGCGGAACCGGCTGAGCGAGTCGGCCGGCCGCTGTACCTCGCGGATGGAATCCATGGTTATTCCGATCAGCTCATCAAGGTCGTCGTTGCCGATCGCGAGCGGGGGCATCAGTACGACGACGTCGCCGAGCGGCCGGATGATCACCCCTCGGGCGCGAGCTGCCTGGCAGACCTGGAAGCCCGTGCGCTCCCCGGCGGGGGCGACTTCGATGCCGGCCATCGCGCCGAGCCGGCGCACCTCCACCACCCCGTCGGCTTCGCCCAACCCGGCGAGCCGGTCGGCCATCCGTTCGCCGACCGCCGCGGCCCGGTCCACGGTGTCGCGCTCCTGCATCAGGCGCAGGTTGGCCAGCGCCGCGGCGCAGGCGAGCGGGTTGGCGGTGTAGGTGTGGCCGTGGAAGAAGGTGCGCTCGGTCGCCGGATCGCCGAGGAAGGCGGAGAAGACCGACTCGCGGGCCAGGACGGCGGACAGCGGCAGGTAGCCACCGGTCAGCCGCTTGCCGCAGACCAGCAGGTCGGGCGACACGTCGGCGTGCTCGACGGCCCACCAGCGGCCGGTCGACCCGAGTCCGGTGGCCACCTCGTCGGCGATCATCGACGCGCCGTGCTGGTCGCACAGCGACCGCACGCCGCGCAGGAAGTAGGTGTCGTGGGTGAGCATGCCTCCGGCGGCCTGCACCATCGGCTCGACGATGACCGCGCACACGCGCGACCCGTCCTTCTCCAGCAGCAGGGTGAGCTCCTCGACCACCTCTGCGGCGCGGTCGGGCGGGCTCTGCTCGCCCTGGCGTACGCCGGGGGAGGACACCATGCGGGTCTCGAGCAGGATCGGCTCGTAGGTCTTGTGGAACAGCGAGATGCCGCCGACGCTCACCGCGCCGAGCGTGTCACCGTGGTAGCCCTCGGCCACGTGCACGTAGAGCGGGCGGTTCTCCCCGCGTTGGGCCGCCGCCTGGTAGGCCATCTTGAGCGCCGCCTCGGCGGCCGACGAGCCGTCGCCGGCGTAGAAGACCCTGCTCAGGCCCTCGGGGGCGACCTCGATGAGCTTCTCTGCCAGCTCGATGCCCGGCGCGTGGGTGAGACCGAGGAAGGTCGAGTGGGCCACCTTGTCCAGCTGCTGGCGCACCGCCTCGTCGATCTCGGGCACCCGGTGGCCGTGCACGGAGACCCACAGGGAGGAGACCCCGTCGAGGTAGCGGCGACCGTCGGTGGCGTAGAGGTGCATGCCCTCTGCGCGGTCGATCACCAGCGGGTCGTCGCCGGCCCACGTGGCGTGCTGGGTGAACGGATGCCAGACGGCCCGTAGGTCGCGCTGGATCAGGTCGGGGGGAGCTGATTCAGTCACGGCGCGAAGTCTGGCATGACTGCGGACGTACGCTCGCAGCCGTGTCGACTTTGACCGATCTCGTCGCCGAGCACACCGCACTCGACAGCGCCGACGTCGACCATCTGCACCGGTTGGCCGGAGAATGGGACCTGATCTCCGACCTGTCCTTCGCCGACCTGCTGATGTGGGTGCGCACCGGCCCGGGCGAGTTCCTCTGTGTCGCGCAGGTGCGCCCGACCACGGCACCGACCACATACGACCAGGACCAGGTCGGCCGGGCCGCGACGGCCGTCGAGCTGCCGTACCTGGAGGTGGCGATCGCGGAGGGCCGGATCTGGCGCGAGGGCGATCCGGACTGGCACGGCGATGTGCCGGTCCGCCATGAGGCCGTGCCGGTGCGCCGGACCGGCGATGGCATTGGCGAGCCGGGCCGGATCATCGCCGTACTCGGCCGGGACACCAACCTGGCCGCCGCGAGGGTGCCCAGCCAGCTCGAACTGTCCTACCTGCAGAGCGCCGGGGATCTGTGCCAGATGGTCGCCGAGGGCAGCTTCCCCCCGCCGGTGCCACCGGAGGAGGTCACCAGCGCCCCGCGGGTGGGTGACGGCTCGCTGCGGATCGGGACGGATGGCATTGTGGTGTACGCGAGCCCGAACGGCCTGTCGGCGATCCGCCGCCTCGGCGTCGTTGGAGACGTGCACGGCCGACCGCTGGCCGAGATCGTGCGGGCGCTGGCCGACGACCCGCTGGCCGGGAGCGAGGCGGCCGCCGTGATCGCCGCGGCGCTGGCCGGGCTGGCACCGGCGCAGATCGAGCTGGAGGCCAACGGTGCCTCGGTGCTGATCAGGGCCTTGCCGCTACTGCCGGCCGCTCGGCGCATCGGCGCGCTGGTGCTGGTCCGCGATGTCACCGAGGTACGGGTACGCGACCGGCAGCTCCTGAGCAAAGACGCCACCATCCGCGAGATCCATCACCGGGTGAAGAACAACCTGCAGACCGTGGCGGCGCTGCTGCGGCTGCAGGCCCGCCGGATGGACTCCGCCCAGGCCCGGGCAGCCCTGACCGAGTCGGTCCGCCGGGTCAGCTCCATCGCGCTGGTGCACGAGACGCTGTCCGGCTCGAACGACGAGACGGTGGAGTTCGACGGGATCGTGGACCGCGTGCTGTCCATGGTCGGTGACCTCGCCGCCCCCGAGTCACGGGTGCGGGTGCGCCGCGAGGGAACCTTCGGCGTGATCGTCGCGGCCGTGGCCACGCCTCTGGTCATGGTGCTCACCGAGCTTCTGCAGAACGCCGTCGAGCACGGGTTCGCCCACGGCCGGTCGGGTGAGGTCGTCGTCGTCGCGGCCGTGACTCGTGACCGGCTCGATGTCGCCGTCCGCGACGACGGCGTGGGCCTGCCGGTCGGGTTCAGCCTGGAGGACTCCGAACGGCTCGGCTTGCAGATCGTCCGGACGTTGATCTCCGCCGAGCTCGGTGGGAGCCTGACGCTCAAGGCCGCCCATGCCGGGGGCACTCAGGCACGGCTCACGATACCGCTGCACCAGCCCTCGGGCTCGACCACCTGACCGCCGGGCACGAGCAAAGGCCCGGCGCATCGAGCGCCGAGCCTTCGCAAGCGTGGTGGCTCAGGCGGTGCGGGCCCGCTGGCGCGCTCCGCGGCGCTTCAGTGCGCGGCGTTCGTCCTCGCTCATGGCACCCCAGACGCCGGCGTCCTGGCCGGTGTCGAGGGCCCACTGCAGGCACGATTCGGTCACCGTGCAGCGCTGGCAGACCTGCTTGGCCTCTTCGATTTGCAGCAACGCTGGCCCGGTGCTTCCGATGGGGAAGAACAGCTCAGGGTCCTCGTCGCGGCACAGGGCGCGATGGCGCCAATCCATGATTTAGCTCCTCGGGGGGGTATCTTCGCAGCCGCGGCAGGCGGGGCGGTGTTACCAGGTACTCTTGTGAATCCTTTCACGAACCGGGTCAATGTCAAGGGCTTTTGGCCGCACGTCTGACCGCTTGCCTGTGCCATCGGGTCGATGGAACAGCATCCTTGCTCGGCCGCGATGGTGCCACCGGTGTGGGGACCCCGCAACAGCACTGTCCCAACTATCGGGAATGTACCTTTTTGCCCCTCAGCGGTTACTCAGCGTGACGTGGCAGCCTGGGCGGTATGGGCGCGCCACCAGACCCCGGCGGCGGCGTGCCGGCAGCCCCTGTCACGCTGCGCCTGGCCGCAGGGATTGTGGGCCTGGAGGCTTCCGGGCTGGTGGCCCTGAGCGGCGTCGACCTCTACAAGGTTGCCACCGGATCGCCACGGAGCGCAGTGTTCGCCGTCGTCGCCGCGGCGATAGCACTCGGTACGGGGGCCGTCCTGGCCCTGCTCGGGCGCGGCCTGCTGCGGTCGCGCGGCTGGGCCTTCACCCCGATCCTGGTCCTGCAGGTCCTGGCCCTTCCCGTGGGCTACAGCCTGGCGGTGCAGGCCGGCCGCTGGCTCTACGGCGGGCCTATCCTCCTGCTGGCTCTCGCCGAACTCTGCGCACTGCTGGCGCCACCGTCGCGGCGGGCGCTCATCACTCCTCGATGAGCAGGCCGTCTCGCAGGCTGGCCAGAGTGCGGGCGAGCAGGCGCGAGACGTGCATCTGGGAGATTCCGATCTCGGCGGCGATCTGCGACTGCGTCTTGTTGCCGAAGAAGCGCAGCAGCAGGATCTTCTTCTCCCTTGGCGGGAGCTGTTCGAGCAGTGGCTTGAGGGACTCCCGGTACTCCACACCCTCCAGCGCCTCGTCGACCGCACCGAGGCTGTCGGCCACCGCCGGAGAGTCCTCGTCGCTGCCGTCGGGCGCGTCGAGGGACACCGCCGAGTAGGCGTTGGCCGACTGCAGGCCCTCGAGAATCTCCTCCTCCGACACCTCGAGATGCTTCGCCAGCTCGGCCACCGTCGGTGACCGGCCCTGCCGCTGCGACAACTCGGCGGTGGCCTTGGCGAGGGAGAGCTTGAGCTCCTGCAGCCGGCGCGGGACCCGGATCGTCCAGCCCTTGTCCCTGAAGTGCCGCTTGACCTCGCCCACGATGGTGGGCGTCGCGTAGGTCGTGAACTCCACCCCCCGGTCGAGGTCGAAGCGGTCGATCGACTTGATCAGTCCGATGGTCGCCACCTGCACCAGGTCGTCGTAGGGCTCGCCGCGATTGCGGAACCGCCGGGCGAGGTACTCCACCAGCGGCAGGTGCAGCTCGACCAGGTGGTCGCGGGCCTCCTGGCGGGCGGGGTCCTCCTCGGCCAGTCGCCCCAGTCGCCCGAACAGCGCCCAGACCTCGTCGCGATCGGGGGTGGTCGC
Source organism: Pseudonocardiales bacterium (assembly GCA_003244095.1). Taxonomy (GTDB): domain Bacteria; phylum Actinomycetota; class Actinomycetes; order Mycobacteriales; family QHCA01; genus QHCA01. The sequence goes on along the minus strand of QHCA01000239.1, from coordinate 3,306 downwards.
GTGGTGGCGGCGTTCCGGTGCCTCCGTCACGCCGCCTCACCCCTGCGTTTCACGAGCCGGATCGTGGTGTTGTACGAGGCGTCGGTGGCGGCGTCGACCTCACCGGCCAGGGCGGACAGCACCGTCCAGGCGAAGGTGTCGCGGGCCGGCACCCGGCCCCGTTTCGATCGTACGGTCACCGCAACCCGGATCAGCGTGGGCTCGAGCTCGAACTGGCAGCTCAGGTCGGCCCCCGGCGCGGCGTCGGCGAGCAGCATCGCGCAGGCCTCGTCAACGGCGATCCGCAGGTCTTCGATCTCGTCGAGGGTGAAGTCCAGCCGCGCCGCCAGGCCGGCGGTGGCGGTCCGAAGTACGGACAGGTAGGCGCTGGAGGCCGGCAGGTGAAGGACCACCAGGTCCCTGGTGCCGTGCTCGGCATAGGTCACTTCCTGAGCCCCCGTCGTCGTCACCGGCTGGTCGGCCGCTGCAGCCTACGTCGTCGCGCCACCGGACAGTGCGTCCCCGGTGAGTCGCCATACCGTCCACTCCTCCATCGGGGCCGCTCCCATGCCGCGATAGAAGTCGTGGGCGGGTGAGTTCCAGTCGAGCACCCACCATTCCAGGCGGGCGTACCCCCGGTCGGCGCAGATCCGGGCGAGCTCGGTCAGCAGGGCACGGCCGAGCCCCTCACCGCGGGACCGCGGTTGCACGTAGAGGTCCTCCAGGTAGATGCCGTGCACGCCACGCCAGGTGCTGAAGTTGAGGAACCACAGGGCGAACCCGGCCGGCCGGCCGTCGGCGTCCAGCGCGAGATGGCCGTAGAGGGCCGGAACGGCGCCGAAGAGGGCCGCGGTGAGCTGCTGCTCGGTCAGGCCGCACTCCTGAGGTGCCCGCTCGTAGGCCGCGAGCTCGTGCACCATCGCGACGACGGCCGGCACGTCGGCCGGCTCGACCGTGCGGACCCGGGGGCCGGGCACAGGGGGATCGGGCGCCGGGTGACTGGTCACGGGGGAGCGGTCACAGCACGGCCGCGGCTGCCGCGGCCGGCAGGTTCCAGCGCAGCATCGCCGCATTGCCGTGCTCGAAGCCGAGCACGCACAAGGTGCCGGTGTCGAGCCAGAACCGCTGGCCGGCCGACGCGGGCAGCTCGATCCAGCGGGCGGTGAGCAAGCGCAGGAAGTGACCGTGTCCCACGATGATCACGTCGCCCGTACGGAGTGCCCCGCGAGCTCTGCTGAGGACCCGGTCGGCCCGGGCGGAGACCTGCTCGGCGGTCTCGCCACCGGGCGGGTCGCCGGTCCAGATGGTCCAGCCCGGGCGGGCCTGGCGGATCTCCTCGGTCGTCCGGCCCTCGTACTCGCCGTAGTCCCACTCCCGGAGGTCGTCGTCGACGACCACGTCGGACAGGGCCGCCAACTCCGCGGTACGCAGGGCCCGCCTGAGGGGGCTGGACAGGACGAGCGCCGGCCGGATGTCGGGTAGCACGCGGGCAAGCTCCCGCGCCTGCTCCTCACCGGCCGTCGTCAGCGGGAGGTCGGTGCGACCCGTATGCTTCTTCGCGCGGCTCCACTCCGTCTCGCCGTGCCGGAGCAGCAGGAGCCGACCGCCTGGTGAAGTGCTCAGGCGGCCTTCTTGGTCGTCCAGAAGATCGCCGCGATCTCGTCGATCAGGTCGAGCAGCTTCTGCCCCTCGGCCGGGTCGACCGAACCCTTGCCGCCGGCCGCGCCGGCCTGCTTGGTGGCACGCCAGAACAGGTCGTGCAACCCCGGGTGGGCCTCGAGGTGGTTGGGCTTGAAGTAGTCGGTCCACAACACCCACAAGTGGTGCTTGACCAGCTCGGCCCGCTGCTCCTTGATCACCAGGGCGCGGGCCCGGAAGGTCGGGTCGTCGTTGCCTTGGTACTTCTCCATGATGGCCTTGACCGACTCGGCCTCGATGTGGGCCTGCGCGGGGTCGTAGACACCGCACGGCAGGTCGCAGTGGGCGTGCGCGATCAGACGGACTGTGGGCAGACTGGGAAGCCGCATGTAACCCTCCGGACGTTGACGATTTCCCGGCCGACCCTACCCGCCGGACGGCTGCCCATGCGGAGGTGACGTACTCAGGTGCGCTGGCCGTGGTCCGTGGTCCTGATCAGCGGTCCTTCCATGACCCCGACCCTGCGGTCCGGGGACGCCGTCGTGGTGCGCCGCGGTGCCCGGGTGCGGCCCGGCCAGGTCGTCGTGGCGAGGTTCCGTGACCGGCCCGACCTGCTGGTGGTCAAGCGGGCGGTGCGCCCCGACGACGGTGGCTGGCATGTCCGCAGCGACAATCCCTTCGTGGTCGGGGACAGCGCGGTGCACGGGCCGGCCGACGTGGAGGGTCGGGTGGTCCTGCGCTGCTGGCCGCGGCCGCGGTGGTCGCTGCCGCCGGCACCCGATGCGGGCGCTGTGGAAGACTTCCCGCCGTGATCGACCCAGACGACCCGGTGTTCGCCATGCATCGCGGCGGCAAGCTCGAAGTGCGTTCGACCGTCCTATTGCGCGATGCCGATGACCTCTCGATGGCGTACACGCCCGGCGTCGCCCGCGTGTGCAGCGCCATCGCCCTCGACGCCGACCTGGCGGCGACCTATACCTGGGCCGCCCGCACGGTGGCCGTGGTCACCGACGGCTCGGCGGTGCTCGGGCTGGGCGACATCGGCCCGTCGGCCGCGCTGCCGGTCATGGAGGGGAAGGCGGTGCTGTTCAAGGTCTTCGGCGGGATCAACGCGGTGCCCATCTGCCTGGCCACGTCCGACGTCGCCGAGATCGTCGAGACGGTCACCCGGCTGGCGCCGTCGTTCGGCGGCATCAACCTCGAGGACATCAGCGCGCCGCGCTGCTTCGAGGTCGAGGACCGGCTCAAGGCCACGCTTTCCATCCCGGTCTTCCACGACGACCAGCACGGCACGGCCGTCGTGGTGCTGGCGGCGCTGCGCAACGCCGCCCGCCTCACCGGCCGCGCGCTGGCCGACCTGCGCGTCGTGGTGTCCGGTGCCGGGGCGGCCGGGGTCGCGGTCACGCGGATCCTGCTCGGCGCCGGCATCGGCGACATCGCGGTGGCCGACTCCCGCGGAATCATGTACCCGGGCCGCGGCAACCTCACCCCGGTGAAGGCCGCACTGGCCGCCGACACCAACTTGGCGGGCCGCACCGGGTCGGTCGAGGAGGCGCTGGCCGGAGCCGACGTGTTCATCGGCGTCTCGGCCGGCAAGGTGCCCGAGTCGGCGGTCGCCTCGATGGCCTCCGATGCCTTCGTCTTCGCCATGGCCAACCCCGACCCGGAGGTGGACCCCGAGGTCGCCCA
>QHCA01000238.1 GCA_003244095.1 Pseudonocardiales bacterium | reverse complement strand
CAGGATGTACCTCGGCGACTACGCCACAGGCCCGTTCGACGCCTGACGCGGCAGCGCCTTTGATCGCCAGCGCCTGGTCTGAATGGGGGGTCGTCGCTGAGTGCACCGGCTCGGCATCGCCGAGACCGTGTCCCGCCATCCGAACGTTCTACGGGACATCTCGGACCGATACCAGGCGCAGAAGAAGCAGATAGCCGCGTTGGCGACACGTCACTTATTGCCGGGTGGTTAAGGCGGCTCGGCTGGCGGGTATCTGCGCGGCTAATGATTTCTGGACACAGTTGTGGACACGAACTGTTGCCTGGGGCTGCCAGGCATGCCCGGAAGGGCGCACCTGCTGCCGACGGTGGCCGCGTGCGACTGACATGCACACGAGGTGCCCGACACTGGCAGTGTGGTGTTGTGCGACCGCATGTTTGCAAACCCGCCCTGGTTGCCTGTGTCTGCGATTGCGGCCGGCGGATCCGGGCCTCACCGTCGGTTCTCGCCGGCGGGTCGATCACCTGTGGGCTGTGCGGCGGTGACAGGCTTCAAGTCGGGTGAGGCGTGAGGCAGCGGTCGGTGCCATGCCCCCCGACTGCACCCTTCCGTTCGCAGGCCGTTGACGGGACCCAGTTAGCGCCGCACGGTCGATGGCTTGCTGCCCACAGATCGTTGGCGAGTGTCGGGAAAGTCCGAACCCACTCGGGTGCCGTTGGATGGTGCTCGCGGGGTGTCACCGCCGGGTCAGGCGTCGTCTTCTGCGGTGAGTGTCCGACGGACAGACGTGATGTCGAGTTCGGGGTGGGCTTGGGCGAAGTCGTCGAGCCGGCTGGTGAGGGCCGGCCGTTCCCAGGAGGCGCATGCGTCTCGGCATCGGGTCATGGCCCAGACGGATTCGGTTTCAGCGCCTGCCTCTAGCGCCGCGATCGCGTAGGCGAATTGCGGTTCGGCGGACCCGAGGTCAACGCTCGCGGCGAGCCGGGCGAGTGGTAGTTGGTGGGCCGGCGGTTCCGCGGCGGCGGCGGTGTCTCGGGCGGTGCGATCTAGGAGGACATGGTGTGCGTCTTCGACCCCGATGACCCGGGCGAGGCCGAGCAGACCAAGGTAGCCGAGCAGGGACGGCTGATCTGGGACGAGTGAAGCGAGCAGGCTCTCCGCCTGGTCGGTCAGCAACAGTTCGGCGTGTTCGTTCAAATAGTCGGCGGAGGCAGACCAGTCGGGGGTGTCGATCCACTCCTGGAGCCGTGCCGATTGGCCCTGCGCGACCAACTGGGCGAAGAATTCGCCGCGGACGGCGGCGACGCCACGTGCCCGTGTCCCGCGAAGGATGTCGAGGTGCAGGTCCAGAGCGGTGCTGCCGGGATTGGCGTCGATCAGGTGCTCCAGGGCCGCCTCGGACACGTCGGTGAGCAGGGTCGGCATGTGGGCGGCGAGGAAGTCGAAGGACTCCTCCCAGTCCTTCGTGTTGACCCATTCAATGACCAGGTCTGCAGCTGCGGTGTCGGTGTGGGGGACACGCAGCCACACCGGAGGGCCGCCGTCGGCCGGTGGCCAGCTCTCGTCCACTGGTGCCGGTTGTTCGGCGGCGAGGCTGCGGAGGACCTGCCGGGCCTGGCCTCGCCGCCAACGGTCCCCGGCCGTGTCGAGCAGCGCCACCGCCTCAATAGCGTCGCCGATGGCCGCCATGATCTGCCCGGCGCCACGGTGCCAGCGGGCCCGCTCGAGCAGCACGACACCGCGGCACCAACGCGACGGGGCGTGCTCGGTGAGGGCCCGGTCGAACAGTGCAGCGGCCACTTCTACATCGCCCAGTTCTGTGAGGAGTACTGCCCAACCTCGTAGCGATCCGGCGAGGTCGGGCTGGAAGCGGGTGGGGTCGGCCGCGGCCAGGCCTCGGCGGATGCGGACGGCCTCCTCGATCGGGGGTAGGCCCTCGGCGGGGCGGCCCGCCTCGGCGAGGCGGTTGGACTGGTTGTTCAGCGACATGGCGAGGTCGGGCTGGAAGCGGGTGGGGTCGGCCGCGGCCAGGCCCCGGTAGATGCGGACGGCCTCCTCGATGGGGGGCAGGCCCTCGACGGGGCGGCCCGCCTCGGCGAGGCGGTT
>QHCA01000237.1 GCA_003244095.1 Pseudonocardiales bacterium | reverse complement strand
CGCCACAGGCCGTTCTCATCGGCGTCCAGGCCTAGGCAATCGCGATACCACGCGCCCAGGGCCACCGGATCGGCGGCCCGCATGAAGTGTCCACCGATTCCAAGCACACGTTCCATGCCGGCATCTTGCCAGGACGGCGATCGGGCGGGCCGGCACCACACCCCCACGTCTCAATCGCGGGGGAACTCGTCAGTGCGCGCCGGCATTGCCCCGCTTGACCACGTTGGCGTAGAAGTCGGCCGGCGTTCCTTGGCAGGCCGCGCTCGGTGGTCAGTGGCCGGCGGCCCGCCAGGCGAAGATCACCGAACGCTCGCGGTTGTCGTCGATGCCCGGTGCCGGCCGGTCGGACCGCTGCGGCGGCGGACCGGAGTCACGCAGCCAGGCCCAGGTGTCGCGCACCGTCTCGGGCACCGGCCGGCAGGTCAGCCCGGCCGCTTCGGCCGCCGAGGTGTCGACATCCTCCGCGCCGGGGCAGGACTCCGCGGGCAGCCAGTACGGCAGCTCCAGCCACGGCTCGACCTCCTGCGACATCAGGAACGCGTCGTCGACCCAGACGAAGCTCGCGTCGGACCCGGTGGCGGCCTTGGCGGCACCGAGCAGATCGCCGAACGACGACTGCCCGGGCGGCCCGGTCACCGCCATCTCACCGGTGACACCGGCCACTGCACAGCGGACCAGCCAGGCCCCCAGGTCGCGTACGTCGACCATCGAGAGAGACCGCTCGGGCGGCGCCGGGGCCAGCACCTTGCCGCCGCGGGCCACCCGGTTGATCCACCACGGCAGCCGCCCGACGTTGTCGCCGACACCGACGATGTGACCGGCCCGGGCGATCATGGCCCGGCCGCCGAAGTGCTGGAGCACGGCCCGCTCGCACCCGGCCTTGAGCTCGCCGTAGTGGCCGTCGTCCGGGCCGGCGTCGACGGGGCAGGCGAGGGTCGGCGTGTCAGCGCGGATCGGCGCCTCCGGCCAGCCGTCGTAGGCGGAGATGCTCGACACGAACACGTAGTGCCCCACCGCACCGGCCAGGGCGGCGGCCGAGCGCCCCACGACCCGCGGCACGTAGCCGCAGGTGTCCACCACCGCGTCCCACTCCCGGCCGGAGAGCACCGCCAGGCCCTCGGTCGTCTCGCGGTCGCCGAGCAGCGACTCCGCACCGGCCGGCACGCCGCGGCCACTGCGGGTCAGCGTCGTCACCTCGTGCCCACCCTCGAGGGCCGCGGTGACGACCCCCGGCCCCAGGAAGTCGCCCCCACCGATGACCAGCAGTCTCATAGCCGCGACTCTGCCTGCCGACCCACCAGCGGCGCCAGCGCTTGCGCTACGGGCGAACCCGTGTGATGAAGTGTGCCGTGGCCATCGTGACGCGGCTGGACCGGTTCCAGCGCCGGCATCCGTTGGCGGGCTTCCCTCTTGCCGTCGTGTACAAGTACTTCGACGACTTCGGCCCGTTCCTCGCGGCCCTGATCGCGTACTACGGCTTCGTCTCGCTGTTCCCCCTGCTGCTGTTGTTGTCCACGGTCCTGGGTTTCGTACTCGCCGGTGATCCTCACCTGCAGAAGCAGGTGCTCGACTCGGCGCTGGCCCAGTTCCCGGTCGTCGGCAAACAGCTCGGCGACCCCCGGCGGCTCGGTGGTGGCACGGCCGGGCTCGTGGTCGGGATCGGCGGCTCCCTCTACGGCGGGCTCGGGGTGGCGCAGGCGGTGCAGTACGCGATGAACACCGCCTGGCGGGTGCCGCGCAACAGCCGGCCCAACCCGTTCAAGACGCGCGGCCGCAGCTTACTGCTGCTGGTCACGGCCGGCGTGGCGGTGCTCGGTACGACGGCCTTGTCGATCCTGGGCGGCAGCGCTGCCGGCTCACTCGGCCTGCTCGTGAAGGTCCTTGCGCTGGCCGCGGCCATGGCCGTCAACGCGGCGATCTTCGTGTTCGTCTTCCGGGTCGCCACCACCAGGAGCCTGTCGGTGCGCGATGTCGTCCCCGGGGCGGTGGCGGCAGCGGTGATCTGGCAACTGCTCCAGTCGTTCGGGGTCATCTACGTGGACAGGGTGGTCAGGAACGCCAGCGCCACCAACGGGGTCTTCGCTGTCGTCCTCGGCCTGATCGCGTTCCTGTACCTGACCGCGGCGGCACTCGTGCTGTGCGTCGAGATCAACGTGGTCAGGGTCGACAAGCTGTCTCCGCGGGCACTCCTGACCCCGTTCACCGACAACGTCGTCCTCACGCGCGGGGATCGCCGCGCCTACTCGAGCCAGGCCGAGGCCGAGCGCAGCAAGGGCTTCGAGGTTGTCGACGTCACGTTCGAGCAGGCCGCCCCCCAGCCGGAACCGCCGCCGGCCCCGGACCAGGAGAGCTAGTGCCGCCAACCCGGGCGCGACGTGGCACGATCTCGCAGGTGACCAGCAGACCCGCCGCGGCGCAGCGCCTGCGCGACCTCGCGCAGTTGCGCCACGTCCGCGACCGGATCGACCGGGAGTACGTCCAGCCGCTGG
>QHCA01000236.1 GCA_003244095.1 Pseudonocardiales bacterium | reverse complement strand
GAGTTCCGGCTCTACGAGCTGATCTGGAAGCGCACCGTCGCCTCGCAGATGGCCGACGCCGTGGGCCAGAGCGTGTCCCTGCGGCTGGCCGGCACGTCGGAGACCGGCGAGGTGGCGGAGTTCGCCGCGAGCGGCAAGACGATCACCTTCCCGGGATTCCTGCGGGCCTACGTCGAGGGCTCCGACGACCCCGACGCCGAGCTGGAGGATGCCGAACGCCGGCTGCCGCGGGTCGAGCGCGGCCAGCCGCTCTCGGCGCTCGCGCTGGAGCCGACGGGCCACACCACCTCGCCGCCGGCCCGCTACACCGAGGCGTCGCTGGTCAAGGCCCTCGAAGAGCTCGGCATCGGTCGTCCGTCGACGTACGCCTCGATCATGCAGACCATCCAGGACCGGGGGTACGTCTTCAAGAAGGGCACGGCCCTGGTGCCGACCTGGGTGGCCTTCGCCGTGGTCGGGCTGCTGGAGACCTACTTCGCCCGGCTGGTCGACTACGGGTTCACCGCCTCGGTGGAGGAGGACCTCGACGCGATCGCGACCGGCCGCCGGCAGTCCCTCGACTGGCTGACCGGGTTCTACTTCGGCTCCGACCACGGCAAGGACGGCGGCATCGCGCAGTCCGGCGGTCTCAAGGCCATGGTGGCCGAGCGGCTGGGCGAGATCGACGCGCGCGGCGTCAACTCCATCCCGATCGGCGGTGACGTGATCGTCCGGGTCGGGCGGTACGGCCCCTACCTGCAGCGGGGCGGCGACGAGGGCCAGCGGGCCAGCATCCCCGAAGGCCTGGCACCCGACGAGCTCACGCCGGACAAGGTCGAGGAGCTGCTGTCCGCGCCGTCGGGCGACCGTGACCTCGGCGTCGATCCGGCCAGCGGCGAGCCGGTGGTCGCCAAGGCCGGCCGGTACGGCCCCTACGTGCAGTCCGGCGAGCGCACGGCCAGCCTCTTCGCCGCCATGTCGCTGGACACGCTGACCCTCGAGGAGGCGTTGCGGCTGCTGACGATCCCGCGAATCGTCGGCGCCGCACCCGACGGCGAGGAGGTCGTCGCGTCCAACGGCCGGTACGGCCCGTACGTCAAGAAGGGCGCCGAGACCCGGTCGCTGGCCGCCGAGGACCAGCTGTTCACCGTCACCCTCGACGAGGCGCTGGCCCTGCTCGCGCAGCCCAAGGCACGCGGGCGGGCGGCGGCCGCCGCGCCGCTGCGCGAGCTCGGTGCCGACCCGGTGACCGGCGGGCCGGTCCTGGTGCGGGAGGGCCGCTTCGGCCCGTACGTCACCGACGGCGAGTCCAACGCGAGCCTGCGCAAGGGCGACGACATCGAGTCGATCACCCTCGAGCGGGCCGCGGAACTGCTCGCCGACCGCCGCGCCCGCGGCCCGGTGACCAAGACCGCCCGCAAGCGCGCGCCGGCCAAGAAGGCCGCCAGAGCGCCGGCGAAGAAGGCCGCCAAGAAGGCCAGCGCCGCCGGCTAGGCCGACCGCCGCCCCCCCCAGCGCGCCCTGCGCGCCACCCCAGCGCGTGATCATGCACGCTTGTGGGGCGTGTCGGCGTGTCGCGCGGCATGCGCGCTGGATCGCCGCAGTGTCATCTCGGCGCTTTAGAGTGGGGTCAGCGGTGCGGCCGCGCCTGCTCTCGGCTGACCGAAACGACCTTGCGGAGCTGCCATCACCACCGAGCCGATCCCGCCCGTCGCCGCCGGTCCGGCGGCGGCGGTCGATGTCGGCCACCAGTTGCGGGCCGTGTTGCGGGTGCCGGCGTTCCGGCGGCTGTTCGTGGTGCTGTCGCTGTCGAGCATCGGCGACTGGCTGGGCCTGCTGGCCACCACCACGATCGCGGCCGACCAGGTGTCCGGCACTGCGGCCAAGGGAGCGGCCTTCGGCGGCGTCGTCGTGGTCCGGCTGCTGCCGGCCCTGGTGCTCGCCCCGCTGGCCGGGGCCGTGGACGTGTTGTTCGACCGCCGTATCACGATGATCGTCTGCGACGTCCTGCGGTTCAGCCTCTTCGCCACGATCCCGATCGTCGGGCGCATCGGCTGGACCCTGATCGCCTCCTTCCTCATCGAGGTCGTGGCGATGTTCTGGATCCCGGCCAAGGAGGCCTCCGTACCGAATCTGGTCCGCAAGGACCAGCTCGAGACCGCCAACCAGATCTCGCTGTTCTCGACGTACGGGCTCACGCCGGTCATCGCGTCGCTGGTGTTCGCGTCGCTGACCACGGTGACCCGGCTGTTCGCCACGAAGGTCCCCCACGGCTACTTCGCGGCCAACCGGGTCGACCTGGCCCTCTACTTCAACGCCCTCACCTTCCTGGTGTCGGCCATCGTGGTCGTGTTCATCCCGCAGATCAGCGGGCGGCGCGCCGACGGCACCCGTACCCCACCTGCGGCCGGGCTCTGGCGCTCCATCGGCGAGGGCTGGCGCTACGTCCGCACCTCCAAGCTGGTCCGCGGCCTGGTGATCGGGATATTCGGCGCCCTGTCGGCCGGGGGATTCGTCGTCGGGACCGCCAAGTTCTACGCGGTCAGCCTCGGCGGCGGCGACGCGACCTTCGGCCTGCTGTTCGCCTGCCTGTTCATCGGCCTGGGCGCCGGGATGGGGTTCGGCCCGAAGCTGGCCCGTGACCTGTCCCGCCGCCGGTGGTTCGCCATGTCGATCGTGCTCGCCGGCGCGTCGGTGATGGCACTGTTCGCGGTGCCCTTCCTGGCGCTGGCCATGATCTGCGCGCTGTTCGTCGGACTGGGCGCCGGCATGGCCTACCTCTCCGGCCTGACCCTGCTCGGCCGCGAGGTCGACGACCAGTTGCGCGGCCGGGTCTTCGCTTTCATCCAGTCGATGGTCCGGGTCGTGCTGATGCTGGCCACCGCGGCGTCCTCCCTGCTGGTCGGCCTCGGCGGGCAGCACACCGTGCACCTGGGCTCGGTGCCGTTCTCGTTCAACGCCTCGCGCGGGCTGCTGCTCGTCGGCGGGGCGATGGCGGTGACGGTGGGTGTGATCGCGTTCCGGCAGATGGACGACAAGCGCGGGGTCGCGGTCCTGCCCGACCTGGTCGCGTCGTTGCGCCGCCGCCCGTTCGACGTCGGGCATCGCGGGTTGTTCGTGGCCTTCGAGGGCGGC
>QHCA01000235.1:3360-3490 GCA_003244095.1 Pseudonocardiales bacterium | reverse complement strand
CTGGTCGACCCGGCCGAGACCGGGAGCTATCGGGTCGCGGTCTCCGGAGGGCCGGTCCTGGAGGCGCCGGTCATGGAGATTCACGGCGGTGACCTCATCCGCGCCGTCGTGGCCGACCTCGCGGCGCAGG
>QHCA01000235.1:2949-3141 GCA_003244095.1 Pseudonocardiales bacterium | reverse complement strand
CGACGGCGGGATCAGCCTCGGTCAGGCAGTGATCGCGGGTGCCCGCTCGGCCTGAGCCGGCGCGCTCAACGCGGCCTGGGTGACCTCCCAGAGCACGTGGTACAGCGTGGTCTGCACCTCCTGTACCCGGTGCACGGACGACGAGGGGATCGCGAACAGGAAGTCCAGGCAGTCGAGCTCGGCCATCTTGCC
>QHCA01000235.1:169-2841 GCA_003244095.1 Pseudonocardiales bacterium | reverse complement strand
TCGAACCCGACGTCGTTGGACAGTGCGGTCATCACGGCCGCGTCGCTGGTGAGGCAGAGCGCAGGCAGCGCCGGCGTGCCCTCCGGCGGATCGAAGAACGTGTGCACGGCGTCCTGCGCGTCGGTGCTGCTACCGCCGTTGCCGAAGGCCAGCACCTTGCCGCCGCCGGTGAAGGACGCCGCCAGCGCGGCCCCGCAGGCGGCCAGCCGGCCGGCGAACTCGTCGCTGATCCGGCGACGCAGCTCGACGATCTCGTTGACCTTGTCCAGCGTCGACCCGGCGACGCTGGCCAGCGCCTCCTCAAGAGTGGTCGCACCGGAGTACAGGAAGGGATAGAGCGACTCGAAGCCGTCACCCACCGCCTGCGGGTCGCTGCCGCTGCCGGCGAGCAGCGCGGGTGAGTCGAAGAACACGTGCACCAGTTCCCACAGCACGTGGTAGAGGGTGACGTGCACCTCCTTGACGATGTTGGGGTCGGCCGAGGCGACGACGAAGCAGTGGTCGACCGCCGGGCTGGCCGCGATCGCCCCGCCGTCGCCGCCGACGAGGGCGACGGTGAGCAGCCCGGCCGCATGGGCCGCCTCGAGTCCGCGGAGCACGTTGACGCAGTTGCCGTCGGAGGAGACGCCGAGGGCGATGTCCTCGGCCGCTCCGAGGATCCTCAACTGATGGGCGAAGACGTCGTCGATCCCGTGCTTGCGGGCGACGCCCATCACGGTGGCGATATCGCCGACGAGTGACAGGGCCGGCAGTGCCCGCTTGCCGACGATGACCGGATGCACGAACTCCACCGCGATGTGCTGCGCGTCGGTGGCCCCGCCGCCGTTGCCGAAGACCAGCAGCTTGCCGCCGGTGTGGAACCGGCCCGCCATGCCGTGGCAGGCCACGGCGACCTGCTCGGCCTGTGCGGCCAGCTGTTCGCTCGGCGCGATCCGGTGCTCGAGCGCTCGGACGGCAGCGGCGTGCAGGTAATCGTCAGCGGCGGGCAAGACATCTCCTCGCAGGGCGGCTTGCCGAAACGGTACCTCGCCGTGGCCGCCGTCCGTACCGCCCAAGATGGCAATTCGGCCCTCGGGTGAGCCTGATCACCTAAGGTAAGAGTGCAACCACGCCGAGTCGTAAGGAGACAGCAAACAAGCAACTGGGGGTAGATATGAGCACGATCCGCAAGTTCGGGAATGTACTGGTCGCCGCAGGGTTGGGCGTGGCGATCTGGACGGCGCTCCCCGGTTCACCGGCGACTGCAGTCGCCGGGTCGTCCGTGAACGTCACGGTGCACGGCGGATCGCTCTCAGCACAAAGCGGCTCGTCGGTGAACTGACGCGTAGCCGCAGCCGCTAAGGAGGGCTCTGCTTGCCTCGTCGCGCACGACCACCAGCCCTGTCCGCCAGGGCGGATGCCGGGGCTGATCGGCGCCTGGCCGGGTTCGGCTGCGTGTTGGCGCTGCTGGCCGCCACGCTCCTGGTGCTGGTAGCCAGGCCCAGTCTTCGTGGGCCGGCTGATGCGGCGGTGATCGCGCTGCTGCTCACAGCGCTCTTCATGGCGGCGGAGAGCAGCCAGATCCATATCGAGATTGGGCACCAGGCCTGGTCGGTCTCACTCAGCGAGTTGCCCTTCGTCCTCGGCCTGTTCCTGCTGCCGCCGTGGTGGCTGTTGCTCGGCCGGCTGGTGGGGGCGGGCGTGGTGTTCCTGCTGCGCCGCACCGCAGTGGCAACGGCGACCTTCAATCTGGGCCTGTTCGCCGCCGAGGTGGCCGTCGCGGAATTGCTGTTCCAGTCGTTGCACCCCGGTGCCGGGCTGCACCCCGGCGACTGGCTGATCGCCTACCTCGCCATGCTGCTCGTCGCCGTGCTCGGCGCGGTCGCGGCCCCGGTGGCCATAGCTCTGCGGCAAGGCCGCCTGACCATGTCGGTGTTCGCCCGGGTGCTTCCGGTCGTCGGGCTGGCCGGAATCCTCAACACCACGCTGGCCCTGCTGAGCCTGCTGGTCCTCCAGGTCAACCGGGCCGCCCTGCTGCTGCTCGCCGTGCTCGTCGCGGTGGTGGCGGTCGGCTACCACGCCTACCAACGGCTGCAGCGCCAGCACGCCGACCTCGGTCGGCTCTTCGCGTTCACCCAGTCGGTGGGCGCGCCCGAGACCAATGACGGCGTTCGGTCGCGGCTGCTCGCCGAAGCCGCCGACCTGATGCAGGCCGAGCACGCGGTATTCCTCCCGTGGGCGGACACCGACCATCAGCAGCTGCCGGTGGGCGCCGTGGTGATCCCGCGCGGCACCCGCGATCCGCAGCTGCGCGCCTGGCTCACCCGCTCCGGATTGCGTGACGCGCTCCTGGTCCCTCTGCACGACGGCGGGCACACCGTGGGGGTGCTGCAGGTCGGCAACCGGATCGGTGCGATGAGCTCGTTCACCCAGGAGGACCTGCGGCTGCTGCAGACGCTGACAGCGCACGCCGAGGCCCTGCGAAGCAACCTCCGGCTGCTGGAGCTCCGGCGCCACGAGGCGCACCACGACAGCCTGACCGGCCTGCCCAACCGTGCGCTGTTCCTGCTGCGCGTCGATGAACTCCTGGCCGCCGGCCCCGACCACGTCCCCGGATCAGCGGACCGCGGGGCGGTCATGCTGTTCGACATCGATCGCTTCAGAGAGGTCAACGACACGCTCGGCCACCAGGT
>QHCA01000235.1:0-157 GCA_003244095.1 Pseudonocardiales bacterium | reverse complement strand
GGCGACGAGTTCGCGGTGCTGCTCCGGCGCGATGTGGAAGCGGTCACCGCGATGGCCATGGCCAGTGACCTGGCGAGCAGCCTGGCGGAGCCGCTCGAGGTGTCCGGCGTACTCCTCGATGTCGCGGCATCGGTCGGTGTGGCGCTGATTCCGGAGG
>QHCA01000234.1 GCA_003244095.1 Pseudonocardiales bacterium | reverse complement strand
CGGCCCGGACGAGGTGCACCTGCAGTCGGTCGCGCGGGCCGAGCTGCGGGACTACTGAGCCCCTCCTGTCCGTCGCAAAGCGCGGCGAGTCGTGCCGCCCCCCGCCTGGGTAGATCCCGGCAGTCGGGGAGGGTGGAAGCTACGGGGCCGCGGGAGCCCAGGCGGCCACCCGCCGCCGGCTCCGCTGGGTGCTCGGGGGCGCGACCCCGGCGACGCCCGCGGCCAGCTCGGTCAGCCCGCGGCGCAGGGCCGACCCCGGCGCCACGTCGGCCAGCGACTTGCCCACGCCGATCGCCCGGTCCAGCGCCGTGCGGTCGTAGGGCAGGAGCACCGGATTGTCGACTCCGGCATGTCGGCGGAGCGCAGCGGCGAGCTCGGTCGCCGGGTCGCCCGGCGTGACCCCCCGACGCAACTTGTTGACGACCACCCGTGGCACCCCGGTCACGGCCAGCTCGCGGAACTCGGCCAGCCCGCGGATCAGCCGGTGCATGCCCACCGGGTCGGCGGCACCGACGACCAGGATCGTGTCGGCGGCAGTGAGCGCGGCGAGCGCGGCAGCGTTGCGCCGCGGCGCAGCGGTGTCGTAAACGATCTCCTCGTCCTGTTCGAGGGAGAAGCCGCAGTCGACGACGACCAAGGTGGCGAGCCTGCGACACAGGTCGAGCACCGCCTCCACGGCATCGCCGGAGAGCTCCGGCCAGCGGTCGGCCCGGACGATGCCGGTGAGCACGCGCAGCCACGGGTCGGTGCCCCTGGCCAGCCCCGCCAGGGCCGGCAGGTCGAGCCGGCCGTTGCCGGCCAGCCGAGTCGCGGCAGCCAGCCCCGGGGACTCGTCGAGGAAGCCGAGGACCTGGCCGATGCTCCCTCCGTAGGTGTCGGCGTCGACCAGCATCGTGGACACGCCCATCCGTGACGCCTCGTCGGCCAACCCCACGGCAACCGTGGTGCGACCAGGCGCACCGGTCGGTCCCCAGATCGCCACGATGCGGCCGCCTCCGCGTGGCAGGGCAGGCCCGGCCATCGGGGCGTCCAGCCGCGGGAGGGCCGCGAGCGGATCAGCCAGCGGACCGGCCAGCGCGTCGGCCCGGGCGGTGACGACCGCAGCCTGCAGCGCGATGGCGATGGCGGCGGCGCCCGCGTCGGTGGCCAGGACGGTGCCCACGCCCAACTGCCGGAGCCGACGCTCCGCCGGCTCGTCACCCGGCTCGACCAGGGCGACGACGGCGACCCCGGCCGAGGCGAGCTGGGCCAGCGCGGCCCGGTCCAGGCGGCGCAGGTCTGCCGAGAGGACGACCGCCTCGGCCGTGCGGGCGGCCGCGGCGGCGAGCAGGTCGGCCACGTCGACGCAGCGCCGGACAACGGTGACGCCCAGGTCCGAGCCGGCGAGCCCGGCCACCAGGTCGGCCTCCCAGGACGCGTCGGTGACGGCCGTCAGGATCGGCAGCGTCATGAGGCGCCCGTGACCACCGTCACGTCGATCACGTCGGTGCGCAGCGCGGCGATGACCGCTGACACGTCGTCGGGTGGCACGAGGATGAGCACGGCGTAGTCGGTGCTACCGCCGCTGAGCCCGGCCCGCGGCGCCCGCACACCCTGCACCGGGAGACCGGTCAGGATTCGATCGGTGCGTCCGGGGCTGCCGGTCCCGGTGGTCTTGGACGTGGCGTAGACGTCGATGCGCTGACCCCGGTGCAGCGAGTCCGGCGCGTGGCCGACCGGCACCGGCAAGGTAACCAGGCGGCCCGACGGCTGGCTGGCAAGGGCGGCCCGTGGCAGGAGCTCGCCCGCACCCAGCGACCGCGAGATCGTGCGTCCGGCCGGTGACGCCGACGAGGACAGGTAGCGGTCGGCGTCGTCGAAGAGCCGGACCCGGACCACGCGCACGTCGTCATCGGTCAGCGTGGTGCCCGCCGCCAGGTCGCCCCTGACCGCCCACACCCGCGTCGACGAGTCGGCCGCGGCGACGATGCGGGCGCCCAGGACGATCGAGATCAGGACCAGCAGGACACCGAGCACCAGCCGCAGGTCGAGCCACGACGGCTGGCGCAGCCGGCGGGCCGGCGGCGAGCCGAGGCTGCCGGCCAGCGCCGACATCGGCGCTTGGTCGTCAGGGCCCAGGCCACCCGCGGGCGTCAGGGTGCGCTCAGCTATGTCCGCCACACCCCCCTCGTACCGAATCGTCCAACGTGTGCCGACGTATCGTGCCCTATCCGGCCGCCGGACGGAATCGGCCATCCACAATCTGGCGTGCGCCCGCTGGTGTCCTGGGGACGAGGGCCGCGCCGACAAGGCGATCGGTGGCAGACTGGGCCAACCAGGTGCGACCCGAGGAGAGCGACCGCAAATGGCCCAACAGCGCTTCCTCCTGCTGTCGGATGTTTCCGAGATCCTCAACATCTCCTCCGCGCAGACGTACGCGATCGTGCGCAGCGGTGACCTGCCGGCCGTCAAGATCGGCGGCCGGGGCCAGTGGCGGGTGGAGCAGAGCAAGCTCGAGGAATACATCGCGCGGCTCTACGACCAGACTCGGGAGTTCGTCGACAACCACCCCCTGGGTCGCGACGGCAGCGAGTCGCAGGACTGACGGCGCGACGAGCCGTCGGGCACAGTCGAGCGTGGCTACCCGCCACTCGGCAACCCAGGCAAGGTCCGCAGCGGATCGGCTCAGCCCGACCGCACGCTGCTCAACGCGGCGATAGGGATCGCCCGCACCTGGCGTACCACCGCGGCCCGCCGCGGTTCCCCAACCGGGTGCTCGGCGATCTCCACGAAGTCGGCACCGACCCGGTCCAGCGTGCCCGCGACGGTGCCCCCGTCGACCACACCCACGACTACCGCGGCCCGATCGCGCGCCAGCCGGCGCAACGCGTGCCGCAGATCCAAGGCAGCGCCGACCCGGCCCTCGCTGCCCGGCGCCGCTGATCGCGCTGCCAGACCACCGAGTGAGGCCACCTGCCCCAAGGGCACCAGCACCGCGGCGTGCCGCTCGGCCAGCAGCAACCAGTCCGATCCCACATCGGCCAGCCGGCCGTTGAGCATCCCGCCGACCGTGAGCCGGACTTGCAGCGGATAGCCGATCGCCGGCCTGAGCCGGTCGACGAGGCGCAGGGTCGCCATCTCACGACGGGTGCGGTCGGCGACCTCGGCCCGTAGCTCTGCCGCGCCCGACGCGGCAAGCTCGGCTTCGAGCTCGCCGAACAGCGCCTCCCACCGGTCGCCCTCCACGGGCCCTCCGTCCACCCGCGACAGCCTTCCCTACTCCGCTCCGTCGCGCCCACCCTGTGCACAATTCCATGCATTCGGGGTTGACCGGTGTTCAGTGAGCATGTACGAATGCAAACACAGGCAAACGAAGGGCAGCGCGAATGAC
Organism: Pseudonocardiales bacterium; assembly: GCA_003244095.1. Classification (GTDB taxonomy): domain Bacteria; phylum Actinomycetota; class Actinomycetes; order Mycobacteriales; family QHCA01; genus QHCA01. The sequence continues at coordinate 418 of QHCA01000234.1, read as the reverse complement.
TCGCACCACGATCCGATCGGTCGCCGCCGTGGCCGGGCTTGCCGGCTTCGGCGGCCTGCTGACCGTGGCGGCGCCCCTTCCCACCCTCGTCGTCGACTTCGGCGACCTGCCGGGGGCATGGACCGGCGGCGGGCCGGATGCGCTGGTGTTGGCGGTGGCCGGCGCGGCCTGTTGGGCAGCGCTGGCGTGGCTCGCGCTCGCCGTCACCTTGGTGGTCGTCGGAGCCCGGCCCGGCCGGTGTGCGCGGATCGCCCGCGGTGTGGCCGGGTTCACGGTGCCGGCCGGCATGCGCCGGCTGCTGGCCGTCGGGATCGGCCTGGCCGTCGTCACGTCGACGGCAACCGGCCCCGCCCTCGCGGCCGGCCCGAGCCCCCGGCGGCCGACAGCCGCCGTGACGACAGCCGCCGTGACGACAGCC
>QHCA01000233.1 GCA_003244095.1 Pseudonocardiales bacterium | reverse complement strand
GTCAACGTGACGCTGATCTTCTCGCTGCGTCGCTACGACGAGGTCATGGACGCCTTCCTCGACGGGATCGAGCAGGCCGAGGCGGCCGGCCATGACGTGTCCCGCCTCGAGTCGGTCGCGTCATTCTTCGTCTCGCGGGTGGACACCGAGGTCGACGAGCGGCTGGACAAGCTGGGCTCGGCCGAGGCCCAGGAGCTGCGCGGTCAGGCCGCGATCGCCAACGCCCGGCTGGCCTACCAGCACTACGAGGAGGTGTTCGGCGGTGAGCGCTGGAAGTCCCTCGCCGCCTTGGGTGCCCGGCCTCAGCGCCCGCTCTGGGCGTCGACCGGGGTCAAGGATCCTGCCTACGACGACACGCGATACGTCCTCGATCTCGTCGCCCCCGGTGTCGTCAACACCATGCCGGAGGCAACGCTCGACGCGGTCGCCGACCACGGCACGTTCACGGGCGACACCATCACCGGCGGGTACGCCGAGGCGCAGGCTGTTCTCGACCGGCTGGCCGCCATCGGCATCGACTACGACGACGTCGTGCAGGCGCTCGAGGACGAGGGGGTCAAAAAGTTCGAGGACTCCTTCGCCGAGCTGACCGCCACCGTGTCGGAGCAGTTGAAGCGGGCGGCTCGATGAGCTCAGCGGGCGGCATCGCCGTCACCGTCACCGGCGCCCAGCTCGTTGCAGCCCACAAAGCCGCGCTGGCCGGCCTCGTCGACGACGGCGTGCCGACCGCCCTCGCCACCAAGGACCCGACACTGTGGGGTCCGCACGCCCGCGACGAGGCGAGCATCCGGCTCGGCTGGCTGGACGCGCCGGCCGCGTCGCGGGAGCTGCTCACCCGTTTGGAGGCCCTGCGCGAGCAGCTCACCGCCGAGGGCCTCGACCACATCGTGCTGGCCGGCATGGGCGGCTCGTCGCTCGCCCCAGAGGTCATCTGCAACACGGCCGGCGTGGCGCTGACCGTGCTCGACACGACCGATCCGGGCCAGGTCCGTGCGGCCCTGGCTGATCGGCTCGACCGTACCCTCGTCGTCGTCTCGTCGAAGTCCGGCGGCACCATCGAGACCGACAGCCACCGCCGGGCCTACACCCAGGCCTTCCGTGACGCCGGCGTGGCCGACCCGGGCCGCCGGTTCGTGACCGTGACCGACCCGGGCTCCCCGCTCGAGGAGACGGCGAGAGCCGAGGGATTCCGCGAAGTGTTCCTCGCCGACCCGAATGTCGGAGGCCGCTACAGCGCCCTGACGGCCTTCGGGTTGGTGCCGAGCGCGCTGGCCGGCGTCGACGTGACCGCCCTGCTCGACGACGCGGCGGCGCTGACGCCAGTGCTCGCCTGCGACGTGGACAATCCCGCGTTGGAGCTCGGCGCGGTGCTCGGCGGGGCCGGCGACGAGGGGCTCGACAAGCTCGTGCTCGCCGATGCCGGCTCGGGCATCGCCGGCTTCGGCGACTGGGCCGAGCAGCTGGTCGCCGAGTCGACCGGCAAGCAGGGCAACGGACTGCTGCCCGTGGTGGTGGGCGACCTGAAAGCACCGGGCGCCGACCCGGGCGGCGACCGGCACCTGGTCGTCCTGGGACGGGCGGCCGACCTGGGCGACCCGCACACGGGCGTCACGGGGCCGCTCGGCGCACAGTTCCTGGCCTGGGAGTACGCGACCGCCGTCGCCGGGCGGGTCATGGGGATCGACCCCTTCGACCAGCCGAACGTCACGGAGTCCAAGGAGAACACCGCCCGGATCCTTTCGGCTGGCCTGCCGGAGGAGTCCCCGGTACTGGTCGACGGAGCTGTTGAGATCTATGCCGACCCGCGCATCGTCGGCGACACACAGGGAGTGTCAGGCCTGCTGGATGCCTTGCTCGATGCCATCCCCGACCGGGGCTATCTTGCCGTGATGGCCTATCTCGACCGGCATGCCGACAGCGCCGCCGCGGGTCTGCGGGACGCCCTGGCGGCCCGCACCGGGCGGCCGGTCACCTTCGGCTGGGGACCCCGATTCCTGCACTCCACCGGGCAGTACCACAAGGGCGGTCCCCCGGTCGGAGCCTTCCTGCAGGTCACCGGGGCCGTGGCACAGGATCTGCCGATCCCCGGCCGCGAGTACACATTCGGCACGCTGCAGGCCGCGCAGGCCGCGGGCGACCGCGAGGCGCTGGCGCAGCGTGACCGGCCGCTGGTGCACCTGCACCTGACCGACCGGGCCGAGGGCCTGCGCCAGCTGCTGCAGGCGGCGCGATGACCCGACGTACCGCCGACCTGGCGCCGGTCGACAACCCGCTCCGGGACCCGGCCGACCGCAGGCTGCCCCGGGTGCCAGGACCCTGCGCCCTGGTGGTGTTCGGGGTGACCGGGGACCTGGCCCGCAAGAAGCTGATCCCCGCCGTCTACGACCTGGCGAACCGCGGGCTGCTGCCCCCGGGATTCGCCCTGCTCGGCTTCGCCCGCCGCGACTGGGGTGACGGCGACTTCGCCCAGCTGGCCATGAAGTCGGCCAAGGAGCACGCCCGTACCCCGTGGCGTGACGACGTCTGGCAACGGCTGGACGACAGCGTGCGGTTCGTCTCCGGCTCCTTCGACGACGACGCGGCGTTCGACACCCTCGCCGAGACGCTGCGGGAGCTCGAACAGACCCACGGCATCGGCGGCAACGCGGCCTTCTACCTGTCGATACCGCCCGCCGCCTTCCCGGTGGTCCTCAAGCAGCTCGCGCGCACCGGGATGGCTGACAACGAAGCATCGGGCGGGTGGCGGCGGGTGGTCGTCGAGAAGCCCTTCGGCCATGACCTGCAGAGCAGCCGCGAGCTCAACGAGCTCGTGGACAGCGTGTTCACCCCGCAGGACGTCTTCCGCATCGACNNGACCACTACCTGGGCAAGGAAACGGTTCAGAACCTCCTTGCCCTCCGCTTCGCCAATACGCTCTTCGAGCCGGTGTGGAATTCGCACTACGTCGACTGCGTGCAGATCACGATGGCCGAGGACGTGGGCATCGGCGGCCGGGCCGCCTTCTACGACGCCGCCGGGGCCGCTCGGGACGTGCTGCAGAACCACCTGCTGCAGTTGCTGGCGCTGACCGCGATGGAGGAGCCGGTCGCCTTCTCCGCCGAGGCGTTGCGTACGGAGAAGCTCAAGGTGCTGCGCGCCATCAGCCTGCCGGAGGACCTGGACCACGCTGCGGTGCGCGGGCAGTACTCCGAGGGGTGGCTGGCGGGGCAGCGGGTGGCCGGCTACCTGCAGGAGGAGAGCGTCCCTGCCGACTCGACCACCGAGACCTACGTCGCGGTCCGCCTGGGCGTCGAGACCCGTCGCTGGGCCGGCGTCCCGTTCTACCTGCGCACCGGCAA
>QHCA01000232.1 GCA_003244095.1 Pseudonocardiales bacterium | reverse complement strand
CTGGTCTTGCCCAGCCCGGGCGGGCCCGAGAGCAGCACGTGGTCGGGCGGCTTGCCCCGCCGCAGCGCGCTGTGCAGGACCAGCTCCAACTGCTCGCGCACCCGCGGCTGGCCGACGAACTCCGCGAGGGTGCGCGGGCGCAGCGTGGCCTCGACCTCTCGCTCGGCCGGCTCGGCGTAGGCCGACACCACCACCTCGGGCTCGCTCACCGCGGACCGCACGTCATCGAGGACCCAGTGCCTGGATGGCGGTCTTGAGCAGTACGGCGACGTCGGTGCCGGCGTCAGCATCGGCCGCCACCGCCACGACTCCCTCCTCCGCCTCGCGAGGTGACCAGCCCAGACCGACCAGGGCCTGCCGCACCTGCTCGCGCCACGGCGCCGCGCCGTCCGGCTGCGGGGCGCCGAATGGCTCGCCGCCCTCGACCGAGCCGATCCGGTCGCGCAACTCCAGGACCAGCCGCTCGGCGCCCTTCTTGCCGATGCCGGGGACCCGGGTCAGCGTCGGCAGGTCCTCGGTGGCGACCGCCCGGCGCACCTCCACCGGCGACAGGACCGCCAGGATCGCCTGGGCCAGGCGCGGGCCCACCCCGGAGGCGGTCTGGAGCAGCTCGAAGAGCGAGCGGGCCTCGTCGTCGGCGAAGCCGTACAGGGTCAAGGAGTCCTCGCGGACCACCAGGCTGGTGGCCAGCCGGGCCGTCTCGCCGATCCGCAGCCGGGCCAGGGTGCCCGGCGCGCACTGCACCGAAAGCCCGATGCCCCCCACCTCGATGACCGCCCCGTCGGGAGCAACGGCGGCGACCCGGCCACTGACGCTGGCGATCACTGCCGCGCCGCCGCGGCCGCCGTCACCAGGGCGGCCAGTCGGGCCTGCCCCGGGCCGCGCCAGAGCTGGCAGATCGCCAGGGCCAGCGCATCGGCCGCATCGGCCGGCTTGGGCGGGCTGGACAGCCGCAGCAAGCGGGTCACCATCACGGTCACCTGCGCCTTGTCGGCCCGCCCCGAGCCCGTCACGGCCGCCTTGACCTCGCTGGGCGTGTGCAGGGCCACCGGGACGCCGGCCCGCGCGGCGGCGGTGATCGCGACCGCCCCGGCCTGGGCCGTGCCCATGACCGTACGGACGTTGTGCTGGCTGAACACCCGCTCGACCGCCACCACATCGGGCCGCAGGTCGTGGATCGCCACCGCGAACGCGTCGGCCAGGAACAGCAGGCGGGTGGCAATGTCGGCGTCGGGCGGGGTGCGCAGGACGTCGAAGTGCACGAGCGACGCCGGACCGCCGGGGCGGCCGTCGACGGCGCCCACACCGCACCGGGTCAGCCCCGGGTCGACCCCCAGCACCCGCACCCGCCACACCTCCGAGCATGTTCCGAACACGTGTTCGACACGCTATCGGCTGCTCGCCAACCGTGACTGGAGCGACACGCCAACTCCGACGATCGGCCCGTGAGGTGGCCGGCGCCTTTGCTGCCGGCACGAGGCCCGCGCCTCCGGTCAGCGGGCCGGCTTGCCCGCCCGCAGCAACTCCAGCGCCCTGGCAACCCGCTTCTTGCGCGTCGCCTCCTGCTTGGCGTCGGCGATCCACTCGGCGTACTCCCGACGGTGCGTGAACGACATCCGGTCGAAGGCCGCCTTGGCGGCCGGATCGGTGCCGAACGCGGCGGCCAGCGCGGGGGGCGGCTCCACCGTGCGCTCGGCCGTGTCGCGGGAGATCTCCAGGTCGATCTCGTCGCCGGGGGCCACGCCGGCGGCGCGCTGGGTCTCCTTGCGGAAGGCGATGCCGGTGAAGTCACCCATCCGGAACGACGTCGTACGGAAGGGGGTCCCGTTGATCGTGCCGGCGATCGGGATCCGCACGCCCCCGCCGAGTTCCTCGCGCTGCTCGAAGGACAGGGGCACCTCGGCCTTGGAGCTGAGCGTGGCCTTGAGCCGCATGATCAGGCCTCGACGGCTTCGAGGACCCGGTCGGAGATGTCGAAGTTGGCCCAGACGTTCTGCACGTCGTCGCAGTCGTCGAGTGCGTCGACCAGCCGCAGCACCTTGCGGGCGCCGTCCTCGTCGAGGTCGACCGTGACCGACGGCAGCCACGACACGTCGGCGGACTCGATCTCCATGCTGGCCGCCGTGACCGCCGCACGGACCGCCTCGAGGTCGGCCGGCGAGCTGACGACCTCGAAGGCCTCACCGATGTCTTCCACGTCGTCGGCGCCGGCATCGAGCACGGCCGTCAGGACGTCGTCCTCGCTCAGGCCCGTCGTCTTGGCGACCAGCACCACGCCCTTGCGGGTGAACAGGTAGGCCACCGAGCCCGGATCGGCCATGTTGCCGCCGTTGCGGCTCATCGCGGTACGGACCTCGGAGGCCGCCCGGTTGCGGTTGTCGGTGAGGCACTCGATGAACAGCGCCACCCCGGCCGGCCCGTAGCCCTCGTAGGTGATGTT
>QHCA01000231.1 GCA_003244095.1 Pseudonocardiales bacterium | reverse complement strand
CGAGGTCGGCACCCAGACTCGTCGGCTGCTCCGCCGGGGCATCCCCTACGGGGCCGCCTCGCCTTCCACCCTGCAGCACCCGACACACGACGATGTGGACCGCGGACTGCACTTCCTCGCCTACCAGACCTCGATCCAGGGCCAGTTCGAGTTCGTCACCCGGAATTGGGTCAACAACCCCGACTTCAGCACCCAGCAGGGCACCGGCAACGAGCGCGACGGCGTACTGCCGATCGGCCACGACCCGGTCATCGGGCAGGCCGCCGGCGGGGGTGAGCGGCACTTCTTCGCCAACTTCGGGGCGGCCGACGGCGACCGGCTCCGACGGTTGACCACGACGACGAACTGGGTGATCCCGACCGGCGGCGGATATTTCTTCGCCCCGTCCATCCAGGCACTCGACATGCTCGGAGTCGGTCACTAGGCCGGGCGCCTGCACGGGAGGCCGGATGACGCTGGTGAAGCGCGATCAGTGATGTGGCCACGCTCTCAAGACGGTAGCGGGACGTCGAGACGTGCCGCCCGGATCACGTGGCCGCCGGGGCGTCGAGGTGCGGTCGGAGGGCCGCCGAAGTAGCGGGTCGACAATCCTGTTGGGCCCAGGTCCTCGATGGTGTGGAAACCGAGTTCGATGAGGTCGGCCTTGAGCCGTTCGGAGTCGAAGTAGGTGATCCACGGCTCGCCTACCGCTGCGACCCGGGCGGCTCGGGCGCGTTGGGCTTCGCGTTGTCGCGCGGGCAGCGAGTCCGAGGGGTTGCTGTAGTCGAACACCACTTCGGCACCGGGAACGCCGACGATGAACCGCAGCGTTGCGAGCACAGCGTCCTGCGTCAGATACGGCACCACGCCGAGCCACGTGAAAATCGCCGGAGCACCGGAGTCGAAGCCGGCCGCCGTCAGCGCCTCGGGTATCGAGCCGGCTTCGAAGTCCACCGGTACGAAAGACACCGTCGCCGGTATGGGCAGACCGCTGGCAGCCAGTCGTTCGCGCTTCCATGCCTGAGTCACCGGATGGTCCACCTCGAACACGGTGAGCTCGTCGGCCCGGTAGGTGGTGCGGTAGGCGAACGTGTCCAGGCCAGCGCCTAGGACGACGAGTTGCCGCGTGCCACGTCTGATGGCGGCGGTGACGGTGTCGTCGGCGAATCGACTGCGGGCGGCGATGAACAGCCGCATGAGACGGCGCTCGGGATGCGCAACCGCGTCCCGTACGATCTCGTCACGGTCGGCGCCGAGAATCGTCAGGGCTACCGGGTCGTGAAAGGTCCGGCCTCCTTCGAGTTCTTGATGAACGGCCCGATGCGTCGCAGCCGCCCGCGCCGTCAGGCTGGGTTCTCGCGGCTGCACCAACGATTCCGTCATGTCCGACTCCCTTCACCGGCGCGAACCGAGTCGATCAGTCGATGGGCCGCGCGGCCAGCATTGAGAAGACCGGTTTGCGGTTGAGTGTTCGTAAAACGGGTTTTCTCGTGCGATTCTCCACGTCCGCTGTGAACGCGACCGAAGCCAGTCACCCGACCGGCGGGCGACGCCTGGGCCGTGAGCACCGCCGCCTTGGCTGCTGCCGTCCATCCGCCAGCGTCGCCTGCAGCACCGTCTACTGTGGACCGAGAGTCAATGGGGGCGTGAGGCAGGTCTGGAGCCCACCGCGCCCGCCTACTTGGACACTGACCATCAGGTCACCACCCTCTCAGGGGGGTTCCGTCTGGTGTCCGCGGCGCCATGGCTTCGCCTACCGATCTCCTGACAAGCGCTTGACCATCCACGGAGTTCTGGCGACCGATGCCGTGTTGCGGCGTCGGAACCAGATTCTCTACCGGGTCTGATCGATAACCGGGTGGTCCCAGTCGCTGTTGTCGATGACGAAGCTCGCGCGTTGCGCAGGACGCGAGGACTTGAGGTAGATCCGCTGAGCGTGCACATATCGCCGCATGCTCGGGTGTTCCGGATCGGGGCAAGTGCCGTCCCGCACAGCCATCCGTTTCGCCGTCACCGAGAACGGCACGTCGAGGAACACCGACAGGTCCCAGTAGCCGAACAGTTCGTCGCGATGCAGGAACAGCCCGTCGAGCACGAGTACGGCTCCCGCGACCGCGACGTGCCACGGCTCGTCGAGCCTCCGGTCCGTGGCCAGCTCGTGCACGGCGGTGCGGTAACGACGCGATCCTCCGGGGCTGAGCGGGTCGAGCAGCGCACCGAGCAACTGGTCGTAGTCGAACGAGTCGAGCCAGAAACCGATCGGCGATTCGTGGCCGCGTCGGTGACGCTCGGCGCGAGGACGGTGGAAGGAATCGACGGATGCACGGATGACTGGCCTGCCGGCCGCCCGAAGGACCTCAGCAATCTGATCGGCGAATACGGACTTTCCGGCGCCGTCGACGCCGTCAATGGCGACACGAACAGGCTCTCCCGCGACCGGACGCGGCACAGCATCGGCGACAAGCCTCAGCACCTCGGCACGCTGCCTCGGCAGCTCACCGGCGGTCACGGAGGCAGTCTTCCGCACTGCGAGCGCAGCACCCCTGGATTCCGCCAAGTGACCAGATCGCGTCGAGCGTACTTGCGTGGTGCAGAGAAGCGATGATCGGCACTACACGCGGCTGTTCCGTCCACGACGGACAGAGCGGCCGGGCGGTCAACGTCACCCTCGCCGAAGACAGCGCGTTCGGGCAGTGGGCCACCGTGAGAACCCTGCGTCACACCGGGGCCCGCAACGAGGACATGCTCGAGCTGTCCCAGCTCAGCATCCGGCAATACGTCCGCCCCGACGGCGAAGTGATCGGGCTGCTGGTGACGGCACCATCCAAGACCGACCGCGAACGGGTTGTCCCCGTTGCCGCCGAACTGTTCCACGTCCTCGCCTTCATCATTCGCCGTCTCACCCACAACCAGCCGACCGTCGCGCTGGCCACCCACGACGACAAGGCAGAACGCGTCACCATAGAACAGCAGCCGTTCCTGTTCCAGCGCACCATCGGGCAACGCACCGAGGTCATCACCCCCGGCGCGCTGCGGGATATGCTGTTCCGGCTCTGCGCCGACTTCCACGAGACGTCATCCGCCATTGCCAGACCCACGTCGCCAACCGCTGCGCCGGACATCCCGCGGGCGAATACCGCACACTGGGCAGCTGCGGGCGGCCCTACGCCACAGCCTGCACACACGAAAACGCCCCATTGACTGAACTGACTGCCGAGTTTGGGCAGCTCCTGACCCTGTGCGGTGGCAGTGCCGATAGCCTGCCACCAGGCGACGTCGACTGTCATCGGTCGCCGGGTCCATGGCGTTGACGGTCAAGGCGGCACCGTCGGGTGTATATGGTCTTGGCGTGCTCAAGACGCGCCTTGATCTTGACCGGATCCACGCGGCCCGCCGCGTGATTGACCCCATATTTCTGAATACCCCGATGTACCGGTGCGATGCACTGGGACGCCAGCTTGGCTGCACAGTGAGTATCAAACTGGAAACGGCGAATCCGGTCCGTAGCTTCAAGGCCCGGGGTACCGAGCTGGTAGCGAGCCACCTGACCGAGCAGGGCCGGACTGCCGTGGTGTGCGCCAGCGCCGGCAACCTCGGCCAGGCGCTCAGTTGGTCAGGCCGCCGCCGTGGCCTCAACGTGACGGTCGTGGCATCGCGGCGGGCACCTGTTACTAAGCTCGATCGGATCCGCGCGCTGGGTGCGGAGTTGCAATTGGTCGACGGCGACTTCGAAATGGCCCGCGAGCGGGCTGCGAGTATCGCGCAACGGCGCGGCGTCCGGCTGGTCGAGGACAGTCTGGACGTTGAGACCTGCGAAGGCGCCGCGACGATCGGCCTTGAGTTGGCGGGCGAGGAATCCACGTTCGACGCTGTTTTGATCGCCCTGGGTGGCGGCGCGATGGCCACCGGCGTGGGCTACGTCCTGAAGACCCTGGTCCCGGGAGTAAGGGTGATCTGCGTGCAGCCCATGGGTGCACCAGCGATGACCCGCTCCTGGCACGAGCGCCGCGTCATCACCACCGAATCGACCGACACCATCGCCGACGGCGTCGCCGGCCGGTACCCCATCCCAGCCGTTCTGGACGACCTCCTCACGGTGGCTGACGACGCCGTCCTTGTCCACGAGTCGTCGATCATCGCGGGCATTCAGATGCTCCTAGAGCACACCGGCCTGGTCGTCGAGCCATCAGCCGCCCTCGGCGTCGCTGCTGTCCTGGAAGACCGTGACCGTTTCGTTGGCCGTCACGTCGTCACTGTCATCTGCGGTAGCAACGTCGACGTGGATGCGTATCACCGCTGGGTTCATCGGTGATCTGAGCCGATGCACTCATGCCGCCGACAGCGGTCTGCCGATAGACCTTGGACGGCCGGTAGTCGACGCCTTTTGGACACACACGCGTTATTTCCACCGTCTCGATGAACTCGAGACCGACCTCGTTGCCCGGCGTGCCCGCGCCCACATCGAGGGCTGGCTCCCACCGCCACGGCAGTGGGCGTCAGACAAGGGAGCCCGTACCGGCTCCGGCTTCTTGTAATCGTGCGGTCCCGATTCGAATGCGGGCGGCGCGGCCCCTGGCCGCTGCCAGTCGGTTGGCGTGCACGCCACTCTCGTCCTGGACGTTTGGCGCCGCGTCCCGCCGGCCGAATCCGACGTGCCTGTTGGTTCGCGGTTCTGGTTAAATCCGATGTGGAGGGGCGGTTCAGGAGCCGACCAAGTGGTGGAGGAACACGTCCGGAACGGCGTTGGTATCTCCGGGGACCAGGTTGCTCGCGAACGATTGGAACGCGACGTGCCGGCCGTCGGCGCTGATCGCCTGATAGAGGCTGGGGCCGTCGCCCTGGCTGCCGTCGCTGGTGACGCTGACCCGCCGGGTCTGCCCGGTAGCCACATCGTGAACGAACACGTCGTAGGAGTCGTTGGTGTCGGCAGGCACGAGGCTGCTCGCGGTCGAGTTGAACACGATGTAGCGTCCGTTGGCGCTGATCCCGGCGCCGAAGGTGAAGCTGGTGACGTCTACTTGGGCGCCGGTGCTGCTGACGCTGACCCGCCGGGTCTTCCCGTTGGTCATGTCGTGGACGAACACGTCTGCGGCGTTGTTGGTGTCGCCGGGGACCAGGTCTGTCGCGCTGGAGTAGAACGCGACGGACCGGCCATCAGCGCTGATCGCCGGGTCGGCGGAAGAGCTGTCGGATTGGGCGCCGGTGCTGCTCACGTCGACCCGCCGGGTTTTTCCGGTGGTCATGTCGTGGACGAACACGTCCGTCGCGTTGTTGGTATCTCCGGGGACCAGGTTGCTTGCGTGCGAGCCGAACGCGACGTGCCTGCCGTCGGCGCTGATCGCCGGATGCCACCCGCCAAGAGCGGACTGGGCGCCGGTGCTGCTGACGCTGACCCGCCGGGTCCGCCCGGTGAGCGTGTCCCGGACGAACACGTCTCCGGTGCTGTTGGTGTCGCCGGGTACCAGGTTGCTCGCGGCTGATGTGAACGCGACGTACCGGCCATCAGCGCTGACCGCGGGATCGAATGTCTCGTCGTTGGCCTGCGCGCCGGTGCTGCTCACGCTCACCCGGACTGTGCGCGAGTAGTCCGCAGCAGAAGCTGGCACCGGCAGCAACCCGACGATCACGACGCCGGTCACGACTGCCATCACACGCCCCCGCCTCCCGTTCGCGTGGGTCACCCCGCCAACACCCACGCGGCGGTGTCTCGCCCTGTCCAGAGACAAGGCTCCGGCGAGCGCCCGTGCGGGCGCACCGCAAGCCCACACCGGCCCCAGCGCATCGGTAGCGGCCGCCGGCCCGGCTGATCTCGTTGGGCATGGCATTGTGTTCCCCGTTCCGGGCCGCCCGCACGGCGACTCCCTCCCTGGTACGGACGCGAGGCCGCCCTGCGCGGTTTACCGCAACCCGTTCGCACCCCCGGTTCGTTCACTAGCAGGAGCGAATCCCCGCCCATCTGAGCCGTGAGAGGCGATGCGTCAGCCGACATCATCACCCACCGCGCCGCAATAGGGCCTTTGGACACAATTTTGAACACGAAGCGTTGCCTACTGGTGCCAGCCGTTCCCAGTTCGACGTATCTGGCGCCGGTGCCCGCCCGCTGGGCCGGCCGGGCGCACGGGTGTGTACCGCACTGGCACTGTGGGGTGGAGCGGATCGCACGACCGACGGCCAAGAGCGCTGACGCGTCAGAGATACTCGGTGAACTCGCGCCGACGCGGTACCGTGGATCAGTGGGGCGCCGGTCGCTCGGCGGTCCCACCACCCGAGCGACCGGGGCTGTCATGGCCAGCAGCAGCATCGGACAGCGGCTCGCCGCGCTGCGGAGACCCCGCCGCATGTCGCAAGCCGACCTCGCCGTCGCCGCGGAAGTGTCGGTCGAAACGATCCGCAAGCTGGAGCGAGGACACGGCACTCCGCCCGGCTCGACACCCTCGTACGGATCGCGCACGCCGTGGACGTGCCAGTCGCCGAAGTCATGGGCAAGCCCCGCGGCCTGGCGGCCGCCGGCCGCGAGTCAGAGATCCTCGAACTACGCCGCCTGGTCCTAGCTGGACCGGCCGCCGAAGACGAACCACCCAGCATCGACGTGCTGCGAGGTCGCATCGCCGACCTGTGGCGGCTCTACTGGACTGGCAGGTACGCCGGGCCGGCCCGCGATCTTCCCGGCGCCCTGCACGCGGGAGCCGGCCTCACCCGCGATGCGACAACCGACGACGGACGCCGCGCCGGTTGGGCCGCGGTCGCCGAGCTGCCCTGTTCCAGCTCGCTGCCGAAGTCCCCGCACCCATCCTCGCCGAACTCCTCGGGCTCTCGATCACCACCGCCAGCCGATGGGCCACCCTCGCAGCCCCGCGACAGGAGCCAGGACGCCGCGATGCGGCGAGCCGACCCGTAGGAGTCCGCGGCCTGCACCGAGCCCTGTCCATGTGCGAGAGTGAACTGGTGGGCGCCGGAGCAGATCGGCCAGCTACTGGACCAACGCCGTTCGACGACGACGTGCGATGGCTCGCCTGGATTCCCGAGCAGGCGCCAAACCTGGCTCTGGTCGGAGTCAGACGCCGCATTCGTTGTCGACGTCTTCAGGGACGAACATGACGGCGACACCTGGATCTGCCGACGCGATCCGTCGCTGACCATGCCGTGGACGAGCGTCGCCATCAGCACACCGGAGAATGCGCCCTACCTCATCCCAGAGGTTGTCCTGTTGTTCAAGGCCAAACACGCGCGTCCGAAAGACCTGCACGACCTCCAGACCACGCTGCCGGCCCTCGACGATCGACAGCGCAACTGGCTGCTAGACAGCATCAAACGAGTCCACCCCGGCCATGACTGGCTGAAACTCATCTGAGCCACCAACGGTCCGCCTCACGGCCTACGTCGCCCGCTCACGGCACGAATAGGCGCCAGATCCGATACAGGCCCTGTACCGATTCCATGAACAATTCCCTCTGATGCGATCTGGCGATGGTTAGAGATGTGCCCTGCCAGGCGCTTTCCTTGCTGGCCAGGGGTAGTGGGGCGTACCCCTCGTGTCGGCCCGGTCGGATTCGGGCTGCCACGGTTGCAGGCGTGGGAGGGCGCGGTTAGCTCGGTTGGGCTCACCTCAAACAGGCCGGTGGGGAACAACGGACCGCCCGAGCGCAACCATCGCCGCGCCCGCTGCGGCGAGCCTGGCCCGCCCGGTGGTCAATCGCTTCCACAGCAGCGAGAGGAAGATCGCCGGACTCACCATGACCAGGGCCTCAGGAGGACGCGTCGCCGATCGAGCGGGGGCTTCGACGGAATCGCTGTCGATCTACTGTCGGCGCCCCCCAGGCGCGGGTGAGGAGATCGCGCAGGTGCGCAAGGTCGTCGGGTCCAAGGCGATCGGCGATCTCCGCTTCCAGCCCGGCGAGTTGATCGAGGGCGTTGAGTCGGCGTTGCTCGCCGACGACGGTGGTGGTGATGAGTATGTCGCGGCCGGAACTGGGGTCCGGGGCGAGCGTCAGGACGCCGACGTCGACGAGTTCCCGAACGACGGCGTGCACGTGCTGACGGCTAACGCCCATCTGGCGGGCGATCTCCGCCGGGCGGCTGCCACCTGTGCGCAGGTAGGACATCACCATGGCTGCCCCTGCGCTGATCCGGACTGCACCAGCATCGGCGGCCTGGTCGTTGAGTTGCTCGGTGAACCACCGAAACCCTTCGCGCAGCAGCACCGCCAACGGCTGCGCCCCGCTCACCGCCGTGCCGTCGGAGCCGCTCATCCCGCCATCCTCCTCTACTCCATCTCCCACATCCGCCGCCGCTGCTTTCCCGCCGCTCCCCAGGACCGGTTGCGTCTCCGGCGACCCCTGCTACCCTAACCGTCAATCTGGTTGACGGTTAGGGTTACTGTGGGGAAGGACAGACGATGGATGTTCTGGTGGCGGGCGCGGGGCCGGTGGGGTTGATGGCGGCGTACGAATTGCTGCGCCGGGGGGTGTCGGTGCGGATCGTCGACGCCGCGTCGGGCCCGGCAACGACGAGCCGGGCGGCGGCAGTCCACGCGCGCACGATGGAGGTGCTCGACCAGGTCGGCCTTTACGAGGCTTTCGCCGCCCGAGCGGTGCACGGGAAGGGGATCGCCTTCCACGCCGACGGGCAGCTGCTGGCATCTATGGATGCCCGGTTCACCACCCACGCCACCCGGTTCGACCAGGTGTGGTTCCTCGACCAGGTCATCACCGAGCAGCTATTGCGCGACGCGGTGACCGGGCTCGGTGGCCGGATCGAGTGGGGGGTGCGCCTCACCGGGTTCGACGAGACCGACGACCGGCTGGATGTGACACTCGAGCACGCCGACGGCCACTGCGAGCAGGTCGCCGTGCCGTGGCTGATCGGCGCCGACGGGGGGCACAGCGAGGTCCGACGCCGACTCGGGATCACCTTGCAGGGCGACAGCAGCGAGACCTGGCTGATCGCCGACGCCGACCTGGACTTCGTCGACCCTGTCTCGCACGACCGGATCCGCTGGGTCCGCACCGACGGCGCCACCACCATGATCTTCCCGCTGGTCGGGGACCGCCGGTGGCGGCTGCTCGACACCGCCGACGTCAACCACGACG
>QHCA01000230.1 GCA_003244095.1 Pseudonocardiales bacterium | reverse complement strand
CCCCCCCCCCCGGCCCCCCGCGGCCCCCGCGGGCCCCGCCGCCGAAGGCGCCGGCGGTCATCACCGGCGCGGCGCTCGCGCTGGGGCTGCTGGCCACCTGGCCGCCGACCGGACATGCGGGGGCCGGCTCACAGGTCGCCCTGGCCGCCCCCGTCGACGTCGCCCATCTGGCCGCGATGTCCCTCTGGCTCGGTGGCCTTGCCATGCTCGCGCTGACCCTGCTGCCCACCCGGCGTGCGGCCCACCTGGCCAGGGCGCTACCGGTCTTCTCCCGGCTCGCCTTCTGCAGCGTCGTGGTCCTGATCGTCACGGGGGCGTATCAGAGCTGGCGGCAGGTGGGCACCCTGCCCGCGTTCACGGGCACGACATATGGCCGACTGCTCCTCCTCAAGCTGGTCGTCTTCGTCGCGTTGATCGCGCTGGCCAACCTCGGCCGCCGCTTCGTGCAGCGCCACTACGGCCCGGCGCGCTTCGCCGCCGTCGAGGCCGGCCCAGAGGTGCCGGCCGGCGCCGTCACGGCGGGTGAATTGGCGCTCGTCGGAGCCCGCCGGCCAGCCGACCGCGGGCCGCCGGTGAGCAGGTCGATGCCGCTGCCCCTGGGAGATGACCAGGGCCTCGGGCCGGTGGACCCCCGGGCAAGCGGCAGGCTGCGGCGGTCGCTGCTCGTCGAGGTGTTCCTCGGCGTCGTCGTGCTCGCCCTGACCAGCGTCCTGGTCGCATCCGCGCCGGCCCGCAACACCTATCACCCGACGGCCCGGGCCACACTGACCTTTCCGGCCGCGACCGTACGAGTGGTCGTCTCACCGGCCCGCGCAGGACAGAACCTCATCGACCTGCAGGTGGTCGACAAGGCCGGCCGGCCGCTGACGGTTGCCCAGGTCCGAGCCGCAGTGAGCCTGCCCAGCCGGCGGCTCAGCCAGCTGCCGGTGCGCTTCGAGCGCGCTGGGCCGGGCCACTGGACAGCAGCCGCGGCCAACGTGCCCTTCGCCGGCCGGTGGCAGCTCAGTGTCACGGTGCGCGCGGGCGACTCCAGCGAGTCCACCGTCACCACCACCATCCGGATCCGCTAACCGTGGGGCGAGATCATGAGCAGTTCAGGTAAGCGCAAGGGGACGGGGCAGCCTTCGTCCCGGCCGAGCGCCAAGAAGGCGAGCGCCACCAAGGCGAGTGCCACGAAGGCGAGTGCCGCCAAGCAGCCAGGCACGAAGCCGGTCAAGGAGAGCCCCAGCACGGCCCGTCCCTCGACGCAGGGAGGCGCCGAACGGTCGACCGCGACGGTGCCGGCATCGCGAGCAGCCACGGCCGCGTCGCCGCGAGCGGGGTATCTCGCCGGCGCTCTCGTCCTCCTCGTCGGGCTCGGCGGTCTCTGGCATGCGACCCAGTCCACGGCGGCCGCCGCGCCGAAGGCCCCGGGGGCGTCGACCGTGGGTGCGACCGTGAGCCAGGCGGGGATCGTCGTCCGTGATGCCTACCTCAAGCCGAACGGGCCCACCGACGCGCTGGTCTACTTCACGGTGACCAACCAGGGCACCGGCCCCGACTTCCTCACGGCTGTCAGCTCCGAGGAGGTCGCGCACGACGCGACGCTGTATCTCGGTGGCGAGGAGACCTCCACCGGCGCGCTCAGCATCGGTGGGGGCTCCACCGAGCGGCTGGTCCCTGGCGGCCCGCACGTCCGGCTCGGACTGTACGACGCGCTCCTGCTGAAGCACCCCGTCACCCTGACTCTGAAGTTCACCCGGGCCGGAACGATCAAGGTGCGGGCGTCGGTCCGCGCCTAGCCACCGGAGTCAGGCCCCCACCAGACACCGTCGCGTCGCCCGTCGATGAGGGCGCGCACCGCGGCCAGCGCAATGGCCGGCCCGACGATGGTTTCCAGGGCGAGCCGGGCCGTCTCCTCGCGGCCGCAGCGCTGGCCGCGAGTGAGCACACAGGCCGCCGCGTCAACCAGCGCGGATAGCGGGCGCCAGGCGATGGCGGTCTCGGTGGCGAGCAACCCCCCCCGCCGGGTCGGGGACGGCCCGGCGCGCCACGACCAGCCGGTCCTCCCGGTACAACGTCCGCCGGGCACCGTCACTGGTCACCACCGCCACCCGGCACAGAGCCGGATCACGCTGCACCGAAACCACCCGCTCCCCACCCGGCAGCACATCCCCCTCCGCCAGATACCACACCCGCACACAAACCGACCCCCTCACCGCCGACCCCTCCGCTCATCAGGCCGGTGTCGACCCGCCCCAGCCGCATGCCGCCGCCGAGACACCGGCCGCGGCGCAACCGGCTGCGGCGCAACGACAACCCCCGACCCGCCGCAGCCCTGGCACACCGCCCTGGCACCGTCCGCCCAACACAACCCGCCACACGACGGACACAACGGCTCTCCCGTCATTCGGCCCACCACGCCTCTGACGGGAGATCACGTCCATGCTTCTTCAGTGCTTCCCATTCCGGACCCCGCGCTGCAAGCTGGGTCCCTGCCTGTGGTTCGAGCGTCATGCCAAGATCGTGTCCGGGGCGGCGGCCCCGGGTAACGCCAGCCTGGGTACCCACCGTGGATACACTCAGACACTCGTACACCTCCGCAGAAGTGAACAACGCGCCATCCGGGATCTCGCACATGTCTGAACGCGAACAGAACGCGGCACTGGCTGCACTTCCTCCTCACCTTATTGAACGAGCCGATGTCGCCATCGCTTGTTCTACGCACGATTTTGCGACTCTATTCGTTCTGATCAAGCGTTATGGTGGGATTAGTCAGAATCGGATCGCTGCCGCGCTCGATCTGAGTCCCAGCCGTGTTGGTGAGATTATTCATGGTCGACGACGCATAACGAGTATGGAAGTCATTAGCCGTGTGAGCGACCGCCTCGCCATACCCGGTCGAATGCTTGGCCTTGCGCGACGACCATGGGAGGACGCCACTGATGACGACTCCGCAATGTCAGCACTGACGGCACTTGGCGATCGTCGTAAGGTTTCCGCCACCGAGGTCGAGAAGTTTGCGGCGCTGTTAGGCAATGTGGTCGACCTTGACCGTACCATCAATATCGATATCAGCGGCGATGGAAGCGCACAGCTTGTATTCCGCTATCAGGTCCTTAATCTCACCAGCCAACCGCTTGCGCGGCTCCCGCGAGATATCTGGCTTGAACATACGGACGGACAGCTCGCCATCTCGCCTTTGGAGCAGACCGACAACCAGCGCGTGGCGATCCAGCGTGTCCACGACACACCCAACCTCGCCAAGTTCGCCTGCCTGGTGTCTCCTCCCATCAGACCCGGAGAGTCGGCCGCGGTGGCCTACCGGTGCTCTGGCGGGCGCTTTATCGATAGCCTCTACTGGCGTCAATCCGTATCACGGTATACAGGGCGCTTAACGCTGCGTTTGCGCCAGCGTGGCGCTGCGCGACTCGCCAATTGTACGGCGGTGGAGGAGCATCCGGATGGAACAGAGAATTCGGTGACACAAAATCTGGTATGGAACTATGACGGTAATGATATCACTATCACCCTGTGCGCTAAGTTTTTGCACCCGGGTCAGGCCATCACATTGCGATGGGAAGTCGATGGTTCTTCGTGACGAGATCGAGACTGTGCTCCGCGGGTGGAACAAATACGAGGAAAGCCGAAGCGGACCGCCTATCATTGACTTTGACTGCCACCCGGTAGACGAGAAGATCGATGCAGCTGGCAGTAGACTGGCGGTGCTCAACCAGCTCGAGCGACTGCTGAAGCAAGCCGAGTTGGCCAATGACTCTCGGCTCGCAGCGAGAATAGGCGCACACCTCGCCTACGTTAATGCTCTCCTCGGAAAGCGGTACTCGCTGGGTGATTATGTCTTTAAAACCCAAGGGTGTCGACCCGCCGGCTGGCCTGAAGAATATGTGGTCGAGCGCGGCGAAATGGCACGAAGCTGCCTCAATGCGATGGGAATCGACTGGGGTGCGGACACAGAGACCCAAATTGATCAGGTAGAGGGTCGACTTGATGTTGAGTCCGCCTCAGAGCTGATGCGGCAGACGGTAGCCGATCTCGATCCAGCGGTGCGGATGATGACTGGAACGAGCGCACCATACAAACTCAGCATTATCACGGCTCACGAGGACGCCTATTGGGCGTATTGGCTTGACGGTGCCGGGCGTCACATACGACTGCGACTCAATCTGCGCAACGCTCGCTTTACGAAGGTACGAGCTCAACAGTTCGGCCTGCACGAGGTGCTGGGGCACGGACTCCAAAGCGCCAGTTACGCCGAACAATGCGCGCAACGTGAAGTCCCCTGGGTACGCCTAATGTCCGTACATGCCCAACACCAAGTCCTGCTCGAAGGTTTGGCTCAGGTTCTCCCACTGTTTGTCACACCCAAAGATGAAGCTTTGATTAGTCGGGTACGTCTGACCCACTACATCCAGCTCGTACGTGCCGAACTCCATATTGCCGTCAACTCGGGAACGCCAATTCAGGAGTGCGCGAGACACGCCCGGGCCCGAGTTCCATTCTGGTCTGATGAAACGATCTCGGATGCACTTTCCGACAGAGGCAGCAATACACTTCTTCGCTCCTACCTCTGGTCGTACCCGGCAGGCATTGACTGGTTCGTCCGACTCGCCGACGACAGCGACGCCGAAACGATCAAGCGGGTACTGCACGCCGCCTACCGCGACCCACTCACCCCGGATGACCTCACCGCCCTCTGGCCAGCCGGACCACCCGTCGGAGGCCCGGGGAAGTAGCAGGCCGCCTGGCGGCGGGACGCGGCTAGCGGGCGATGACCGGCTGCGACCGGGACGAGGACACGCTGGTGTTCACCCCGTCGGTGGCCTGGACGACGAAGGCGTACTGCTGGCCGCTCACCAGGCCGGGGAATACCAGTGACGTGGCGGTGGGACCGGCCTGGCCGGTCTTCCTGGCCCCGCTGGAAACCCTGACGGCCACGACGATGTAGCTGGTGACGATGCAGCCGCTGTGCACGGCCGGCGTCCAGGTCGCCTTCGCCGACACGATCTTGTCCGTCGTCGAGCCGCTGGCGGCGGTGCCGATGACGGGGGCCTTGCAACGCGTGCGCAGCGGGCTGGCCGAGCCTGGCGCGGACATGTCGGACTCGTTGCCGGCCCGGTCGGCCGCCGACACGACGTAGGTGTAGGTGGCGCCCGGGACCAACTGCCGGTCGACGAAGCTGAGGCCGGTCGGGGTGGCGATCGGGATCGGGTCGCCGTTGCGGTAGACGCGGTAGCCGCCAACGGCGACGTCGTCCGTACCGGCGGCCCAGGTCAGCCTGATCGTCGTCGAGTCGGTCGCCGTGGCCGTCAGGGCCTGCGGGGCCGACGGTGGGTTCGTGTCGGCAGACAGTACGGTCGTCGCCGGCACCTGCATCGAACGCGCGGACTCGTTGCCCGCGGCGTCGAAGGCCGACACCGAGTAGGCGTAGCTGGCACCCGAGGTGAGGCCGTTGTCGACGTAGCGCGGGCTGGTGACCCGGGCGATCGGGGTGGTCGCGCCGGCGCGGTAGACGTGGTACCCGGTGACCGCCGTGTCGTCGGTGCTGACCGTCCAGAAGAGCGTGACCCGGGTCGGGCTGTCCGCGACGGTGGTCACGGCGTCGGGTGTCGAGGGCGCGGTGACGTCATTGCTGACGACGGCCGGGGCCGTCGTGACGGTCACCGGGCTCGACCGGCCCGACAGGTTGCCGGCGCCGTCGAGTGCCTGGACCGAGTAGGCGTGCGACGAACCGGCGGCAAGGCCGGTGTCGTCGAAGATCAGTGTGGTGCTGCCCGTCGTCGCCAGCAGTACGTCGTCCCGGAACAGGCGGTAGCCGGTCGGCCCGACGTTGTCCGCGGCAGCGTTCCAGGTGACGAGCACGCTGTTGACCCCGGTGGCCGCGGCCGCCAGCCCCGTCGGGGCCTCCGGCGCGGTGCCGTCAGGGACGCCTGCGGTGGACCCGCTCACCGGAACCGAGCCGGCGGACTCGTTGGCCGCGAAGTCGACGGCCGACACGCGGTAACTGTGCGTCGATCCGGGAGCCACGTTGGTGTCGCTGAAGCCGGTCGCGCCCTCGACGAAGGTCAGCGGCGACGGCTGACCGTCTCGGTAGACCCGGTAGCCGCTGACACCGAAGGTGTCCGCGCTCTGCCCCCACGACAGGTCGATGCGGGTGGGCGCGACCGGCACGGCTGCGAGACCGGTCGGCGTGCTCGGCGGTGAGACGTCCTGCGTGGCGGCCGTGGTCGCGCCGGTGACTGCGGGCGACGAGGCGTTGCCGGCCTGGTCGACCGCATCCACCGCGTAGCTGTGCGCCGACCCGGCGGCCAGTCCCGAATCGACGTACGTGGGGCTGGTGACGGTGGCAACCGGCGTAGCGGAGCCGTCCCGGAACACCCGGTAGGCGGGCCCGCCATAGGCGTCGGTAGAGGAGTCCCAGCTGAGCCGGACCGTGCCGGTGCCGGTCGCCGTGGCGACCAGGTTGACCGGCGCGGACGGCGCAACGCTGTCCGCGAGCGCCGGCCGCTCCACCTGGCCGTTGATCTGGAACAGGTTCGTCGAGATGGTGTCCACTCCTGCCCCGCCGACATCCGGGCCGGTGACGCGGAAGTAGTTGCCCGGCTGGTTGTCCGCGTCGACGATGCGGCTGCCGGTGATCGCGTGGCGGACCGGCCAACTGCCGAGGAAGCCGGCCGGAGCGGCCGGGGCGACCGCGGGATCCCAACCGAGGAACGGGCTCGCCGGGCCGCCGAGAGCGAGTGCCGGGTTGCACCCGGCGGGTGCTCCGGGCGAGGCTGCACAACCGGCGTCCACGGTGTAGTCGATGGACCGCAAGCCCGAGGCGGTAGCACGGAGCCGGGTCGACCCCCAGGGATAGGCGACCGTGTACAGCTGGCCAGGGACGAGGTTGTCGATGCGCAGGCGCAGCCGCCCGAAGACGGCCTGCTTGCCCGGCTCGGGACAGGCGCTCACCGTGCCGCAGTCGACGTGCCCGACGAATCCGCCGGAGAGTGACACCTGCAGGAAGGCGTTGCCGCCGCCGGCGGTCGGCATGTTGGCGTTGGCCGCGTAGTAGAAGGACTCCGTCGGCAGGTTGCCGGTGCTCACCGATGGCGGCAGGCTGGCGTTCGGGACGGTAGCGCCGGTGAAGCAGTTCGTGGTCGAGGTGATGCAGGGGCGCAGGCGCAGCCCGGTGGCGTCCTCGTACCAGGCCGGAAAGCCCGTGCTGGGGTCGATCGGGCCGATCGCCGACAGCACTGCATGCGCCGGTGCGAGCGTGGTGAGTTGCACGATGACGAGGCTGAGCAAGAGGGTCGCCAACGCGGCGGCAGTTCGCCGCATCAGCTGAGTTCGAGAAGTGGGAAGCTGCGCCGGGACCGCGACGGAGCAAGGAAGTTCTGCCGCCGCGTGGCCGTGATACGCGGCTCGAGTCCCACGTCGCCGGGCTCGACCTTGAACTCGGCGACGAGGTCCGTCGCAGCCTGGTTGACGCGCATCCGCCGGAAATGGTCGGCTGTGGGCACGAACGCGGAGAAGTGCAGCTTGGGCTGCTTGGAGCCGTCGGGCACGTCGAGCTCGTCGTAGCCGGGGCCGTCCACCCGGATGTGGATCGGTGTGCCGTCGGCCGCCCGGGACGAGCGGTGCAGGCAGCTGATGTGACCCAGGATCTTGTGCGTGGAGACCTGCTGCGGGCCGCTGCCGCTGGGCAACCAGCTGCCGGCCGTGCAACCCGCGCGCGCGTCGTCGGTGCCCTTGTAGGTGTTCGGGAGAAAGGTCGGACCGCCACCGTCGGTGAACTGATCGTCGTTGCCGAACGACGGCGGGTCGTTGGGGCGGTACATGTACTGCACCCGTTCCAGGTATGCCAGGTCCGCTCCGAACTCCCCTGAGTCGTCGACGAGGTAGAAGGCCGCCAGGTCCAGGATGTTGTGGTTCAGCACCTGGATCGAACCGTTGTAGAAGTAGTCGCCGGCGATGGTGTCGGTGAGCCTCGCCGACTTGTTGCCCTGGAACGTGCAGATGGGGGGTGGCCCGAACGCGTTCGCCACCTGGTCGGCGAATCCCATCCACATCGGGGAATCGGGGTGGATCCGATTGGCGTAAGGCAGTGCGTCCTTGTCGGCGATCCGCCGGGGCATGCCGGGGCCGCCGAACATCACGCGGGCCGTGGTGATGTTGAGCAGCCCCGTGAACTTCGGCGACTGCACCGTGACGGCGTTGAGCTGGTTGCTGCCCTGCAGCCAGGCCTGCACCTCGTACAGCTTGGTCAGCGAGTCACTGCGCAGGGTGATGAGCATGTCGTTGGCCTCGATCCGCACCGGTACGCGGAAGAAGCGCTTGTTGACCCCGGGGTTGCTCGGATGGATGTCACTCGGCCCCGGCACCGCCTCTTCCAGGGCGAACCGGCTGCGGTCGCTGAGCAGCTTCGGCATCCGCGGGGACACGACCGGGCCGGTCATGCCGCCACGCAGGCGGTTGAAGTACGGGATGCCGTACGAGGTATGGACGTACACCCCGGCCGGGCTGTTGGGGTACCAGCTCTCGATGGAGGCGAGCGCCTTGGTCAGTACGGTCTTGTCGGCCAGGGTGGGCATCCGGGTCAGTGTCACCGTGAGGAACAACGTGTAGACCGGGCCGAACCCGAACATCGTGCCGTCGATGTTGACCGGCGGCGCGAGCGTGGCGCCGATGTCGAACTGGATCGGCGGCCGGGCAGCGGTGGCCGCCGTTGCCGCCAGGGCGGCCCGCAGAGGTCCCGGGCCGGCGACGTCGAGCAGGCTGAGGGCGGAGGCGGCGAGCCCCGCTCCCGCGAGCTTGAGAATCGTGCGCCTGGCGATATCGGTGCTCTCGGTCGTGGCCTGAGCCATGGTGCGTGCCCTTCGGATCGAGGAAGTGCCGGGGGCGGTCACGTGCCGATCAGTGCTGGTGCGGGGCGGCGGGTGCCTTGACGACGTTGGTACGGCCCAGACCGATCCGAGTGAGGCCGCCACCTGCCGGGTCGGCGTACTGCAGCCACAGCGCCGAGCCGTTGGTCGCCGTCACGAAGGTGACGCGGGCGTCCACGCTGGTACCGGGAGCGAGCAGCCCCGCCTGCAGCGTCGTGTTGGTCGCTTTGATGGGCTTGCCGACGGGTGCCGTGCCGGGCCCGACCAGGAGCTTGAACTGCCCGGCGTCGAACCCCACGGCGCGCTTGCTGGTGTTGGTGAGGCTGACCACGACATCCACCTCGACGCTGCCAGTGCCGACGAGGTTGGACACGCCGTGCGACATTCCGCCCAGATCCTCACTCGACAATCCATTGTTGAGCAGGGCCTCGGAGGCGGTGAGCGAGCCGAAACTGGTGCGGATCGGCTGACCGAGCGTGAGGCTGGTCGATGCAGGGTTGGCGAGCGTGATCGAAGTCGCTGTCCGGCCGGTGTGTCGAAGCAGGGGGACGGCGAGGCTGATGCCCGCCACCATCACCGTCACGAGGGCGAACATCGCGACGACCAGCAGCGCTGAGCCGGCCCTCGAAACGCTCTCGTGGGCACTGTTGCGGCTCGGCCCGGGGTTCGACCGGCGGGGACTCGTGGTGGTCAGCGCCATGTGCAGTGTCTCCTCGAAGGTCTGTGTCGCAGACGGTGAGTGCTTCGAGGAGGACGATCCCGGATGGACCTTGTGGAAAGGTTCGGCTGAGGTCAGTGCAGGCGCCACGGTCCAGGGAGGTCGTGGGTCTGCTCGAAGTTGATCGTGTGGCCGGTCAGGCTGTCCGGCGTCACCCAGGTCACCCAGCCCCGGGCGCAGCCGGCCTTGGTGGACGCGTTGGGAAAGGCCGGCTGAGGGAACTGCGGGTGCTGCACCTTGGTCGTCTGCGCGACGCGCCCGTCGGCAGCTTCGAGCACCCACGCCGGATAGTCGAAGACCACCGGCTTGGACCGGCACACCAAGATGTCGGCGCTGGCCCAGTGCGTCGCGGGCGTTATCGGCCTGATGCCTGCTCCGGGCGCAACGTGGTCCCGGAAGGCGTAGACCGTGATGTGGATCGGCACGTCGCCGGTGCCAGGGCCGAATGCATTCGACGCCACGACGGCCTGCGTCGTGCCGAGC
Organism: Pseudonocardiales bacterium; assembly: GCA_003244095.1. Lineage (GTDB taxonomy): Bacteria > Actinomycetota > Actinomycetes > Mycobacteriales > QHCA01 > QHCA01. The sequence goes on along the minus strand of QHCA01000230.1, from coordinate 3,375 downwards.
GGCACGGAGGGCACCTGCTGGGTGGCCGCCTGCGGCGGCTGCTTGGCAGCCGGGTCGGCCTTCGGGCCCCCACTGGAGCACGCGCTGAACAAGACGAGCACCGGCAGCAGGCAGGCGACGGTGCGCCGCAGCCGTCGACCTTCGCGGGTGACCTGGCGATGCCTCTGGCCCGTTGTCTCGCGCGACACTCCTGAATCTCCTTTCGGTGGGTATGGCCGGATTCGCCGGCGTGAGCGGAGAGGCCGGGTGCCGTGGCACCCGGTCCTCTTCGCGGCTCTCCAGTGCGAGAGTCGTGCCGTTCTATCGTGCCGTGGTCTGGTTGGACGTGATCGAGTAGGCACTCGCACCCACCGCATTGATGGCCCTGACTCGGAACCGGTAGTTCTTGCCGGCGACCAGTCCGGTGAACTTGAGGCTAATCGCTGCCGCGGAAATCGGCTTCGCCCACACGGTGCTCGACACAAAAGTCGACCCGTTGTACTGGTCGGCAGCCACCAGATAGCCGGTGATAGCCGATCCACCATTATCCACCGGTGCTGTCCATTTCGCCGTTGCCGATATGACGGCATCTGTCGTCACGCCATTCGCGGCGCTGCCGATCGTCGGGGCCCCCGGAACGTTCACCGGGACGGCTGGGATGACCGCATTGGACAGCTCCGACGGCGGCCCGGTGCCCACGGCGTTCGTCGCGGTCACCGTCAGCTGGTAGGCCGTCCCGTTGGTCAGGGCTGTGACCGTCCCCGCAAGGGCAGACCCGCCGACATCGGCCGTCTTCGTGTTGCCTGCGCCGTCCACGGCGGTGACCGTGTACCCGGTGATCGGGGAGCCCCCGTCACTGGCCGGGGCAGTCCAACTGGCACTGGCGGAGCCGTTGCCGGCCGTGGCGGTGCCGATCGTCGCCGCGTCCGGTGCTACCGCCGCGATCGGCGCAGCACCGCCGACGAGGCAGACCGGGTTGCCCGAGCCGACGTTGGCACAGTCGGCCGGCCGCGGCAGGAACCGCTGCAGTCCCCAGACACCGATCGCGGTGAACGGCCGCCGCAGGTCGCCGTAGAAGTAGTCGCCGACCGCCCAGCTCTTGCCCCCGCCTGCGCCGCCGACCATCTCCGCGTCGAAGGTCTGGCCGGGCCCCAGTTGCTGGTTGGCGGTCTGCTCGCTCTTGGGCACCCACCTGTCCCGAGGAGCCGACCAGCCGCCGAGGCTGAACACGTGCGGCTGCTCGCTGCCCGGGGTGACCATCTCGTGGACCACCATCGGATCACCCACGTAGGCCTTCAGGACCGGCGTCGCCGGGTCGGAGCCCCCCGTGTGGAACGTGCCGGCGCTGTCACCGCTGGGTGCGTTGGCGTAGTTGATGTTCGTACCGCCCGGTTCCGCCTTGTCGGGGTAGGGCATGAAGTCCTGCGACATCGCCGGATCGTTGTCAGCCAGCAGCAGGCTGAAGTCGCGATAGTCCTTCTGTGGCGTCGTGCCGACAGCCGGCACGTGGACGTCTACCTGGGTCCCGATGTCCACCGCCGCGCCGGTCTGGGGGTCGGTGAAGGTGGCCCCCCTCTCGGCGACGACCACGGAGCCGTACAGGCCCTTCTTCTGACTGTTCGGGGTGACTGTCACACCGTCGGGGGCGACCCCACCGGTGCCGGCCATGTCCACGACCGATGCGGTGCCGACGTAGTGCGTGTCGGCATAATAGATGTAGTCACGCGTCGCACCCGGTGCGGTGTTGTTGTCCGGGCTGTAGCCCACGTTGACACCGGAGGAGTCGGCGTTGCGGTCAAGCTTGCCGACCGCGAACGACACCGGGAAAGGCCGGCCGTTGGTCAGGCTGACCTTGACGCACTCGCCCTCCGCCACGTGCATCACGAGCGGCTCGGGCTTGATGCTGCCGGCCTGGACCGCCGCGGCCCGGGAACTGTCGACGAAGACCGATCGAGCCGCCCCTGGCGTGTCCACCGCGCTGATGTTGAACGCGTGCGTCGGCGCATCGGTGGGACAGGGATTGCTCGGCGTGGTCACCGCCGGAAGGGTCGACGGGTTGGTGGCGGGAGTGCTCGGGAGCGAGGTCCCCGGTAGTGGCTTGAGGCTCGAAGAGCTGCCGCCCAGGACCCGGACGATGCCCCATGCGCCTTGCTGCAGCCGGCGGTCGTCGCCGTTGTAGTACAGGTAGTCACCTGGCTTGCTCCGACCGTTGGGGCCGTTGCCCTCCAGAGCGATCGTGTACTTCTCGCTCATGCCGTACAGGATGGTGTCCTGCAGGGTGCCCACGGTGGATGGACTCCCGTATCCCGGATCACCCTGTGTCTTGCCGGATGCGTCATAGCTGATCCGGTTGTCGATCGTGAACCGCTGCCCGGTGAAGTGCAGCGTGTCCATCGACGGGCCGACGTTGATCGTCCGCACCACGACCGGGTCACCGGGGTACGCGCGAGGCAACGGCGTGTTGGGGTCGCCGTACTTGTACGAGGAGAAGCGGTTGGCGGCATCCGGGCGGTCCTTGAGCGGGGCCGCCTTGAGGTTCAAGGTGGAGTAGTCGCCCCGGTCGTTGTCGTCGATCGTCCACAGCGCCAGCTCGCGGAAGCTGCCGTTGACCTTGCCGGGCAGCAGGGCCTGGTAGTTGGGCGCGCTGGGGTCGACCTGGATGTCGGCGATGGTGCCCGACGCGATCGCCTGGCCGGTGGCCGGGTCGGTGTACTTCGAGCCGGCCGGCTCGACGATCAGCTGCCCGACCAGGCCGTGGCCCCAGCCGTGGATGCCGTCGACATGGTCGTGCCAGAAGATGTTGTCGAGCTGGGTGTCGGCGTACCACTCGTACTGGATGAACTCGAAGCCGGAGTACTGCCCGGTGGCGTGGGCGTTGGACAGCGGCGCGTCGAGCGTCACCGTCTTGTTAGCCGCGTCCACCCCGACGACCTGGTGCACCTCGATGCTCTCGGTGCCCATGCCCGTACCGATGAACGGCTGGGCGGCGGCGCCGTCGGCGGTCTTGGTCTGGAATTTCGCCACGCTGGACAGGTGCAGCACGTTGTCGCCCACCGCTGCGGGCGCGGTCAGGGTCGGGTCCTCGGCCGCATACGGCCGGACCGAGTGCTCGTAGGCGAACCCGGTGGACACCCCGTCCGATCCCTGCACGTCGAACTGCACGTGGTGGATGTGGATGGTCGTCTTGGAGTTGCCGTCGAACGCGCCGACGTCGGGTAGTTCATTGGTCAGCGTGATCTTGCCGCAGTCACCGACGTTCATGCGCAGCGCCAGTGGGTCGGTGCGCAGGGTGCCGGCGAGCATGGCTGCCTTGTTCTGGGCCAGCACGAACAGCTTGCCCTCAGGATCGGTGACATTGCCACCGCCACCGCCGCCGCCGCCGCCACCGCCACCGCC
>QHCA01000229.1 GCA_003244095.1 Pseudonocardiales bacterium | reverse complement strand
GCGCAACCAGGCCGCGACGAGCAACGCAACGCCGCCGGCGAGGATCGGCACGAGTGAGGGACGTCGCCCGCTGCTCGCGATCGCCTTCGCCAGCTCGTAGCTGCCGTAGAGGGCAGCCAGGCCGACGATGACGGCGAAGCTGGGCCGGTAGAGGAACAGGCTGATCACGATGACCGCGCCCAGCGCCAAGCCGACGCCGATCGCGGCCGGTAGGTCGCGCCCGGCGCGCGAACTCTCCGGCGCGGGCACCGGGTTGTCCTCGGCGCGCGGCACGGGCCTGGACCGCCGCCCAGCGATACGGATCATCAGACTTCGAGCAGTTCGGCTTCCTTGGCCCTGACGATCTCGTCCACCGAGCCGGTGTACTTGCCGGTCAGCTTGTCCAGCTCACCCTCGGCGCGGTGCACGTCATCCTCACCGACCTCGCCGTCCTTGGCCAGCCTGTCGAGGGCGTCCTTGGCGTGGCGCCGGATCGAGCGCATCGACACCTTGGCGTCCTCGCCCTTGCCCTTGGCGACCTTCACGAGGTCGCGACGGCGCTCCTCGGTGAGCTGCGGGATGACCACCCGGATGATCGTGCCGTCGTTGGTCGGGTTGACCCCGAGATCGCTGTCGCGGATCGCCTTCTCGATGGCGTTGAGCGAGCTGGGGTCGAACGGCTTGATGATGGCCATGCGGGCCTCGGGCACCGAGATCGAGGCCATCTGGTTGACCGGCGTCGGCGTACCGAAGTATTCGGGGGCGATCTTGGCGAACATGCCGGGCGAGGCCCGGCCGGTCCGGATCGCGCCGAGGTCCTCCTTGGAGTGCTCGACGGCCTTGTCCATCTTCTCTTCGGCTTCGAAGAGGGTTTCCTCGATCACGCTCCCTGCCTCCTGTGTTGCGCCGTCAGCTGGCGGTGACCATCGTGCCGATCTTCTCACCCTCGAGCACGCGGGCGATGTTCCCCTCGTTCTCCAGATTGAAGACCACGATCGGCAATCCGTTGTCCATGCAGAGGCTCACCGCGGTCGCGTCCATGACGCGCAGCCCTCGGGAGAGGAACTCCGAGTAACTCAGGTGGTCGAACATCACCGCATCGGGGTGCTTGCGGGGGTCGGCGTCGTAGACCCCGTCGACCCGGGTGCCCTTGCACATGACCTGCGCACCGATCTCCAGGGCCCGCTGGGCGGCGCAGGTGTCGGTGGAGAAGAACGGCACGCCGAGCCCGGCGCCGAAGATGATGACCCGGCCCTTCTCGAGGTGCCGGATCGCCCTCCGAGGGATGTAGGGCTCGGCCACCTGGCCCATCGTGATCGCCGTCTGGACCCGGGTCTCGATGCCCTCCTTGTCGCAGAAGTCTTGCAGCGCCAAGCAGTTCATCACCGTACCGAGCATGCCCATGTAGTCGGCCCGGCCGCGGTCCATGCCCAGCTGTGACAGCTCCGCGCCGCGGAAGTAGTTGCCGCCGCCGACGACGACGGCAACCTGCACCCCGGTGCGCACGACGGCGGCGATCTGCCGCGCGATGTCGCTGACCACGACAGGGTCGACACCGAGCTTGCCCGGGCCGGCGAACGCCTCTCCGGACAGCTTGAGCAGCACTCGCCGCCAGCTCTCCCCGCCGGGCATCGCGCGTTCGGTCACTGTCTCCTCCTCGGTCCGCTCCGGTGAGTATGGCCCGGGGAACTCCTCAGCGGTGGCCTCGCTCAGGCCTGACCGACCTTGAACCGCGCGAAGCGTCGTACCGTCACTCCGGCCCCGTCGAGCAACTGCTTGATCGTCTTCTTGTTGTCCTTGACGAACGCCTGCTCCAGCAACGCGAAGTCCTTGTAGAACCCGTTGACCCGGCCCTCGATGATCTTGGACAGCGCCTGTTCCGGCTTGCCCTCCTCGCGAGCGGTCTCCTCGGCGATACGCCGCTCGCTCTCGACCGTCTCGGCGGGGACATCCTCGCGGCTGACGTACTTCGGTGCCATCGCCGCGATGTGCTGGGCAAGATCCTTGGCAACCTCGGGCTGCTCGCTGTCGAGCTCGACGAGCACACCGACGGTCGGCGGCAGGTCAGGGCTGGACTTGTGCAGGTAGGTCGCGACGTAGCCCTCGTCGAACCGGACGAACCGGCGTACCTCGATCTTCTCCCCCAGCGTCGCTCCGGTGGCCTCGACCACCTGTGCCACGGTCTGGCCGGCATCGGTGGCGAACTGCTCGGCGAGCAGCGCCTCGACGTCGGCCGGCTGGGCCTGCGCGATGGTCGCGACGATGCCGTCGGCCAGGTTGCGGAAGCCGTCGGTCTTGGCGACGAAGTCGGTCTCGCAGTTGACCTCGAGTAGGACACCCTCGGCGGTCCCCTGGAGGAGGGCGGTGACCAGCCCGTTGGACGCCGTGCGCTGCACGCGCTTGCCGACGTCCTTGGCGCCCTTGACGCGAAGGATCTCCACCGCGCGGTCGAGCTCTCCGTCGGACTCGTCCAGGGCCTTCTTGCAGTCCATCATGCCGGCGCCCGTGAGCTCCCGGAGCCGCTTGATGTCTGCGGCGGTATAGTTGTTAGCCATCCTTGCCTTCTCCTGTATCGGCTGCACCCGCACTCGGTGCGGTGGAATTGGGCGTGGTCGTGTCGACGCCGATCCCTTCGAGGGCCGGCGCGGTGCCTGCCTGGGCCTGGCCGAGGAGCAGGTCCCGCTCCCACTCGGGCAGCGGCTCGTCGGTGGCGAGCTGGCCGGGATCGGGCTTGTCCGTACCGTCCTCCTCGCCTCCGCTGCGGGCGCTGGCGCGGGCCATCAGCCCGTCGGCGACGGCGTCGGCGATCACCCGGGTGAGCAGCGCGGCGCTGCGGATCGCGTCGTCGTTGCCCGGGATCTTGTAGTCGACCTCGTCCGGATCGCAGTTGGTGTCGAGGATCGCCACGACGGGGATGCCGAGCTTGTGCGCCTCGCCGACGGCGATGTGCTCCTTCTTGGTGTCGACGATCCACACGGCGCTGGGCACCCGGACCATGTCGCGGATGCCGCCCAGCGTGCGGTCGAGCTTGATCCGCTCGCGCTCGAGGACGAGCGACTCCTTCTTGGTACGGACGGTGTCGCCGCCGGTCTGCTCGATGATCTCGAGCTCCTTGAGCCGCTGCAGGCGCTTGAAGACGGTCTGGAAATTGGTGAGCATGCCACCCAGCCAGCGCTGGTTGACATACGGCATGCCGACCCGCTGGGCCTGCTCGGCGACGGCCTCCTGAGCCTGCTTCTTCGTGCCGACGAACAGGATCGTGCCGCCGTGGGCGACCGTCTCCTTGACGAACTCGTAGGCCTTGTCGATGTAGGTCAGCGTCTGCTGCAGGTCGATGATGTAGATGCCGTTGCGCTCGGTGAAGATGAAGCGCTTCATCTTGGGATTCCACCTGCGGGTCTGGTGCCCGAAGTGGACGCCGCTCTCGAGGAGCTGGCGCATGGAGACGACTTGAGTTGCCAAGGTCGTACGCTCCTGTCCGGGCACGGTCACGACCGAACCCGTTCGGTTGTCCGCGGACGACCGGGTGGCCGCCCGCGCCTGGCGCCCGGGGCTGCCCCGCCGCGGCGTGTTGCCGTGGACCGAATGGGACATTCCCCCTGCCGAGAGGAGGAGGGCGCGCGAAGTCGGCCCGCCGGAGCGAGCCGCTTTGTCCAGTGTACGCGCGACCGGGCAGCGACGAAAACGCCGTCCACAGGGCTCCCCCTGTCCACAGATGAACGTCCGCCGCCGCGGGCATACCCGACTGCGCAGCACTCTTGCCGGGTGATCCGGATTCTGGCGCGGGCCGGCATGGTGGCCACTGCGGGGTGGTTGTGCTCCGCTGCGCTGCTGGCCGCGCCGGCCGGCGCCGCGACCTGGCAGTGGCCACTACCCGGCCGGCCGGTGGTCGTTCGTGGCTTTCTGCCACCGGCGACTCCCTACGGTGCCGGGCACCGCGGTGTCGATCTCGCCGGCCGGCCCGGCCTGCCGGTGCTGGCCGCCGGGGCGGGGGTGGTCGGCTACGCCGGTGTGCTGGCCGGGCGCGGCGTGGTCACCGTCCTGCACGAGCGCGGCCTGCGCACGACCTACGAGCCGGTGCTGGTGTCGGTCACCGCCGGCCAGCCGGTGGCCGCCGGTGCCGTGCTCGGTCGGTTGGCCGCCGGGCATCCCGGCTGTCCGGTGGCGGCCTGCCTGCACTGGGGGCTGCTCCGCGGTGAGACCTACCTCGACCCGCTGGCGCTGCTCGGCCTGGGCCAGGTCCGCCTGCTGCCCCTGTCCGGTGTGGCCGGGGTGGACGGCGGCCGCGTGACGCAGAATCGCCGCAATGGGGCACCGGGCAACCGGCCGAGCCCTGTGGTGCTCGCCTGGCCGGTGTCGGCAGGCGGAGGGCGCCGCCTGGGCCGCGGGCTCCGGCGCCGGCCTGGGCGGCGATGGGTCAGTGCTGGTCGGACATCTTCGAGCGCAGCTGGAGGACCGCCTTGGTGTGCATCTGGCAGATTCGGCTCTCGGTCACGCCGAGCACCTGACCGATCTCGGCCAGGGTGAGGCCCTCGTAGTAGTACAGGGTGACGACGATCTTCTCGCGTTCGGGCAGGTTGTTGATCGCGCCCGCGAGGAGGTGCTTCATCTCCTCGTTCTCGAACGCCTGGACCGGATCCTCGGCCCGCGTGTCCTCCAGGGTGTCCACCAGGCTGAGCTGGTCGCCCTTGTCGCCGCCGTTGAGCATCTCGTCGAGCGCGAGCACGTTGACGAAGGAGACCTGTCCGAAGATCGCCTGCAGGTCGGAGACCGATATCTCCATCTCGGCGGCCACCTCGGCCTCCGAAGGGGTCCGCCGGAGCTTGGCCTCCAGGGAGGCGTACGCGCGCTCGACGTCGCGGGCCTTGGAGCGCACCGAGCGCGGGATCCAGTCGATGGCCCGCAGCTCGTCGATGATGGCACCGCGGATCCGGCTGATCGCGTATGTCTCGAACTTGATGGCCCGCTCGATGTCGAACTTCTGGATGGCGTCTATCAGGCCGAAGATGCCGTACGACACGAGGTCGGACTGCTCGATGTTCGACGGCAGGCCAGCACCGACCCGGCCGGCGACATACTTCACCAGCGGTGAATAGTGCAGGATCAGGCGCTCTCGCAGTTTCTGGTCGTCGCTGGCTTTGAATTCTCGCCAGAGCTCCGCGACGGCTGTCTCTATCTCGATGCGCTCCTCTTCGCTGCTGTGCCTAGCCCTCACGCGACCCCTCATCCGGCGGTGTAGAGCAAGTCACGCCCGGGGGTGTGCCTGCTCGTAGGCCGCTCGCAGTCGCTCGACCGATACATGGGTGTAGATCTGCGTGCTTGCTAGCGTAGCGTGACCGAGCAACTCCTGAACGCTTCTTAGGTCGGCTCCTCCCTCCAATAGGTGCGTGGCCGCCGAGTGCCGCAGGCCATGGGGGCCGAGGTCCGGCGCGCCGGGTACGTCGGACAGCCGCTCGTGCACGAGCCGGCGAACCGCTCGCGGGTCCACCCGGCCGCCGCGCGCACCCAGGAGCAGGGCCGGGCCGCTCGCGGCCGTCACCAACGCGGGCCGGGCCTGCCGGAGGTAGGCATCAAGTGCATGTTCGGCCGGCACCCCGTAGGGCACCGACCGCTGCCTGCCGCCCTTGCCCAGCACCCGGACGACCCGCCGGCCGCGGTCGACATCGTCGATGTCGAGCCCGCACAGCTCCCCGACCCGTACACCCGTGGCGTAGAGCAACTCGACGGCCAGCCGGTCCCGGATGGCCACGGGATCCAGCTCGTCGTCGCCACCGGAGAGCTCGACGAGTGCCCGGGCCTCGGACTTGCGCAGGACCGACGGCAGCCGACGGCCCGGCTTGGGGCTGACCAGCAGCTGGCCGACGTCGCCAGCGAGCCGCCCGGTGTGGTGCGCCCAGGCAGTGAAGGACCGGGCGCCGGCAGCGCGCCGCGCCAGGCTCGCCCGGGCGGCCCCCGAGCTGCGAAGGCGGGCCAGCCAGCTGCGCAGCACGGCGATGCTCAGGGCATCGCAGTCCTGCGCACCCATGCGGGCAGCGTGGTCGAGCAGGCCCACCGCGTCACCCAGATAGCCGCGGACGGTGTGCGGCGAGAGCCCCCGCTCGGCCTGCAGGTGGCGTTCGTAGGCCTCGACCGCCTCCCCCAACGAAGGGGGCAGCCCGGCCCGCAGAGCGGCAGCGGAGCCACGGGCGGCGGCATCGGTCACCACCTGACCGTGATCGACCGGTCGTGGCGCGTCAAGCACGCCACGCCAGCCAGCCCCTAGCGCAGCGAAGTCGGCTGGTTGCCGGCCGCCGCCGAGCGGCGGCCGGCCGTGGTGAGCCGGAAGCCGGTTGTGGACTCCTCGACCAGGCCGTGGCCGACCAGGATCGGCAGGGCGCGCATGGCATCGCGCACCCGGATCCCGGCCTGAGCGGCGATCTCCACCATGGGCTGCGCCTCCCGGGCCGGGACCGCTTCGACGACCCGGCTCAGCTCCGGGCCGAGAGCGTCCCGGGCTGTCACCGGGCCGCGCGGCGGCTCGGCGAAGTCGGCGCCGATCCGGCCCACCGTGTCGAGAATCTCCGCCGCGCTGGTGACGAGCACCGCCCCCGAGCGCAGCAACTGGTGCGTACCGACGGACATCGCGGACGTCACCGAGCCCGGCACCGCCATGAGGGGCCGGTTGAGCTCGACGGCCCGCCGGGCAGTCATCCGGGCGCCACTGCGCGCGGCTGCCTCCACCACCACGGTGCCCGCCGAAAGGGCCGCGATGACGCGGTTGCGGACCAGGAACCGCAGCCGCTGCGGCGGGCACCCGGGCGGCCACTCGCTGACCAGCAGCCCGTCGGCCCGGATCCGGTCGAACAGCCCGTGGTGGCCCAGCGGGTAGGGCCGGTCGACCCCGCTGGCCAGGATCGCCACGGTCGGGCCGTCGGCGGCCATCGCACCGCGGTGCGCCGCGCCGTCGATGCCGTAGGCGCCGCCGGACACCACGGTCCACCCGCGGTCGGCCAGCCCGTGGCCGAACTCCCCCGCGACGAAGGTGCCGTAGGAGGTGGCCGCCCGTGAACCCACCAGCGACACCGACCGCGCGCACAGGGTGGTGAGGTCACCGGGCCCGCGTAGCCACAGGGCCACCGGTGGCATCGCCGGGTCGCCGGCGGTGGAGATCGCGGCCAGCTGATCGACCCGCTCCGGCCACTCGTCGTCCTCGGGGCAGATCAGCCGCCCTCCCAGGGCGTCGACCCCCTCGAGGTCGCGGGCCGCCCGATCCCGGGTGTCCCTCTGGACCCCTCGCCGTGCGAGGACATCCCGGGCGATGTCCTGCGGCGGATCGTCCTGCCACAGCGCGGCCAGGGCATCGACGGGACCGCGCCGCGCGACGAGCTCGGCCAGCCCGTGGCTGCCCGGCTCGCAGATGCGGGTCAGCGCCGCACGGGCGAGCCGGACCTCGGCATCGGCGCTCACGCTGCCCTCCGGGTCCGCAGGTGGTAGGCCGCCCCCACATCACCGGCGTCCGGCTGCGTGCGGCCGCCCAGATCGGCCAGCGTCCACGCGATGCGGAGCACCCGGTCGTAGCCCCGTGCGGACAGCTCCCCCCGCTCCAAGCCGAGGTCGGCCGACAGCCGCACGGATCGGGCCAGCCGCCAGCGATTGCGCAGCACCTGGCCCGGCACCTCTGCGTTGGTCCGCCATCCGGTGCCGGCCAGGCGGTCGGCCGCGGCTGCCCGGGCGGCGGCGACCCGCTTGCGGACCACCGAGGTGGGCTCCAGTCCGGCCGCGTCGGCCAGCAGCGCGGCCCGGCCCACGGCGTTGATCTCGACCTGCAGGTCGATCCGGTCCAGCAACGGCCCTGACAGGCGCCCGAGGTAGCGACGGCGCGCGACGGCCGTGCAGGTGCAGGCCTGATCCCCCAGGGGGCTCGAACACGGGCACGGGTTGGCGGCCAGGACCAGCTGAACGCGGGCCGGGTAGTGGGTGACGCCCCCCGAGCGGGCCAGGACCACCTCGCCGCGCTCGAGCGGCTGGCGCAGCGCATCGAGCACCCCGCCAGGGAACTCCGGCGCCTCGTCGAGGAACAGCACCCCCCGATGGGCGAGGGACAGGGCACCCGGTCGGGCCAGCCCGGTGCCGCCGCCGACCAGGGCGGCGACGCTGGCGGAGTGGTGCGGTGCCTGGTAGGGCGGCCGGTCGACCAGCGGTGCGCCCGGTGGCAGGACCCCGGCCACCGAGTGCACTGCCGTGACCTCCAGCGCGGCGTCGAGATCGAGCGGCGGGAGCAGCCCGGGCATGCGTTCGGCCAGCATCGTCTTGCCGGCACCCGGCGGCCCGACGAAGAGCAGGTGATGCCCCCCGGCCGCGGCGACCTCCAAGGCCTCCCGGCCGTACTCCTGCCCGACCACGTCGACCAGGTCGGGCCAAGGCGCCTCGACCGCCGGGACCGGGACAGGTGGCTCACCGTCGTCAACCGCCTGCTCGCCACGCAGCCAGGACACCAGCGCCGTCAGCGTGGCGACCCCGCACACCTCCAGGCCCGGCACGAGCGCCGCCTCACGCCGGTTGTGCGACGGGACGACGACACCGCGCAGGCCGGCCCGAGCCGCGGCCATCGCCGCCGGCAGCACGCCGCGAACCGGGCGCACGCGGCCGTCGAGCCCCAACTCCCCGACCAGCGCCCGCTCGTGCAACGCGCCGGCCGGAGCGAGCCCGGCCGCGACCAGGATGGCCGCCGCCATCGCCAGGTCGAACCCGCTGCCGTACTTGGGCAGGGTCGCCGGTGACAGGCCCAGGGTGATCCGCCGCTGCGGCCAACCGTGCCCGCTGTTGACGACCGCGGCCCGCACCCGGTCACGGGCCTCCGACAGCGAGGCGTCGGGCAGGCCGACGATCACCAGCCCAGGCAGCCCGGAGGCGAGGTCGGCCTCGACCTCCACGACGTGGCCGACGACCCCGACGAGGGCCACCGACATGGCCCGCGCCAGCGTCATCAGAAGGCCCCGCGGAGGTGCTCGACGGTCGGCTCGCCACCACGCGGGCAGACGATGCTGATCACGTCGAATCGCAGGTCGGGCCAGCCCCGCCCGCCCTCGGCCAGCCAGGCGGCGGCCAACCGGCGGATTCGCCGCACCTTGTCCCAGCCGAGGGCCTCGGACGGCACCCCGAAGCCCAAGCCCGAGCGTGTCTTGACCTCGCAGAACACCACGGTCGGGCCGTCGGTGGCAACGATGTCGAGCTCACCGTGCGCGCACCGCCAGTTGCGGACCAGGACCGTCAGCCCAGCGTCCTCCAGATATGCCACGGCGAGGTCCTCGCCCCACCGACCCAGCCTGTCCTTGTCCGCCATGGCCCCAGCCTGGTGCCGACCGGCGTTGCGGCGGTGCCGGCCGGCGCGATCTGTGGACACGACCCGCGCTGTGGATGACGGGTTGCCCGCCGACGAGGCCCTGCCCAATGCCCGGCTCACGAGCGGTCCAGTGCCCAGACCCGCGCATCCGCCCAATACCTGAGGGACGTGAGCATGACACTGCGCAATACCGGATTGTGCGCGAGATGCTCGGTGGACGGTACGACCACGTCGCGTGCCGCTGACCGCCTGAGCTCCTCGACGAGCGCCAGGAAGGCGCGCTGCGATCCGCACTCGAACTCGTGAAAGATCTCCCCGAAGCAGAAGCCCTCGACCTCGGCAAAGGTCGCCAGGTCACGCTCGATGCCAAGAATCTCCTCGTCCGGCTGGCCGCCGGTGACACGCAGGTAGCCATACATCAACCTCTTCACCGAGGATCTGCCTCCTGTCTGGACCGAGCCCGGGCCTCGCCGGAGTCACGTCGCCCCTGGGATACGGCCCGGCGAGGGCGGCGCTCTCATGCACCCACATGCGCACCGGCCCTCGCCGGGGGTCAACCCCCCAAGCCGCCGAGGGGTAGTGGCGCGCTGCGAGGGGGTCATGCGCGCCACCACCCCTCTGTCACCCGACCGTCGCAGCCAGGAGGCGGTACGACAGCGGGGACGCGTCAATCGCCGGCTGCCATACTGACAAACAAAAGTTTCAACGACTAGATCTCCGTGGAGAATTCTTAGGAAGAAAGTTCCATGGATACATCAGTTGCCTGTTCGCAAGGTCACGGACGAGACTGACGTACTCCCGAGCAGGAGGTAGGCCCCGTGGCACGACCGACCGGTCCGACGATCGCGCGCTGGCAGTTGGCCCGCGAGTTGCGCACCCTGCGCGAAGCTGCCGCGATCACCCATGCCGATATCGCCGAGGTGCTCGGCTGCTCGGAGTCGAAGATCTACAAGATCGAGTCGGGCCACACCGGCGTGGGTCGCGGTGACCTGCTGGTCATGCTGGACCGCTATCACGCCACCGACGAAGCCCACCGCCAGACGTTGCTCGACCTGCAGAAGCAGGGCAAGGAGCGCGGCTGGTGGGTCAAGTACGGCCAGCTTCCGAATCCCTACAGCATGTACATCGGACTCGAGTCGGCCGCCACGGCGGTCAAGAACTTCGAGCTTGCCGTCGTCCCCGGCCTGCTACAGACCGAGAACTACGCCCGGGCGACCGTCATCGCGCAGCGCGTGGGCGACAGCAAGCAGGATGTCGACCGGCGTGTCCAGGTGCGCATCGCCCGCCAGGCGTGCCTGACCGAAGAGCCGCCGCTCATTCTATGGACGATCCTCGACGAAAGCGTCTTGCGACGGCAGATGGGCGGGAAAGCCGTTATGCGCGACCAACTTCACCATCTGATCCAGGTCAGCAGGCTGCCGAACGTGACTATCCAGGTGCTGCCGTTCTCCGAGGCCAGTCACCCCGGCACGCTCGGCAACCTGGCGATCCTTGAGTTCCCCGATGACGTTCACTCCCCGGTCGCCTATATCGAGACGCTGGCCGGCGACGTCTATCTGGAGTGGGAAGACGACCTTCGGCGCGTTACCCTGCACTACACCCACATGCACGCGGCCGCCCTCAGCAAGACCAAGTCAGCCGAGTTGATCGCGGCCATCGCCAGGGAACTGGCGTGACGGAAGGAGCGCGACGGTGGACCTGTCTCACGCCGTCTGGCGCAAGAGCACGGTCAGTAACGGCAACAGTGCCTGCGTTGAAGTTGCGAAGTTAGCTGGCATGGTGGCAGTCCGTGATTCCAAAGAGCCTGACCAAGCCGTACTCGTCTTCACACCGAGCGAGTGGGACGCCTTCCTGAGCGGAGCGAAAGCCGGAGAGTTCGACCAAGCGCCCTAGACCGATCAGGCAGCCACGCCGTGCGTACCTCGCCCCCGGGCCCTTGGCCGGACATCATCGACGACCTGTCTCCGAACGTGGACGGAGGGCGGCTCCGTCGTACGCGGCCGGCTCAGCGGGCGTCGCGCCCCCGGCCAGGAAGCGGGGGCTCGTCGGTGTCGACGTCGGCCCCACCGGGCCCGACGTCGGGGACGTAGGTCCCCTCGACCGCCGGCAGGCCCTCCGACGTGCCGGGGGCCGGCGTCAGATCGGTCACCCCGTCCTCCGGGACGCCCGCCTGCGGCCGGTCCTGCCCCTCGGCGGGCCGGCCGTCGTCGGCTGCGGTGTCCGGCTGATCGGTGCCGGCCGACGGCGATTCGACATGCGCGGGAGTCGGCGGGATCGGCTCGGAGCGGATCTGGTTGGCGGCCCAGCTGTCCTCGGTCATGTCCCAGCCCTACCCTCCGAACGGGCCGCCATCCCCGGGGAGCTCGATGTCGGGCTTCTCGAGCTCCTCCACGTTGACGTCCTTGAATGTCACCACCCGTACATTCTTCACGAACCGGGCGGGCCGGTACATGTCCCACACCCACGCGTCGCGCATCGTGACCTCGAAGAACACCTCACCGTCGGCGTTGCGTACCTGCAGGTCGACGGAGTTCGCCAGGTAGAAGCGACGCTCCGTCTCCACCACGTAGGCGAACTGCCGGACGATGTCGCGATACTCGCGATAGAGCTGCAGCTCCATCTCGGTCTCGTACTTCTCGAGATCCTCAGAGCTCATTCCGCCTCCGCTGCGAAGAGTACGTCGGCGGGCCTCATGCGGTCTCCGAAACATCCAGCACCGTTGCGGCCGTCATGACCCCATGATGTCGCACCCGCGCCACATTGACGTAGGAGTGGCGATGCTCGGAGCACGGCCCATGCGTGTCGAGGGCCGCCGCGTGCTCCGGCGTGACGTACCCCTTGTGCTGGGCGAAGTCGTACGTGGGGAACCGCTCGTGCAGGTCGACCATGATGCGATCGCGGGTCACCTTGGCCAGTACGGAGGCCGCGGCGACGCAGGCCGCCACCCGGTCGCCCTTCCAGACCGCCAAACCGGGCACGGGCAGGCCGGCGACCGGGAAGCCGTCGGTGAGGACGTAGGCCGGGCGGGGGTCGAGCAATAGCACCGCCCGCCGCATCCCCTCCACATTGCATCTGTGCAGGCCGCGGCGGTCCACCTCGGCGGGCGGGATGACCACGACGGCCCAGGCCTGTGCCCGGGCGACCACCTCGTCGTAGACCTGCTCGCGCACCATCGGCGACAGCAGCTTGGAGTCGGCGAGTCCGGGAACCTGGCCCCGCTTGCCGTCCGGCAGGACGCATGCCGCGACCACCAGTGGCCCGGCACACGCGCCCCGACCGGCCTCGTCGGTGCCGGCGATGTCGGTGAAGCCCCGCCGGCGCAGGGTGCCCTCAAGCCAGCGGAGCCCGGCATCCCGGCGCACCGTCGCGCGCTGCGGTCGCAACACCGCTCAGCCCGCCATGCCGAGGACGCGCCGAAGGAGGCCGGGCAGGATCTCCGGGTAGAACACCTCGTCGGTGGCCTCCAGTTCGGCGATGCTCCACCACCGGTGCGCCTCGATGGAGCGGATCTCCGGTTCCTCGAACGCCGAGGTGTCCACCTGCCAGGTGTCGACCCGGCAGACGAAGAAGTCCTGGCTCTGCCGGTAGCTGGCGCCGTCGAAACCGAATTCCGCCACCTCGTGCCACACCGGCCCGGCCAGGTCTTCGGCCGCGCGGACCAGCCCCGTCTCCTCGAACATCTCGCGGAGCGCCGCCTGCTCCGAGGTCTCTGCGGAGTCGAGCCCACCGCCGACGGTGAACCAGTACGGCGGTTCGGTGGGCCGCCCCGGATCGCGCGCGCGGAACAGCAGGACGCGGTCGCGGCCGTCGATCAGCAGGACCCGCACACCCGGGCGGTCGATCGGCTGGGCGGCTGTCATGACCCCGACAGACTACGACCGGAAGAGCCCGCGCACGTCACCGGTGGCGGCGGCGCCGCGACGTCGCCGCGACGGGCAGCAGCGGCAGGGTCAGCACCACNNCTGCAGGCCCGACGGGACCGGCAGCCCGCCACTGCGGCCGACCGGCCATACGATGACGAAGGCCCGCCCGATGACATGGTCCTCCGGGATCGTGCCCTGCCAGCGGTCGCCGCGATGAGCCCGGGAGTCCTGCGAGCCGCCCCGATGGTCACCCATCACCCACAGCCGTCCCTTCGGGACGGTGACCGGCCCGAAGTTCCGCTGGTCGAGCGGGGTGTTCTCGAAGATGTAGGGCTCGTTCAGCGGATGGGAGTTGACCGTGACCCGGCCACGGTCGTCACAGCAGGCCACGACGTCGCCGGGCAGGCCGATCACCCTCTTGAT
>QHCA01000228.1 GCA_003244095.1 Pseudonocardiales bacterium | reverse complement strand
GCCCAGGACCACGTACCCGACGCTGCCCCCGACGAGGACGAAGGCAATGGCGAACAGCGCGAAGCGGATCCGGCGCACCGAGGACGCGGCGGCCGACGATCCGAGACCGGAAGCCGGCCGGTCGGGGTTCACCACATCGTCGACCCTTCGGGCACGGCAGGCGTCCGTGGCTCAAACGTAGTCCGCGATCACCATGCCGTGTGCAAGATCGCCTCAAGTGCGATCGCGCCGAGCGCCCCGGTCGCGGCCAGCCACAACGGCGCCCGGGCGGGCTCGCCACCGCGCTGCTCGGGTGCCACGGCCGCGACGAGCAGCCAGGGGAAGTACGGCACCCAGGCGTGCTCCATCTCGCCCCGAGCCAGGCCGGCCGCCACGGCGAAGCCCACCGCCACCGCGGCGCCGACCAGGAACGGCCAGCCCGGGGTACGCCGGATCTTGCGGGCGGAGGCGACGATGGCCGGTCCGCAGGCCAGGACGAGGACGACCAGGCTCAGGCAGCCCCAGACGACGGCGGAGCGCATCGGCTCGACCCGGATGGAGAAGTCGGCCTGGGCGGCCGTCAGGCCGTCGGTCCAGACGAAGCCGACCAGTTGGGCCAGCACCAGAGGCAGCAGGGCCGCCGCGCCGGTGACCGTGTTGAGCAGTGCCCGGCGGCGGACGAAGTAGACGCAGATCACCGACAGGGCCAGCCACGGCGCGGCATAGGAGAACAGCGCGGCCACGCCGAGCAGCAGGCCACTGGCGGCCGCCCAGGCAACGGCCGGCGGGCCGCGCCGGTGTTGCTCGCTGGCCAGCACACCCGCGGTGACCATGGCGGCGCCCAGTGTCGCGGTGATCGCGTCCATGCTCACGGCCACCCAGACCGCGTAGGGCGCGAGCACCAGCACCGGGGCCAGCCGGCGCGCCGCCACTGCCCCGCACAGCGAACGAACCGCGACGAGGACGAGCGGCACGCTCAGGCAGCCGACGATGGTGAGAAGCAGGCCGATGGCCGCCGGCCGGTGCACGCCGAGCCGTTGCACCGCCCAGAGCAGCAGTACCGGGCCGGGTGGATGCTGTCGGGTCGCGGTCGCGTGCTCGCCGCTCGCGGCGACGAATCCCGCGATGAAGCCACCGGGCCGGTCGTGGACGGCGGGAACGTCGCGGAGGTATTCCCCGGCATTGGTCACCGGTGCGGCCAGCCCGTTGCCACCGTCGACCGCGGCGAGCGATAGCGCCCAGGCGAGTGCGGAGAGGTAGGCGGCGAGCAGCACGACGCGCCACCGCATGCGATCCGCCAGTCCCCGTGCGGCGGCCAGCAGAACAGCGGCGGCAACGGCCGGCGCCAGGAGCGTTCCCGCGTCGACCTTGAGGCGGTAGCGCCCGACGAACGGGGCGCTGGCCGTGCCGAGCCGTGCTCCCCAGTGCACCGCGAGAGCAGTAAGGGCCAACCCGACGGCGGCGAGTGCGATCCACAGGGCTAGATCGGTGGTCTCCGGGCGCGCGGGTCGGCCGCGCACCACGGGCGGATGCATGGGACGACCGTAGTTGAGTGGCGGTGCGGGCTTGCCAGCGCGATCATGGGTCACCGGCGTTCTTCGCCGATGACGCTCTATGAGGGGAGACGCCAGTGACCGGCGCCGCCAAGGGAAAGCGCATCACCGGTGCCAGCCGCGACAAGCTCGCGGCGGACCTGCGCAAGAAGTACGAAGGCGGGCACAGCATCCGAGCCCTGGCGGCCTCGACCGGCCGCTCCTACGGCTTCGTCCATCGCATCCTGGGCGAGTCCGGCGCCGCGCTGCGGGGCCGGGGCGGGGCAACCCGCAAAGCCAAGAAGTGACCGTCGCGCAGCCGGCCCGCAACCCCCACGGGGCCAGCGGCGCGACGTCAGTAGGCGAGTGAGCATCGACAGTAGCGATGTCGTTGGGCAGGCAAGGAGCGAGTTTGACCAGTAGCCTGCCCGGTGTGACCGACCAGTCCCGCGAGGCGGCCGGCCGCGACGAGGAGGCCGGGCTTCGCTGGGAGATCGCCGCGGCGGTGGCCACGATCACCCTCGACCGGCCCGCGGCCCTCAACGCCCAGACCCCCCGCACCTGGAGCGCGCTGCGGCGGATCGGCCGGTCGTTGCCGGACGACGTTCGGGTGGTCGTGGTACGCGGGGAGGGCCGGGCCTTCTCGGCGGGGATGGATCGGCGGATGTTCACCCCGGAGGGGGTGCCCGGTACGCGCAGCGCCGCGGCGCTGGCGCGGCTGCCCGGTGACGAGGCCGACGCCCTGATGAGCAGATACCAGGAGGCCTTCGGCTGGCTGCGCCGGGACGACCTCGTCACGGTGGCCGCCGTGCAGGGGCACGCCATCGGAGCCGGTTTTCAGCTCGCCCTGGCGTGCGATTTCCGCGTACTGGCCGACGACGCCCAGCTATGCATGGCCGAGACCACGCTGGGGCTGGTCCCTGATCTGGGTGGCACCAAGCCGCTGGTCACCCTCGTCGGCCCGTCGCGCGCGCTCGAAATCTGCCTGACCGGCCGGCGGATCGGGGCAGCGGAGGCGCTACGGATCGGCCTGGCCACGCTCGTCGTCGCACCCGGCGAGCTAGAGGGCGCGGTCGAGGATCTGGTCGCCGCGGTGCTGGCCCCGCCCCAGGGCGCCGTGACCGAGACCAAGGCCCTCCTCGCGGCGGCGGCGGCCCGGTCGCAGGCCGAGCAGGAGGCTGCCGAGCGGGCCGCCCAGCTCAGGCGGCTGCGCGAGCTCACCGGTGCGCGAGAGGCATGACATGGACCTGCGGCTGTCCGACGAGCAACAGGCCTTCCGCGGCTCGGTGCGGTCCTGGGCCGACGACGTCGTGCGCCCGCGCGCACTGGCGAACGACCGCGAGGAGCGCTTCCCCACCGAGGGGCTGGCCGGGCTGCGGACCAACGGCTACCTCGGCCTCACCATCGCCGAAGAGTACGGCGGCGGCGGCGCCGATCCGTTGTCGTACGCCCTGCTCATCGAGGAACTCGGCCGGGCCGATGCCAACGTCCGGTCGATCGTCTCGGTGCACCTGGGCCTGGCGGCGGGCGCGATAGGCCGGTGGGGGACTCCCGACCAGCGGCAGCGGTGGCTGCCGTCGATGGCGACCGGGGAGACCCTGGGCTGCTTCGCGCTGACCGAGCCCGACCACGGCAGTGACCCGGCCAACCTGCAGGCGGCGGCGGTCCGCGACGGCGAGTCCTACCGGATCACCGGACGCAAGGTGTTCATCACCAACGGCTCCATCGCCGGCGTCGCCCTGGTCATGGCCCGCACCGGCGGGCCGGGCGCCCGCGGAGTCTCGGCGTTCCTGGTGCCGACGGATGCGGCCGGCTTCACGGCAGTGCCGATCCACGGCAAGCTGGGCCTGCGCTCCTGTGACACGGCCGAGCTCGTGCTCGACGACGTGGTCGTCGGCCGCGACGCGCTGCTCGGCGGAGTGGAGGGGGCCGGGATCAAGGTGGCCCTGTCGGCGCTGGACGACGGCCGGCTCTCGCTGAGCGCATCGTGCACCGGCATCGCCCAGGCCGCGCTGGAGGCGATGATCGGCTATGCCGGCCAGCGCGAGCAGTTCGGCAAGCCGATCGCCGGGCATCAACTCGTGCAGGAGATGATCGCCGACACCGCGGTGGACGTCGACTGCGCGCGCCTGCTCACCTGGCAGGTCGCCGATCTCAAAGCCCACGGCGAGGCGTACTCCCTCGCCGCCTCCAAGGCCAAGCTGTTCGCCTCCGAGGCCTCCGTACGCGCGGCGAACGCCTGTCTGCAGGTACACGGCGGATATGGATATGTCGACGAGTACCCAGCCGGCAAGCTGCTCCGCGATGCCCGCGTGACGACCTTGTACGAAGGCACCACCCAGATCCAGAAGCTGATCATCGGCCGCGCCCTGACCGGCCTCTCCGCCTTCTGATCTCACCCGCCTCGCACACCCCTCGCACGACTTCCCGGAAAACGTCGCTTTCGCGGCCCTCAGAGCGACGACTTCCCGGAAAACGTCGCTTTCGCGGCCCTCAGAGCGACGACTTCCCGGAAGTTGCTGGATGGGGGGACAGGCCTGGGCGGAACATGACCACGGCCGTCCGTGTTGGCGCAGGTAGGAGGTGGGGCGCTTGTCGATGGGACACGCGGGATGGCAGTCGTGGCGGTCGTTCACCGGCGACAGCGCGGTGACCAAACAGAAGCTGGCCCCGGGCACGCTGCGCCGGATCTTCCGGTTCGGCGCGCCCTACAAGCGCGAGTTGATCATCTTCCTGATCCTCGTCGTGATCGATGCCGTCATCGGCACCCTCAACCCGCTGATCTTCCGCGAGATCATCAACAAAGGCATCCTCGGGCACCGGGTCGGCCTGATCGAGGTGCTGGCGGGGGTGATTGCCGGGCTGGCCGTCGCAGCTGCCGCCCTGTCGCTGGCACAGCGCTACTACTCCGTGCGGGTCGGCGAGGGCCTCATCTACGACATGCGGTCAAAGGTGTTCGAGCACATCCAGCGGATGCCGATCGCCTTCTTCACCCGTACCCAGACCGGTGCCCTGATCACCCGGCTGAACAACGACGTGCTCGGTGCGCAGCAGGCGTTCACCGGCACCCTGTCCAGCGTCGTCAGCAACGTCATCAGCGTCTCGCTGGTGCTCGTCGCGATGTTCGCCCTGTCCTGGCAGATCACCCTCGTGGCGCTGTTGTTGCTGCCGGTGTTCGTGATCCCGGCCCGGTGGATGGGCCGCCGGCTGCAGACCATCACGCGGGAGAGCTACCAGCTCGACGCGAAGATGAACACCACGATGACCGAGCGGTTCAACGTCTCCGGCGCCCTGCTGGTCAAGCTCTTCGGCCGCACCGACGAGGAGGCCCGGATCTTCCGCGAGCGGGCCGGGAGGGTGCGCGACATCGGCATCACCCAGGCGATGTACAGCCGGATCTTCTTCGTCTCCCTGATGCTCACCGCATCGCTGGCCACCGCCCTGGTCTACGGCTGGGGTGGCGTGCTGGCCGCGCGGGGAGCCCTCGACGTGGGCACGGTGGTCGCGCTGACCGCCTATCTCGGCCGGCTCTACGGCCCGCTCACCGCCCTGTCGAACGTGCAGGTCGACGTGATGGGTGCGCTGGTGTCCTTCGAGCGGGTGTTCGAGGTGCTCGACCTGGAGCCGATGATCACCGACCGGCCCGGCGCCGAGCCGCTGCCGGCCGGCGCCCGGACCATCGAGTTCGACGACGTGCACTTCGCGTACCCGACCGCCGAGGAGGTCTCGCTGGCCTCGCTGGAGTCGGTCGCCAAGCTTGAGCAGACCTCGAGCCAGCAGGTGCTGCACGGCGTGTCGTTCACGGCGGAGCCAGGCCAGCTCGTCGCACTCGTCGGCCCGTCAGGGGCCGGCAAGACCACGATCTCCAGCCTCGTGTCCCGCATGTACGACGTCCGCTCCGGTGCGGTGCGCATAGGGGGCCACGACGTGCGCGACGTCACCCTCTCCTCGCTGCGCGAGGCCATCGGCGTGGTGACGCAGGACGCTCACATGTTCCACGACACCATCCGGTCCAACCTGCTCTACGCCCGGCCCGAGGCGACCGAGGACGAGCTGTGGGAGGCGTTGAGCGGCGGCCAGATCGCCGACCTGGTCCGTTCGCTGCCGGACGGCCTGGAAACGATGGTCGGCGAGCGCGGCTACCGGCTCTCCGGCGGTGAGAAGCAGCGGCTGGCGCTGGCCCGCCTGCTGCTCAAGGCGCCGTCGATCGTGATCCTCGACGAGGCGACCGCCCACCTCGACAGCGAGTCCGAGGTGGCCGTGCAGCGCGCGCTGGAGACGGCGCTCGAGGGGCGAACCTCGCTGGTGATCGCCCACCGGCTGTCGACGATCCGCGAGGCCGACGCGATCCTGGTCATCGACGACGGCCGGGTCGTCGAGTCCGGTCGCCATGAGGAGTTGCTGGCCCGCGAGGGGCTCTACGCCGAGCTCTATCGCACGCAGTTCCAGCGTCAGGAGGTGCTCGAGGCCGTCCGCGACTGAGCCGGCGGGGGGCGTACGGCTGTACTTGTGGCTTATGTCCTGACAGAGTTCAAACGCCGAGCCGAACGCCCGAACGCTGTCCGACGGATCATGACCGGGATAGGGAATGTCGATCGATCAGGATGTGCCGAGCAGCCCCGCGCAGCTTGCGGGACTGCGGTTCGATGCCGTGACGGCACCGCCCGATCCACTAGACGTGATCCGGACCGTCCTCGCCAAGGCGGCGGACTTCATCGGCGCGCCGCACGGCTTCATCGCGCACATCACGCCGGAGGATCCCGAGCTCAGCCTCCGGCTGGGCATCGGGGTCTTCGAGCATCCCAGCCCGGCCGGGCTGGGTCCGATCGGGGACCTGGCCATCGACGTCTGGCGCGCTGGGCAGCCGCTCGTGGTGCGCCGTGACGCCATACCGGCCGGCGAAGATCGTTTCCACGAGTTGGCCCTCGTACCGTTCGACATCGGTCCGCGGGTCGATGGAATCGTCGGCCTGGCCTACGGCGCCGACTCCGTACTCAGCTTCCGCACCGCGGAGGTCGACCTGATCAGGGGGTTCTGCCGGCTCGCCTCGATCGCCCTCGACAACGCCCGCCTCTACGCCGAGGAGAGACGGTCACGCCGGCTCACCGAGCGCCTGCAGGACAGCGTCCGGGCGATCAACCAGAGCCTCGACCTCGATGTCGTGCTCCCGGCGATCCTGGATCAGCTGCGGGAGGTCATCGAGTACGACAGCAGCACCATCCAACTGCTCGAAGGCGACGCCATGCGGGTGATCGCCGCCCGCGGCTTTCCACCGGAGGAGCTGGGCCGGGTCCGCCCTCTGGAGGAGTATCCGTACAACAAGCGGCTGGCCACCAGTCCGGAGCCGATCGTGGAGGGACAGGCCCCCAGGGCGGTCCTCTGGCGGTCCGGGCCGCACCTGGCGGCGATCCGCAGCAACCTCGGAGTCCCCCTGGTGGTTCGTGGCCGGATCATCGGCGCGCTCACGATCGACAGCCACGAGCCCAATCTCTACAGCGCCGACGACGCGCCGGCGGCGATGGCCTTCGCCCGGCACGCCGCCATCGCGATCGAACACGCCCGGCTGTTCACCGCGGCGCAGCGCGAGCTGACAGAGCGCAAGGCGGCGCAGGAGCGGCTCAACTACCTGGCCTGCTTCGACCCCGTCACCGCGCTGCCCAACCGCACGCTGCTGGGCGACCGGCTCCGCCAGGCCCTCGACCAGGCCGGCCGGGACAACAAGCTCGTCGCGATCCTGTTCCTCGACCTCGACCGGTTCAAGACCGTCAACGACAGCCTGGGGCACACGGCTGGTGACCGGCTGCTCAAGATCGTGGGCGAGCGGTTGCGGCAAACGGTGCGCGAGGGTGACACCGTGGCCCGGCTCGGCGGCGACGAGTTCGCCGTCGTGCTGCCGCAGCTCGACCATGTGGCGGCGAGCCGTGCCGTCGCGGACAAGATCGGCCGGGCATTCTGCGCGCCCTTCGACCTTGACGGCCGCGAGATCTGGTTGTCGGCCAGCGTCGGCGTGGCCGTCTACCCCTCCGACGGCGCCGACCTCGACGAATTGCTGAACAACGCCGACTCGGCGATGTACCTCGCCAAGCATCAGGGCGGCAGCACCCACCGGCTGTACGAGCCCGGGGTGGCGCGGGCCGTCGATCGCCTGGACATCGAGAACGACATGCGGCACGCGGTCGACCGCCGCGAGCTGCGGGTGCTGTACCAGCCGCTGGTGGAGCTGAGCACCGGCCGCATGCTCGGCGCGGAGGCCCTGCTCCGCTGGGCACATCCCAAGCGGGGCGTTGTCCTGCCCGCCGACTTCATCGGTCTGGCAGAGGAGACCGGCCTGATCGTCCCGCTCGGCCGGTGGGTGCTGCGCGAGGCCTGCCGCCAGGGCACGGCGTGGCAGCGGGCGGGTGCCGGCCCGCACTGGATGACGGTCAACGTGTCTGCCCGCCAGCTCAACGACAGCCTGGTCCGTACCGTGCGCTCGGCGCTGGAGGAGACCGGCATGGACCCGTGCGGGCTGCTCCTGGAGATCACCGAGAGCGGTCTGATGCAGAACACCGAGAAGGCCATCGCCGCGACGCGTGAGCTGGCATCGGTCGGGGTGTCCTTCGCCGTCGACGACTTCGGCATCGGGTACTCCAGCCTGAGCCAGCTCAAGCGGTTCCCCATCTCGCTGCTCAAGATCGACCAATCCTTCGTACGCGACATCCCGGCCGACGCCAGTGATGCCGCGATCGTCACCGGCATCGTGGCGATGTCGCACGCCATGGGGGTCGGCGTCGTGGCCGAGGGGGTCGAGACCGAGGAGCAGCGCGCCTTCCTGGTCGACTGCGGGTGCGACATCATCCAGGGTTTCCTGGCCCACCCGCCACTGTCCAATGACGAGCTCGAACACTCGTTCCTGCTCGGGCGACCGGACAGCCCGACGTGTGCCACACTGCCATCCTCCTGAGGGATGCCGTCGTGACACGCAAGCAACCGCGTCGAAGGTGGTGCAACCGCGACCGGCAGCGCAACCACAACCGCTGACCCTCTCGGTCAGAGCGCCCGCAGTGCCCCGCCGTCGACCGGCCAGAGCGATCCGGTGACGTACGACGAGGCCGGCGACAGCAGGAACGCCGCCACCCGGCCGAACTCCGCCGGCTCGCCATAGCGGCGCAGCGGGATGCCGGCCTCGTTGCGGGCCCGCGCACCTGCGTCGGCGTCCAGGGACATGGTGCGGTCGGTGGCGATCCGGCCGGGCAGCAGGCCGTTGACCCGGATTCCACGCGCGCCGAGCTCGTCGGCCAGTTGCTTGGTGAGCATCGCGAGACCGGGGCGAAGGCCGTTGGACACGGCCAGGCCGGGTATCGGCGAGCGGGCGCTGGTCGACAGCACCTGGGCGACCGAGCCGCCCTTGCCGAGGCCGGCCGCCACCGCCCGGATCAGCCGCAGGGCACCCAGGAACACGCTGTCGAACCCGGCCCGCCAGGCCTCCTCGGATGTGTCGAGTGCGCTGCCAGGTGCCGGGCCACCCACGCTGATCAGCGCTCCGTCGAGCCCGCCGTACGCATTGTGCGCGGCGTCGACCAGGCGGTGGGCCGCGGCCGCGTCGGCGAGGTCGGCGGCGATCCCGACGGCATGCCGGGCACCTCCCAGCTCCTGCGCGGCGAGTTCGACGTCGGCGACGTTGCGGGCCCCGAGCACGA
The DNA here is from genome assembly GCA_003244095.1 of Pseudonocardiales bacterium. Taxonomy (GTDB): domain Bacteria; phylum Actinomycetota; class Actinomycetes; order Mycobacteriales; family QHCA01; genus QHCA01. Next base: position 187 of record QHCA01000228.1, on the reverse strand, counting down.
CGCTGGCGCCCTCGGCCACGAGCACCTCAGCGGTGGCCCGGCCCAGCCCGCGCGACCCGCCGCTGACCACGTACACGCGTCCTGCCAGTCCCAGATCCATGACCGCCAGTTTGTGGAACTGGCCCGCCGCAGGCAACTCCGGAGGGCTATTCAGCGGCGGCTCGCAGGCGGGCGGAACCCCCCGGCA
>QHCA01000227.1 GCA_003244095.1 Pseudonocardiales bacterium | reverse complement strand
CCTCGAGCAGGCCGAGCTCGACGAGTCACAGGAGCGGATGCTGGCTATCGTCACGCCCTCGGATGTGCCGGCAGTGCTCGCGATCGCCGCCAAGTGGGGGGTCGACGCGACGGCCATCGGCGAGGTGACCGGCAGCGGGCGGCTGGTAATCGACTGGCACGGCGAGACGGTCGTGGACGTGCCGCCGGCCAGCCTGGCCGACGAGGGCCCCGTCTACGAGCGGCCGGTGCGGCGCCCCGACGACCTCGACCTGCTCCAGGCCACCGACCCGTCGACCCTGCCGCGGCCGGTCGGCGGCGACGCGTTGCGAGCCACGCTGCTGCGGATGATCGCCAGCCCCAACCTGTGCGACAAGGCGTGGGTCACCGAGCAGTACGACCGCTACGTGCAGGGCTCCACCGTGCTGGCCCAGCCCGAGGACTCCGGGATGATCCGGCTGTCCGAGGAGTCCGGGCTCGGCATCGCGATCAGTACGGACGGCAACGGTCGCTACACCCGCCTCGACCCCTACGCCGGCGCGCAACTGGCCCTGGCCGAGGCCTACCGCAACGTGGCGGTCACGGGTGCGACGCCGATCGCGGTGACCAACTGCCTGAACTTCGGCAGCCCCGAGGACCCCGAGGTGATGTGGCAGTTCGCGGAGGCCGTGCGCGGGCTCGCCGACGGCTGCCTCGCTCTGGGCACGCCCGTCACCGGCGGCAACGTCTCCTTCTACAACTCCACCGGGTCGGCCCCGATCAACCCGACGCCGGTCGTCGGAGTGCTCGGCGTGATCGACGACGTCACCAGGCGTGTCCGCATCGGCTTCCCGGCAGCGGGCCGAATCGTGTTGGTCGGGGACACCGCGGAAGAATTCGGCGGCAGCGAGTGGGCCTGGGTCGAGCACCGGCACCTCGGCGGTCGGCCGCCGGCGGTCGACCTCGCGCGTGAGAAGGCGCTCGGCACGCTGCTCGTGGAGGCGGCCCTGGCCGGGCTCGTCGCCGCGGCGCACGACGTGTCCGACGGGGGGCTGGCCCAGACGCTGGCCGAGTCCTGCCTGCGCGGCGGGGTCGGGGCACGGATCGCTCTGCCCCAGGGCACCGACCCGTTCGTCTGGCTGTTCTCCGAGTCGGCCGGGCGGGCGGTCGTCGTACTTCCCGCAGGCGCGGCGGGTGAGTTCACCGATCTCTGCGACGCCGGCGGCCTGCCGTACACCGTGATCGGCGAGGCGGGTGGTGAGGCGCTGGTGCTGGACAGCCTTTTCGAGGTGCCGCTGGCCGAGTTGCGTACCGCTCACGAAGGCACGCTGCCCCGCCTCTTCGGCTGACCCTCGCCCACCCGCCCCAGCGTCAACTTCCCCTTGACGAGTCTCTGTTGTCAACGTACGGTTGACGCATGACTTCGGCCCTCCCTCACCTCGGCACGCTGATCACCGCCATCGAGCGCGACCACGTCCTCTCCGACCTCGACCGGGTCGGCGGGGCGGTGACCGTCGCCACGGAGCTCGGCTCGCTCGGCGACCAGGTCGTCACGCACTTCGTAGGCGCAGCCCGGGAGGCCGGCTGCTCGTGGTCGCAGATCGGCGAGCAGCTCGGCGTGTCCAAACAGGCCGCCCAGCAGGGCTTTGTGGTGCCCCCGAAGCAAGGCCGCTTCGGCCGTCGCCGGCCACTGCGCATGGACGAGCTTGCGCGGTCGTCGGTCGTCGTCGCGCGGGAGGAGGCGCGTGCGCTGCACCACGGGTTCATCGGCACCGAGCATCTGTTGCTGGGGCTGCTCGGCCAGCCCGCGGGAGCGGCGGCGCGGGCCCTCAGCCAGTTCGGCATCACGGCGGACGCAGTACGGTCCGCGGTCGAAGAGACCGTCGGACCCGGGGCGGCCGAGCCACCCAAAGGACACGTCCGGCTCACGGCGCGGGCCAAGAAGGTCCTGGCACTGGCGCTGCGCGAGGCCGTGGCCGCCACAGCACCGGCGATCGCCACCGAGCACATCCTGCTGGGAATCCTGCGGGAGGGCGAGGGAATGGCGTGCCAGATGCTGGTACAGCTCGGCGTCGACCTGCGCCGGCTGCGCCGGGCGATCACCGACGACGGGCACTGACCGCAGCCACATGGCAGCATCGTCAGGCATGGGGATGCAATCGCAGACGCAGCCGCCCGGCCGGATCGCGCTGTCCGTCGGGTTCGGAGCCGGGCGGGTGATCTTCCTGCTCGTCATGGGTGTCCTGCTGGTCCTGACCTCCGCGGCCCTCGGCGCCATGATCGGGTTGATATTCACCCTTGGCAGCTCGTCGGCGGCGGCGGCCGTGACGGCCGGGGTCTTTGCAGCGACGGCCTTCGTCTGCATGACCCTCCTGCTGTTCTTCGCTGTCCGGCGGGCGGCCTGGGTGGACGGCTCGGTACTCGCCGTCCGCGGGTTCCGGACCCGATCGGTCGACCTGGTGGAGGCCCGGTCGGTGACGGTGACGTCCAAGGGCCAATCCGCAGCCAGGCGGGTCCCCCTCATCCTCGTCACGGGCCCGCGCGGCACGATCCGGCTGCCCCTGCGCCGCCGGGGAGGAGCGCTGATCGCCCCGGCCGAGATGCACTTGCTCGCCACCACCTTGTCGGCCGGCCGGTGCCCCGGAGCCGCCGAGGCGGTCGCCTGGCTGCGGGCGCTGGCAGTGCACCCCCACACCCCGTTCAGCTGAGCATGCGTACCCCCGGGCTGGACCCGGCGACCGTGGCGGCCGCCTACACCGCCCAGCAGAATGCCCTGGTCGAGTGGCTGGCCGGCCTCCCGCCGGAGCAGCGCCGCGAGGTGCCGGTCAGCGAGCACCTGCCGGCCGGCGGTGGACTCGACGAGCTGACCGGGCTCCTGGCCTTCGTCCGCGACCTGCACGACCTCCTCCCGGAGCAGCCACCGCCCTACCATCCGGCAGCGCTGGCCGCGGCCGCCCGCGGGCTGGCCGCCCGGCTGGCGGCCGCCGCCCCCGGCCGCAGTGTCGAGCTCCGCGTCCCGCCGTACGCCGCCGTGCAGTGCATCCCCGGACCGCGGCACACCCGGGGCACCCCGGGAGCCGTCGTGGAGACCGACCCGCTGACCTGGCTCGACCTGGCCACCGGCCGCCTCGGCTGGGCAACGGCCGTGGCCGACGGCCGGCTGACCGCCAGCGGCGAGCGGACGGACCTCTCGCCGTACCTACCCGTTGTGCCCGCCGGGCGCTGACCTGGGGGAAGAGTGCCCACGAGCACCCCGAACCTCTCACCCCTGATAGGGCAGATCTCGCAAGCGCTCTGCACGGCAACGAGGCCCTAGAGCTGTTTGAAGTACACGGCGACCGGAAGTTCCGTGAAGCCGAGGGATGAGTACAAGCCACGTGCGGGCGCATGAAACTCCTCGCCGCCGGTGCCGATAGCCACGACCTCGACACCGCGGCTCTTCATCTCGGACAGCGCGTGCCGGCACAGATCCTCGCCTGTGCCGGCGCGGCGATGTGCCCGGTCGACGGCGAGGATCTCCACCTCGCCGTGGCGTCGGGCCGGATCGATGTTCCACGCGATGTATCCGTGCAGCATGCCTTCGTTCTCGGCAACCTCGACGTACTTGTTGGCGGCCGGGTCGTGCAGTGTTGGCACCTGGGCGCGGTAATCCTCGCGCCATGCTCCGTGCTGATGCGCGAAGACGGTCTCGCCGACCAGGGGTCGGAAGTGCCCTTCGTAGAACTCACCGAACGTGTCGATGGTGAGTTCTACCAGGCGGCGAAGGTCACGATCTTCGTACGGGCGGATATCCATTGTGGAGTCTCCCTGCTGGAGGACGTGCCTCGACAGTTGTCCTCAGCAGCGGGTGCGGCCCGCGGCGAAACACTCCATGGCCGGAACGTTACCCAGAGCCGGCTAACGCGGCATGGAAGATTTCCTCTGCGGTCCGGGCCGGGCCACAGCGTTCGGCGGGTTCAGCGGGCGCCGAACGCGTCCGGCTCGATGCCGTACTCGGCGCCCGCGTCCAGCACCGCGTCGAACAGGAACTGCCCCGACGAGCGCTCGCAGTGCAGGAGGTACGACGCGGTGCCGTCGACATCGTCGCGTACGACGTCGGTCGCCAGGCGCGCCACCGCGCTGCGGAAGCCGGTGCCGTCGGGGGTGCTGCGGTCGGCCAGGTCGATGGGGCACAGCTTCGCCAGCGTGCCCGCGGCCGCCACCCCGGTCAGCCGTATCAAGGCTCGGCCGTGGGTGTGGTCGAGCACGCTGACCAGGCGGCCATCGGCGAACACGTCGATCCGGGCCGCCATCTCAGCCGACGCCCCGACGGCCCCGATCAGCAGCCACTCACCGGGCGCGGATCCGACGACCAGCGTGCCGTGGTCGTCCCGCGCCGCCCGGCCGGAGCGGACGCCCAGCCGGGCTGCCACCTCGCCGGAGGGCGCGGCCCGCACCAGCACCTTGGCCAGGGGCGTGCGATCGGCGAGGCGCAGCGCGGCGATCGACCGTACGGCGGAGACCTCCCAACCGGAGTGCAGCGACACCGGACCGGCGATCCGGATCGGGCTGCGGGCGATCGGGGCGACGGGCATGACCTCAGGCACGCAACCGCCCGCCGTCCGGGTCGACGTGGGCGAGCTGCGGCTGCACGGTGGCCGGGACGCGCCGGCCGTCGGGCAGCAGGACGGTGACCACCGTGCCGGGCTCGGCGAGTTCGACGTCGAGGTAGCCCAGACAGATCGAGCGGCCCAGGGTCGGCGACAGCCGGCTGCTGGTGACCCGCCCGACGATGTCGTTGCCGCGCACGATCTGGCTCGACTCGGCCGGGACGATCGCGCCGTCGACCGGCTGCAGCGCGACCAGCCGGTGCTGCTCGCCCAACTGTTCCTGCCACACCAGCTCGGGCCGGCCGACGAAGTCGTCCTTGTCGAGCTTGACCATCGGGCCGAGCCCCGCGTCGTAGGCCCTGGTCAGCCCGTCGGTGTCCTGCGCAACGATGAGGTGGCCCTTCTCCAGCCGCAGGATCCGCTGCGCCTCGACCCCGAAGGCCGCGCAGCCGAGATCGGCGCCGGTCGAGAGCAGGGTCTCCCAGACGTGCAGGCCGTACGACGCCGGCACGTGCAACTCGTAGCTCAGCTCTCCGGTGAACCCGATCCGCCACATCAGGCAGTCGCCCACGCCGGCGATCCGGCCGGTGCGCACCCGCATGTACGGGAAAGCCTCGGTCGAGACGTCGATGCCCTCGATGACCCTGGTCAGCAGTTCCCGCGAGCGCGGCCCGGCGACGTTGATGCTGGCGTAGTAGGTGGTCAGCGGGACGATGTGCACCTGCCAGTCGGGGTGCTCGGTCTGCAGCCAGCTCTCCAGGTGCTCCCA
>QHCA01000226.1 GCA_003244095.1 Pseudonocardiales bacterium | reverse complement strand
TAGTTGCCGCGGCCGTCGAAGGAGCGGCCCGACACGCCGCGGAAGTCCAGCAAGCGTGCATGATCAGGCGTGCTGGGGGCAGGCTCAGGCCAGCCGAGTGTTGTGCTGCCGTTGGAGGGTTGATCGTGAAGAAGACATATCGCCGGCCTATTCGGGGTCTCGGGTTGGTCGCCATCGCGGCGGCCACGCTCGTGCCCCTGAACTCCGCGCCGGCCGGGGCCGCGGCCGGACCGGCCGGCGCCGAGCCGGTCGCCAGCCAGGAGCAGGCGGCGTTCGCGTCCGCAGCGCGGGAATCGGGCGTACCGGAGCCGCTGCTGCTCTCGCTGTCCTACAACCTCACGCGGTGGGAGGCACACCAGGGCCAGCCGAGCACCGCGGGTGGGTTCGGGCCGATGCACCTCGTCGGCGTTCCCGGTTCTGGTGCCGGCACCGACGCCCGTGGCGACACGAGCCGCCGTACGCCCTCCGCGTCGACCCGCCTGCGCCGGGGCGCGGCCCTGATCGGCGTGCCGGACCGAACAGCCGCCACGGACCGCACCGCCAACATCCGGGCGGGAGCGGCGCTGCTGGCCGCGTTCGCCCGCGAGCTCGGGCGGGGCCGACTCCCTTCGGCCGCCGCCGGCTGGTACCCGGCGGTCGCCCGCTACGGCGGCTCGGCCGACACCCTGGGCGCCCGGCAGTTCGCCGACGACGTCTACGCGACGCTGCGCTCCGGCGCGCGCGCCATCACCACCGACGGCCAGGCCCTGGCGCTACCCGCCCAGCCAGCGGTCACCCCGGACCGCTCCGGGTTGGCTGCCCTGCACCTCACGCCGGCCGCACCCGTCTCCGCGGCCGAGTGCCCGGCGGCCCTCGACTGCCGCTACATCCCGGCCGCGTACGCCCAGAACGACCCCAACGACAAGACGAACTACGGCAACTACGACATCGCCGACCGGCCGACTGACGTCAAGATCCGGTACATCGTCATCCACGACACCGAGGTGCTCTACGACCCGACGATCGCGGAGTTCCAGGACTCGCACTCCTTCGTCAGCGCGCACTACGTCATCCGGTCCTCCGACGGCCTGGTGACCCAGATGGTGCGTACCAAGGACGTCGCCTTCCAGGCCGGCAACTGGTACGTCAACATGCACTCCATCGGCATCGAGCACGAAGGTTTCGCCGCCCAGGGGGCGACCTGGTACACCGAGGCGCTGTACCGGTCGTCGGCCACGCTCGTGCGCTACCTCGCCAAGCGCTTCAACATCCCGCTCGACCGGGGGCACATCATCGGCCACGACAACGTGCCCGGCATCACGCCACCCCTGGTGGCCGGCATGCACTGGGACCCGGGCCCGTTCTGGGACTGGGCGCACTACATGGCGCTGCTCGGCCGGCCGCTGCCCACCCGGTCGCTGCCGCACGGCAACGCGGTAGTGATCAACCCGGCCTTCGCGACCAACCGCCAGCCGGTCACCGGTTGCGGCAGTGACCCGCCCAGTCCGAGCGAGCCGGCCAGCTTCGTGCCCCTGCACACCGCGCCGAGCGAGGACGCGCCCCTGCTCTCCGACGTCGCGCTGCACCCCGACGGCGCGCCCGGCACGACCCAGATGTGCGACACCGGCGACAAGGCGGCGAGTGGCCAGCGGTTCGCCCTCGCCGGCCGGCAGGGTGACTGGACCGCGATCTGGTACGGCGGGCAGCAGGCCTGGCTGCACGACGTCAGGGCCACCGTGTCGACCTACGCGCTCACGGTCACGGTCAAGACCGGTGGCTCGCCCGCGCCGATCTACGGCCGGGCCTATCCCGAGGCGGCGGCCTACGCCGGGTCTCCGGTGCCGGTGCAGTCGGTGGTGCCGCTGCAGTACACGATCGGCGTCGGCCAGCACTACGTCGTCGCCGGCCTGGTCCGCTCGGACTATTACCACAGCAGCACGATCGACGCCAGCTCGCCGGGCGATCACACCGTGGTGACCGGCAAGGACCTCTACTACCTCATCTACTTCGGCCACCGGATGGCCTTCGTCAAGACCACCGACGTGGCACTGGGGTGACTCCCCGGGTCGGCGGCGCCGGGCCCCTGTCCGCCGCGGGCCATACGATCGGGCGCGTGACTGACCTGTTCGCCGAGGCGGGGCGGGCCGCTGCGGCCGCGGCGGCGCCGCTCGCGGTCCGGATGCGGCCGCGCACCCTCGACGAGGTGATCGGTCAGCGACACCTGCTGGGCCGGGGCTCGCCGCTGCGCCGGCTCGCCGAGCCGGCCGAGGGTGCCGCGCCGATCCCGCTGATCCTGTGGGGGCCGCCGGGTACGGGCAAGACGACCATCGCCCACGTCGTGTCACTGGCGACCAACCGCCGCTTCGTCGCGCTGTCCGCGCTGTCCGCCGGGGTCAAGGAGGTGCGGGCGGTCATCGAGGAGGCCCGCCGCGAGTTGGGCTTCTCCGGCACCCAGACAGTGCTCTTCATCGACGAGGTGCACCGCTTCTCCAAGACCCAGCAGGACTCGCTGCTCGGCGCCGTCGAAGCCCGTCACATCACGCTGGTCGCGGCGACGACCGAGAATCCGTTCTTCTCGATCGTCGCGCCGCTGTTGTCGCGCAGCCTGCTGCTCAACCTGCAACCGCTGGACGACACCGCGGTCGGTGAACTCGTCGACCGCGCGCTGAGCGACGAGCGCGGTCTGGGCGGCGCGGTCACCCTCGACGACGACGCGCGCGACCACCTGCTGCGCATGTCCGACGGTGACGCCCGCCGGGCGCTGACCGCGATCGAGGCCTCGGCCGGCACCACGCTGGCCGAGGGACGTACCGCGATCGACCTGGTGACGCTGGAGCAGGCCGTCGACCGGGCGGCGGTGCGCTATGACCGCGACGGCGATCAGCACTACGACGTCATCAGCGCGTTCATCAAGTC
>QHCA01000225.1 GCA_003244095.1 Pseudonocardiales bacterium | reverse complement strand
CGCATCATCCGCTCGACCGGGAAGTCCTTGGTGTAGCCATACCCGCCGAAGAGCTGCACGGCGTCGGTGGTCACGGACATGGCGGTGTCCGACGCCAGGCACTTGGCCGCCGCGGAGATGAACGTCAGGTCCGGCTCGCCGCGCTCGGCCCGGGCCGCCGCGACGTAGATGAGCTGACGGGCCGCCTCGGTGCGCATCGCCATGTCGGCGAGCATGAACTGCACCCCCTGGAAGTCCGCGATCCGGCGCCCGAACTGCTCGCGCTCCTTGACGTACGCGGTCGCCGCGTCGATCGCGCCGCGCGCGATGCCGACCGCCTGCGCCCCGATGGTGAGCCGGGTGTGGTCCAGGGTGCGCAGTGCGGTCTTGAACCCGGTGCCGGGCTCACCCACGATCCGGCCGGCCGGGATGGTGCAGTTGTCGAAGTGGATCTCGCAGGTCGGCGAGCCCTTGATGCCGAGCTTGCGTTCCTTCGTACCGACGGAGAAGCCGGGGTCGTCCTTGTGCACCACGAACGCAGAGATCCCCCGGGCACCGGCGGCCGGATCGGTCTTGACCATGACGGTGTAGTAGGTGGAGACGCCGGCGTTGGTGATCCAGCTCTTCGTACCGTTGAGCACCCACGAGTCGCCGTCGCGCGCCGCCCGGGCCGTCATCGCCGCCGCGTCCGAGCCGGCCTCGCGCTCGGACAGCGCGTAGGAGAACATCGCCTCGCCGCGGGCGACCGGTGGCAGCACCTCGGCCTTCAACTCCTCCGACGCCGAGAGCAGGAGCGGCATCGTGCCGAGCTTGTTGACGGCCGGGATCAGCGACGACGAGGCACAGGCCCGCGCGACCTCCTCGATGACGATGACGGTCGCGATGGAGTCGGCGCCCGCCCCACCGTAGGACTCCGGGATGTGGATCGCGTGCAGGTCGGCCTGCCGCAGCACGTCGTAGACGTCCCAGGGGAACTCGCCGGTGGCGTCGATCTCGGCTGCCCGCGGTGCGATGTGCTTGTCGGCCAGCTCGCGGACGGTCGTGCGGAGCAGGTCGTGCTCCTCGGGCAGCCGGTAGACGTCGTACGAGGGGTTCACGTAGGACATCGTATGACCGGCGCATGACCGGCCCTCGTAGCCTGAGCCGGATGGCTGACGACGGCAGGCCGAGGATCACCGTGCTCGGTACGGGCTACCTGGGCGCCACCCACGCGGCGTGCATGACCGAGCTGGGCTTCGACGTCGTCGGGCTGGACGTCGACCGGGACAAGGTGGCCCGGCTGTCCGCCGGCGACCTGCCCTTCTTCGAGCCCGAGCTGCCCGAGTTGCTGTGCAAGGGCCTGGCCAGCGGGCGGCTGCGCTTCACGACGTCGTACGAGGACGCGGCGGACTTCGGCGACGTGCACTTCGTCTGCGTCGGCACCCCGCAGAAGCTCGGCGAGAACGCCGCCGATCTGACGCACGTCGCGGCGGCCTTCTCCTCGCTCGCACCGCTGCTCCCCCGCAGGTGCCTGGTGGTGGGCAAGTCCACGGTCCCTGCCGGTACGGCGGCGCTGATGGCCCGGCTCCTGCTGGCACACGCACCCGCGGCGGAGCACGTGGCCCTCGCGTGGAGCCCGGAGTTCCTGCGCGAGGGCAACGCGGTACACGACACGCTGCGACCCGACCGGCTGGTGTTCGGGGTGGCCGACGCCGAGGCCGAACGCGGGCTGCGCGAGGTCTACGCGGCGCTGATCGAGGCGGGCGTACCCGTGGTCGTCACCGACCTGGCGACCGCCGAGCTGGTCAAGGTAGCGGCCAATGCGTTCCTCGCCACCAAGATCTCCTTCATCAACGCGATGGCTGAGGTCTGCGAGGCCGCACGGGCCGACGTGACGAAGCTGTCCGAGGCGCTGTCCTACGACAACCGCATCGGCGGCCGCTTCCTCAACGCGGGGCTGGGCTTCGGCGGTGGCTGCCTGCCCAAGGACATCCGCGCGTTCATGGCCCGGGCCGGCGAGCTCGGCGTCGACCAGGCGCTGTCGTTCCTGCGCGAGGTGGACTCGATCAACCTGCGCCGCCGCGACCGGGCGATCGACCTGGCCCGGGAGCTGACCGACGGTACGTTCGCCGGCAAGCGTGTCGCCGTGCTCGGTGCGGCCTTCAAGCCCAACTCCGACGACGTCCGCGACTCCCCGGCTCTCGACGTGGCCAGCCGGCTGCACCAGCAGGGTGCCCTCGTCGAGGTGTACGACCCGCAAGCCATGGACAGCGCCCGGGCGCGCTTCCCGCACCTGTCCTACGCCGCCAGCACGCTGGCCGCCAGCCGCGACGCCGACCTGGTCCTGATGCTCACCGAGTGGGCGGAGTTCCGCGAGCTCGATCCGGCCGTCCTGGGGTCGGTCGTTCGCCAGCGGCGCATCGTCGACGGCCGCAACGCCCTGGACCCGGTGTCGTGGCGCGCCGCGGGCTGGCAGTACCGCGCCCTGGGCCGGCCTTGAGCGAGTGAGCATCGAGCGGAGCGAGGTGGCGGCTGAGTACTTCTGCTCTCCACGAACCCCCGCGCGGGTGGGGAAACTGCCGTCATGGAGCATCTCGCGCAGCGCTGTCCCGACTGTACGGCCGCCCTGCCACCACGGGCACGAGCCTGCCCCCGGTGCGGGCTCCCGCTGAACGGTCCGGCTGCCGCCGAGTTGTGGAACGTCGACCAGGCGATCGCCGCCAACGCCGGCACCGCGGTCACCCCACCGGTGCCGGTCGCGGCGGGCACCCGGCCCGTCCCGCGCTCCCTACGGCCCCCGCCTGCCGGCTTCCCGCCGCCCCCCGCGTGGGCGCCGCGCCCCACCGCCCGCGAGTCCTCCCCGCGCTCGGTGCAGGGCATCCTGCTGGCCCTGGGCGGCCTGCTCCTGACGGTGGCTGTAGTGGTCTTCACCGTGGTGGCCTGGGGCCGGTTCGGGCTGGCCGGCCGGGCCGCGATCCTGATGACCCTCACCGCGGTCACCCTCGGCCTGCCGGCCTGGCTGGTCCGCCACCGGCTGACCGCCACCGCGGAGACGATCGCCCTCCTCGGCCTGGTGCTGATGTGCACGGATGCCTATGCCGCCTACCGGGCCGGTGCCCTCGGCCTCGACCGGGCCGACGGATGGGGCTACGCCGCTGCCGCCACCGCCGTGATCGCCGCGGTGGCGGTGGCCTACCCGGCACTGGTGCCGGTGCGCCTGACCCGGGTAGCCGGCCTGTCGGTCGCCCAGTTGCCGGTGCCGCTGGCGGTGGGCGCACTGCCGCGCGTCACCCCGACCGGCACGGCGCTGGCCGCCACCATCGCGATCGGGCTGAACGTCGCCGTACTCGCTGCCACCCGGGGCCGGGTCGGACTGCGACCGGAGCGGGTCATCGCCTGGATCTTCGGCGGCGTCGCCGCGGCGTACGCGATCCCCGTGGCCGCCATCTTCACGTTCGCCGACGCACCGGCCCGGCCGGCTGCCACCCTGGCTCTCGCCGGACTGCTGATCGTCGGGGCCGCCGTGCTGGCCGGGACAGGGCTGGGCCGCGCCCTGCTGGCCGGCCTCGGCATCCTGCCGGTTGCGGCGGCCGGCGTCGGGCTGGCGCTGCCGAGCCTGCACGGCGCCGGGGCCGTCGCGCCGGCCGGTGCCGCGCTGCTGCTCGCCCTCGCCGCGCTGGCGATGTCCAGGAACTGGCGGCGCGGGTCGGCGGGCGCCGCCTGGGTGCTGTTCGGTGCCGCCGGCCTCGCCATCCTCACGCCGGTGACCGTTGCCCTGGCCGGGCCCTTCCTCTGGTTGCGGCGGCCATGGGCCGGCGCACCGGTCAGCGCCCGCGTGGCCGTCGGCCCGCACGTGGCCTGGTCCTACAGTCCCAGCGTCCTGGCCACCGCCCTGCTGCTCGCGGCTGCCGCGACCGGGCTCGCCTCGCTGGTAGCCGGCCGGCGTGCCGTGCTCGCCTGCAGCTACGCCGGGCTGCTGCTCGCGGCCGTCCTCGCACCACTCGCCCTCGGCTCCACCCGCGTCGCCGCACTGGCGACCCAGGGTGCCGTCGCGGCCGTCTGCTGCCTGTTCGCGGCCCTGCTGCGGCGCGGCCTGGGCAGCCTGGCCGCCGGTGCCGCAGGGCTGGCGTTGCTGTCGATCACCCTGGCCGGCTCGCTGGCCGAACGCCCCGGCACGGTGATCGTGCTGGCGGCGACGGCGGTGCTCCTGGCCGGGTGCGCCGTCGTGGCCGGGCGGGCCACCGTCGGCGCGGTGGCCGCCGGGCTGCTCGGTCCCGCCCTCGCCGCCGAGGCGGCGGCTGTCGTGCTGGTCTCCGGCGGTACGGCGACCGGAGCGGCCTGGGCCATGCTGGGGGTGGCCGCCGCGGCGGCGGCCGCCGCGCACGTCGCCGAGCGCCGCCTGCCGCTCCACGCGCGCGCGCTGGTCATCGGCGTCCTCGGGACCCTCGCCGCCGGCGCCCTGCCGATGATCGGCGCGCTGGCCACGGTGGGCCGGCCGCTGGTGCAGGCTTACGCCGCACCGTACGCCTGGTTCGCGACCGGTTGGGGGGCGGCGCCGGGGACAGTCCGCGCCCTCGCGCCGGGGGTGCACTGGTCCGGCGGCGCGCTGGTGCCCGCGGTGCTCGCCGTCATCGGGATCGGGGTCGCCGCGGCGCTGGCAGCGACGCTCGGCCGTCCCGGCGGCCTCGTCGCACCCGCCGCCGCCGGCGCAACCGCGGCGGTGCTCGCCGCGACGGCGCTGGCCTGGTCACTCGCCACCGCGCCGGCCACCGTCGTGGCGCTCTCCGTACTCGCCGCAGCGACCCTGGTGGCTGCCGTTCACGGCCGCACCACGGCGGTGGTGCGGGTGGCCACCGTCGTCGCCGGCTCCGCCGCCGTGCTGGACGGCGTCGCCGCGACCATGGCCGCTGGGCAGCCGGCCTACGTGGGCGCGTTCGGTGCGCTGGCGGTAGCCGCCGGGCTCGCGCTCGCGGCCGCCGTGGGGCGCCGCACCCGGCCGTGGGAGGCGGTGGCCGGCGAGTGGGTGGCCGCTGCCGGTGGCCTGGTCGGGGTCGCGTTGACCGTGACCCACCCGCTGGCGCTGAGCGTCGCCCTCTGCGTGGCCGGCACGGCCGTGGGCGCGACGGCCCTGCGCCCGGACCGGCGCTGGGCCTCGCTGGTCGGCACCGTCCTGCTGATCGCGGCCTCGTGGGTACGGCTGGCCGACATCGGCGTCAC
>QHCA01000224.1 GCA_003244095.1 Pseudonocardiales bacterium | reverse complement strand
GATCGGCGTCGGGCAGGTCCTCGGCTCCCGGTCGACGGATCTGCTGGCAGGAGTCGGGCCGCCGGTGGTGCGCGACGGGGTACGGCTCCCGGTCGGCGCCCTCGTCGCGGGCTTGCCGCACGTCGACGTCGCGCCCGTGCCGGTGCCGGTGCTGCCGGACAGCATCGTGCTGCGGGCGCTGCCGGGGCCGCGCGACGACTGGTTCACCGCCGGCGCGCTGCGGGCCCTCGGCGGGCAGCCGTACCAGGTGTCACCCAACTCCGACCGGGTCGGCCTGCGCCTGACCGGCCCGGCCCTGCACCGCTCGCGCGGCGGCGAGCTGCCCTCGGAGGGCATGGTCGCAGGCGCGTTGCAGGTCCCGCCGGACGGCCAGCCGGTGCTGCTCCTGGCCGACCATCCGGTGACCGGCGGCTATCCCGTCATCGCCGTGGTCGACGAGGCAGACCTCCCGATCGCGGCCCAGGCCCGCCCCGGCCGGACGATCCGGTTCGTGGTGGATCGCCCCCAGCCCCGGTGATCATGCAGGCTTGTCCCCCGACCCGCCGAAACGCCCGGCATCCGTGCATGATCACGAGTGAACTACGGCGCCCGAGGCTCGGGCTCGGGCACTACGAGAGAGCGGTCCGGATCAGGCCGCTACGGTCAGGCGGCGCAGTCGCGGCAGAAGAGCTTGCCCTTGCGGGAGTCGGTGAGCAGGCTGCGATGATGCACCAGGAAGCAGGAGTCGCAACGAAACTCGTTGGCCTGCATCGGCAGGACCCGCACCGTCAGCTCCTCACCGGAGAGATCGGCGCCGGGGAACTCCAACGCCTCGGCCAGGTCGGCCTCGTCGACGTCGATCGCGCTTGACTGGGAGTTCTTGGCGCGGCGTTCCTTGAGATCCTCAAGACTGTCTTCGACCATCTCGGATGTTGCTGTGGCGCGTGGCGCGTCGTAGTCGGTTGCCATGTGCGTGTCCTCCCGGCCCCGTTGACCCAGCCGCTAGCCCTAACGGGAAGATGGCGGCCGATACTGAATGTAGTCAAGATACTACTCTGAGAGAGACTTGGGAAGGGCAAATTATCCGGGTGTTAAGGCTACCGTCCGAACCCCATTGCATTGAGTAGCCGTAGTATCACCTAGGGATAAGGATCAACGGGCATGCCTCGATGAACGTTCGGGGACGTGGGGCCCTCGACCCCGGTGTCGCCGGCCTCGACGAGGGCTCGCGCTTCCCGCTGTGCCGGCCCGAGCCCCTCGAGGCGCTCTGGCGGTACGCAGGGCTCGGTGACGTGCAGTCCCGGGCCATCGACGTCCCCACCGTGTTCCGCGACTTCGACGACTACTGGAGCCCGTTCCTCGGCGGGCAGGGCCCGGCGCCCCGGTACGCGATGTCTCTCGACGAGCAGCAGCGGACCGCGTTGCGAGACCGGATCCAGGCCCACCTCCCCATCGCGGCGGACGGCTCGATCGGCCTCCTCGCCCGAGCCTGGGCCGTGCGGGGCCGCTGATTCAGCTTCCCCTTATGAGCGCACACATAGCGTCCCCTCGAAGCCGGCGTGGCGCCGGAACTCATGTCGAGAGGACTCGTGAAATGAAGTCGCGGATGGCCACGATGGCGGGCGTTGTCGCCCTGGGCGTGGCATTAGGTTTTCTCTCCGTACCGCCCGCTGCTGCCGCCGTTGCCGCGGCGGCGGCACCGGCGGCGCGCTGCACGCTGCCGGTATTCGGGCCGGGCCCGAGCTATCACCCGCACATCGACCCGTCGACGTTCACCGCCAACGTCACCAACCAGTTCTTCCCGCTCAAGCCCGGACGAACGCTGGTCTACCAGGGCACGAAGGACGGAAAGTCGGCGATCGACGTGGTTGCGCCGAGCTTCGCGACGCTGGTGGTCGACGGCGTCCGTACCCGTGTCCTCGAGGACCGGCTCTATCTCAACGGTCGCCTCGAAGAACGGACCCAGGACTACTACGCGCAGGATGCCTGCGGCGACGTGTGGTACTTCGGTGAGGACACCGCCGTACTCGACGCGCACGGCAACGTCGTGGACACGTCCGGCTCGTTCCGGGCCGGCGTGGACGGTGCGCAGCCGGGGGTGTTCATGACCGCCACTACGATGGTCGGCCGGCAGTTCCGGCAGGAGTGGTACGTGGGCCAGGCGGAGGACACCTTCATGGCCGTCGACCCGTCGACGCCGGTCACGGTGCCGTACGGCTCGTTCAACAACGCGCTGCGGACCAAGGAGACCACCGCCCTGGAGCCTGCGGTGGTCGACAACAAGTACTACGTGCGCGGCATCGGCCAGGTCAGGGAGATCGCGGTGAAGGGTCCGCTGGAGAAATTGGAGCTCGTCGACGTCATCAACTAGTACGAAAGCCGCAGGGCCGGCCCCCGATGTGCGGGGCCGGCCCCACGGCTGGTTCGATGTTGCCGCCGCTTGCCTAACAGGATGGCCGTCATGCGCGTACTGGTCGTGGAAGACGAGTCGGGCATGGCGGCCGTGCTGCGCCGGGGGCTGACCGAGGAGGGCTTCGCCGTCGACGTGGCGGGAACAGCACAGGATGGTGCCTGGCTGGCCGTGGAGAACGACTACGACGGGATCGTCCTCGACGTCATGCTGCCGGACATGGACGGGTTCGCGGTCGTGTCGAGGCTCAGGGCCGCCCGCTGCTGGGCGCCGGTGCTGCTGCTCACGGCCCGCGACTCGGTGGACGACCGGGTACGCGGGCTGGACGCCGGCGCCGACGACTACCTGACCAAGCCGTTCGCCTTCGCCGAGCTGGTCGCCCGGCTGCGGGCGCTGATCCGGCGCGGTGCGGTGGAGCGGCCCACCGTCCTGACCGTCGGCGACATCACCCTGGATCCGGCTCGCCGCATGGTCTGGCGAGGCGCCGACGAGGTGGTCCTCACCGCGAAGGAGTACGCGGTCCTCGAATGCTTCATGCGTCGCCCGGGCCGCGTACTGTCCAGGACCGATCTCATCGAGCACGTATGGGACGTCACGTTCGACGCCGACTCCAACCTCGTGGAGGTCTACGTCGGCCAGCTGCGCAAGAAGGTCGGCCGGCATGCGCTCGAGACGGTGCGCGGGATGGGCTACCGGCTGCGCGAGACACGGCTCCGCGAGATGTACGGGGACGACGGTGCGGATTAGGACCATCGGCCGCCGTGCCAAGGTGCCGTTGCGGCTGCGCCTGACGCTGGCCTTCGCTCTCAGCATGGCCGCTGTGCTGGCCGGCCTCGGCGGCTTCCTGCACGCCCGGCTGGGCGCGGAGCTGCTGCGCGGCATCGACCTCGAGCTTCGCTCGCGGGCCGGCGTCATCGCGACCGCTCTGGACCACGCCGGACCGTTGCCCATCGACGCCGGCCGCAACGTCATCGACCCCGACGAGGCCTTCGCCCAGGTGCTGGACTCGGCGGGCGCCATCGTGGACGCGTCGCGGTCGGTGCGCCCGCGTCCCCTGCTCCCACCGGCGCAGCTGCGAAAGGTGGCCGGCCCGACGTTCTTCACCGAGCGGGTGCCTGGCGTGGACGACACGGCGCGACTGCTCGCGGTCCCGGCCACGGCCGGCGGGCACAGCGTCACGATCGTCGTCGGGGCGAACCTCGGCGACCGCAACGAGGCCCTGGGCCGCCTGCAGATACTTCTCGTCACCGGTACTCTGGCGGCCCTGCTGCTCGCATCGGTGATCGGCTGGCTGGTGGCCGGCGCGGCCCTGCGCCCGGTGGAGCGGATCCGCAGCGAGGCCGCCGCCATCTCACGCTCGTCGCCCGAACAGCGGCTTACCGTGCCGGACACCGGCGATGAGCTGGCCCGCCTCGCCGACACCCTCAACCAGCTCCTCAGCCGGCAGCAGGAGGCGCTGGACCGCGAACAGCGCTTCGTCGACGAGGCCAGTCACGAGCTGCGTACGCCGCTGGCGATCCTGAAGGCCGAGCTCGATCTGGCGATGAGCCGCCCGCGCAGCCACGCCGAGCTCGCCGCCGCGGTCAGCACTGCCGCAGGCGAGACCGATCGCCTCGTCACGCTCGCCGAGCGGTTGCTGGTCCTGGCCCGCAGCCGTCCCGGCCGGCATCCGCTGCAGCGCGAGACGATCTCCCTTCGGCGGTTCCTCGACGACAGCATCACGCCGTTCAGGTCACAGGCGGTCGCGGTCTCGTCGGTCGTCACGGTCGATGCGCCGGACGAGCCGGTCCGCATCGACCCCCTGCGGCTGCGCCAGGCGGTGCACAACCTGCTGGACAACGCGCTGCGGCACTGCGAGGGAACCTCCGTCGTCGTGACCGGCCGCCGGGATCGTGACGAGGTCCGGATCAGCGTGGCCGATGGCGGGGCGGGCTTCCCTTCGGCGATGCTCGACCGGGAGCCGTCCGCATTCGGTCACCCGTCGGTGAACGGCTCCGATCCCCTGCCGCACGGTGCCGGCCTGGGACTGGCAATCGTCCGTACGGTGGCCGAGGCACACGGCGGCCGGGTGGCCGTGACCAACCCGCCAACAGGCGGCGCAAGGGTGGACCTCGTCATTCCCGCGTGAGTGTCCCGGCCTCGCCAGCATCGCCTGCCCCGCTCGGGGCCTCCGGCCTGGTATCGGCCCGTGAACGGGACGTTGTACAAGGTGCGACCGTCGGTGCACTTCTCCGTGATCGGCTTCTATAGCTTGCCGTTGTGCAAGCAACCTTGCCGAGGCGGGATGCACTGGCTTAGGTGTCAGAGCACGACGGCGGGCCGGACTGCTTCGAGTCGGTAGTACAACCCTGACCGCGATGAGCAGGACACACCGACCACGAGTGACGCCTGGGCAGCAGACCTTGAGCCACTTTTGAGGGGTTCACGCCACGAGTCTGGCACGCTCACCCGGTCCGACCGTGACCGTGCGCGCCCGCTCGTAGACTCCATCTCTACCGGTTGGATGAGCCCGCCGCTTGATCTACCAGCATGCGACGCACGGTCGGGATCGGGTCGTCGCCGATGCGCTCGGACAGCAGATTGCAGACAAGCGACACCCGGGAGTCCAAGCGGCTGAAGTTCGATGCCGTGGCTTCCCGCATCTGGCACGAAACTGGCACGGAAGCCCGCTCAGGGGCAGAAGTGAGGTTGGCCTGCGCTGCGCTTGGGTGCTCTCACCTGGCGTTTCGGGCTGGAGCGGGTGACGGGAATCGAACCCGCACTGTCAGCTTGGGAAGCTGATGTTCTGCCATTGAACTACACCCGCAGTGTGCGCCGAGAGTCTACCGGCCGCGATCTCGCTTCGCTCGATGCTCGCTC
>QHCA01000223.1:219-5388 GCA_003244095.1 Pseudonocardiales bacterium | reverse complement strand
CCAGCGCGGTGGCCAGCGCGTCGGAGACCCCCGGCGATGCCACATCGGCGTTGGTGTGCGCCGTGTGCAGCGCGATCCCGCCGGTGATCAGCCGGTGCACAAGTCGGCCCTTGTAGGTGTCGGCGGCGACACCGTGCACGGGCCGCAGCAGCAGGGGGTGGTGGGTCAGCAGCAGGTCGGCGCCCACGGTCGCGGCCTGCTCCACCGTGGCCGCNNCCCGCCGTACGGGCGCGGCTGGATCACCACAGACCAGCCCGACGGCGTCCCAGGGCTCGGCCCAGGCGGGGTCGAAGAACCGGTCGAGGACAGCGACGACCTCGCCGAGGGTGGGCACGAGGCTCAGGCTAGCGGCGCGACCCGAGCCGTGGACGGCGCGTCCGGCGCGACCGTGGCCGGCGCCCCCGGCGCGGCGCCGATGTTCGGGCTCGACCCGGTGCTGCGCATGGCCCGCAGTCCGCGAAGGCGCACGGTGACCGTGACAGCCGTACCGTCGACGGCAGCCTGGACCCGCCCGTCGTTGACCTCGGCCAGCCGGCGCGCCAGGTAGAGGTCCAGGGAGATCGGCCGGCCGGTCTCGGCGGACTCACGGCTGGCGAAGGGCTCCAGCAAGCGGCGGGGGCACTCCGCCATGTCGGCGTCGGAGACATAGCGCAGGAGGATGACCACCTCGCCGCCCTCGGCGAACCCTTCGAGCCGGATCGGGGCGGCCCGCACGTGGTCGAGGCCGTGTCGGACGAGGGCGCCGACGAGATGGTTGAGCGTGTCCTGAGACGTGCCGGCGACCAGTCCGGGAGCAGCCGTGGCGTCGACCCCCTGCTGCTTGCCCGCGGCAATGAGCGTCGTGCTCAGATCGGCTACGGCGGTCGGCTCACTGACGGCCGCCGAGGCCGCGGCCAGCATGTCCTCGAGCAACCGCGACAGCCGCTGCCCGTGCTGGGCGAGCCCGGCCAGCAGAGAGTCACGGACATCGGGCGGGATGCGGTCGCCCTGGCTGCGCAGGGTGGTCACGACTCCGTTGATGGCGGTCAGCGGGGTGCGGAACTCGTGCGAGACGCTGGAGATGAGATCCTCGCGCATCTGCCCGGCTTCGCGCATCCTGGCGATCGCGCCCATCTCGGTGTCGAGCAACTGCATCCGGTAGATCTCTTCACGCGCCGAGGACCGCTCCGAGTAACCCCAGAACACCATCAGCACCGCACCGGCGGCGGCGATGAACGCTCCGTGCATCAGGGCGAGCAGCGCCGCGTCGCGAATTCCGCCCGTTCCGTCCTCGGATACGCTGCTGAACGACCAGGCCCCCACCGAGAGCTGCTCGGTGAGTACGAAGACGAAGGCCGTGATGAAGGGCCGCCAGTCCTGGTACAGCGCGACCAGGATGGTCATCACGAAGAAGTGGAAATGCGCCACACTCATGCCGTGCGACATCGCGACCAGGACCGCCGAGCAACTCATCAGCCCGAGGGTTGCCGCGAGACTCTGGCGCACCCGGCTGCCGCGGGCAACGGCGATGGCGAGGAGGACGGCGATGACGGAGATCTCGGCCAGCGTGATCGCCAGCGGATTGCGGACGAGCAGGGCGTAGCCGAACAGCACCGGAAGGTGGATGGCGAGGATGGCGACGATCAGCCGATGCCGCGCCCGCCACTCGGTCTCGGGCAGCGGGACGCCGCGCGGGAGGTGAGGAGACCACCAACGCCGACTGTTTGGCGCCGAACTCATGACAACAGTATGGTTCCTCGGCGCCAGCCGTTGAATGGTCTGTTTGTGTCATTGTCCGCGCCGCGGTCTAGTCCCGCCGGTAGCTGAGATCACGGCGGGATCACGGCGGGATCACGGCGAGAATCGCCACACGGTCAGCAGGTACGTGCCGTACCACGCTGAGCCGAGCGCCGCCGCCGTCAGCACGGCGAGGCGGTGCGCGCGGGTGGCCCGGGCCAGCGCGGCGGCGGCCGGCAGCAGCAGCGGAACGGCGGGGAGCACCAGCCTGGCCTTGGCGTGGTAGTAGCCGGACGTGCCGATCACCACGACGAGCAGGGTGATGGCGTACACCGTCAGGACCCAGGGGATCCGCCGGTCGGTGACCAGCAGCACGGCGGCCAGCACTGCCGCGAACAGCACCACACTGCTGACGACGACGGCCAGCGCCGACTCCTTGGTCAGCACCTCGCACAACATGTTCCACGTGTAACGACCGTTGTCCCAGTGAGTGCCCCACACGTGCTGTTGCAGCCAGAAGTACCCGCCGACGCGGCCCGCCCGATAGCCCACCCAGCCCCAGTAGGCCAGCAGACCCAGCGGTGCCAGGGCACCGGCCAGGAACGGCCGCCATCTGCCCTCGTGCCGGATCAGTGCCACCACCGCGGCCAGGCCTACAGCGGCGACGAGGGCGGTGGCCGACGGCCGGGTCAGGCCGGCCAGCAGGCAGCTGGCGCCCGCCACCAGCCACTGCCGGCGCAGCACGGCGAGCAGTGCCCAAGCGGCCAGCGCCGTGAACAGGTTCTCGGCGTAGACCAGGGACTCGACGATGGCATGCGGTAGCGCCGCCCACAGGGCGACGAGCACGATGCCGGTCCGCGGGTCGTAGACGTACGCGCCGACGCGGTAGATCGCGTAGGCCGCCGCCAGCCCGCAGGTCCCGGACACCAGGAGGCCGGCGATCCCCGGCGACAGGTGCAGCAACCGGTAGACGGCGCCGATCAGCGCCGGGAACAACGGGTGGAAGGCCGGGTTGCCCAGTGTGGGGGCACCGCTGGGCAGCGCCAGCCGGCGGTCGTAGCCGTGCTGTGCGATCTGCAGGTAGTACAGGCCGTCGGACTTGGTGAGCAGGGACAGCGTCGACCGGTGCAGCCGGTGGGCGGCCAGCCACACGGCGAGCAGCCCGACCGCGCGGATCGCGACGTAGCCCACCACGGCCACCAGCGCAGGCCGCCGCCACCAACGGCCGGCAGGCGCCTCGGGAGCTGCGCCCGGCACCTCGGGAGGAGCGACCCGCGCTTCCGGAGCGGACATGAGTCCTACCGGGCTCCTTCGCTCATGTCGAGGACGAGCGCCTGCACGAGAAGATGGATCCCGGTCAGCATGGGTGCCACGGCCAGCAGCACCGTGCCCGCGGTCGCGGCCTTGGGGCCGATGGAATCGGCAATCACGAACCCACCCATCACCAGGCCCAAGGTGCACAGGGTGAGGCCGGTGAAAAACAGCAGGGCGATCGCGGAGAACGACGGGAAGACGTACTTGAGGATCATCCGCCGCCAGAAGCCGCGGAACAGCAGCACGGCCAGCCGGGGTGCCACGCGGTGGATCCGCAGGCTGGAGACCTCGTCGCCGTACACCGCCGGCAGGGGCACGTCCCGAGCGCGCACGCCCAGGATGTTGAGGGTGATCAGCAGGTCGTTCTCGAAGGCGTACCCGCGGTGCAACCGGGACAGGTCGGTCCGCTCCAGAGCTGAGCGGTGCACGGCGGTGTAGCCGTTCTGCGGGTCGAACAGGTTCCAGTAGCCGGAGGCGAGCTTGGTCAGGAACGACAACGCCACGTTGCCGAGCAGCCGCATGACCGGCATCGTCTTCAGCGCCGTCAGGTGGCCGAACCGGTTGGCCTTGGTAAAGCCGACGCCGTCCTCGGCGATCGGGTCGAGCAACGCGGGCAGGTGCCTGGCGTCCATCTGGTCGTCGCCGTTCATGACCACGCAGACGTCGGCACCCTTGTCCAGCGCCCACCGGTGGCCGTCGCAGATCGCGCCCCCGACACCGGTGTTGGTGTCGTGGCGGATCAGGTGGACCCGCGGGTCGTCGACGGCCAGCACCGCGGCGGAGGTCTCGTCGGTGCTGGCATCGTCGATCACCACGACGGCGTCGACGAAATCCGGGATGCCGCGCAGGGTTCGGCCGATCAGCCGGGACTCGTTGAACGCCGGTACGACGACCGTGACGGACAGCTCCTTGTACACCCAGCCCCCTCAGCCATGTCGCCGAAAGCCTAACCGGCACCTTGCTCGACTAGTATGCGGACGTGGCGGATCGCGGGAATGCCGCCAGTCCGCCAGCCGGCCCTCCTACCAGGCCGGCGCGCAGGACCCCCGCGTTGTTCGGCCGCTTCCTCCTCGTCGGCGTCGTGTCCTATCTCACCGACGCCGGCACCCTGGCGCTGCTGCACAGCGGTGGCGGCGTGCCGCTGCTCGTCGCCACCAGCATCGCCTTCGCCGTGGGGTTGGCCGTCAACTACGGGCTCAACCGGGTGCTGACCTTCGGCAGCGCCGCGCCGGTCGGGTCCGAGGTGACCCGCTACCTGCTCCTGGTCCTGGCAAACTACGTCGTCACGCTGGCGCTGGTCGGCGGGCTGACCGCCGTCGGGCTGCCGTACCTCGGCTCGAAGACGGTAGCCACCGTCGTACTGTCCGTGGCGAACTTCGTGGCCTACCGGTCCTGGGTCTTCCGGACGCGTTGACGACGCGCCCGGCGATGAGCCGGGGCCGGGGACAGGGCCCCACATAGGATGATTACCCGAAACTTTGGGAGCCGACTTGCTGCAGTTGCTCAGCGGCACCGGCGCGGTGCTCCTCGTCGCGTGGCTGCCCGGCCTGATGCTCCTGCTGGCCTTCCGCCCCGCGGCCGGCTGGCTGCGCAACATCGCCCTGGCACCCGTGGTGTCCCTCGGCCTGCTGATGATGTGGGGCCTGTCGGTCGACGCGCTGGGCTGGGCCGTGCGGCCGGCATCGGTGCTGCCAGTGGCCCTCGGCCTGCCCGCAGCCGCGCTCGGCGCGGCCCTGTTGCGCAACCGGCGGTTGGGCCGCGAGCCCGGTCGGGCCCGGCTGATCGTCGGGCGGGCCGGCGGCGCCGTCCTCGGCGCCGCCGTAATCCTGCCGCTCGGCATGTGGCTGCGGGCCAGCCATCTCGCCGCCCTTGTGCCCCCCAACGACGACGGCACGCATCACGGCCTGTTCGCCGAGCGGGTGCTGCAGTTGGGCACCCTGCAGCCCGATCACGTCGCCGTCGGCGACCTGCTCACCGGCCAGCCCTCGGTCGCCTTCTACCCGCTGGCGCTGCACCTGGCCGCGGCGCTGGCGTCGGGGGTGTCCGGCGTCGCCGTCGGCACGGCACTCGATGTCCTGGTCATCGCGCTGGCCGCCGTCGCCCTGCCACTGGGCGTGTTCGTCCTCACCCGGCGGCTGT
>QHCA01000223.1:0-209 GCA_003244095.1 Pseudonocardiales bacterium | reverse complement strand
CGAGCCGCTGGCCGCCCCGGCCGCCGCACTGGTCTCGGTGGCGCTGCCGGCATTTCCGTACTACCCGTCCTCCTGGGGCGGGCTGACCATGATCGCCGCGATTGCGGTCGTACCCGCCGTCGTCGACGCGATGGCCGGGATCGCGACGGATTCCCGGATCGTGCCGGGCGGGGCGCTGCTCGGGATCGCCTGGGCGGGGCTGTTCACCT
>QHCA01000222.1 GCA_003244095.1 Pseudonocardiales bacterium | reverse complement strand
GAGTTCCTCAACCGCATCGATGACGTCATCGTCTTCCACCAGCTCTCGGAGGAGGAGATCGTCAACATCGTCGACCTGATGATCGCCCGGGTCGACCAGCAGATGAAGAACAAGGACATGGGCCTGGAGCTGACGGAGCCGGCGAAGCGCCTGCTCGCTCACAAGGGCTACGACCCCGTGCTCGGCGCGCGCCCGTTGCGGCGCACGATCCAGCGCGAGATCGAGGATGCCCTGTCGGAGAAGATCCTGTTCGGCGAGCTGATGCCGGGACAGATCGTCCTCTGCGACACCGTAGGCGAGGGCGACGCGGCGGAGTTCACCTTCCGCGGCGAGCTCAAGCCGACCGAGATCCCTGACGTGCCTGTCGTCGACGTGGCCGGTGCAGGCGAGTAGGACTGCCCGTACGCAAACGACAGCGGCGGTGCCCTGCGAGGGGCGCCGCCGCTGCCGTCTGTCCCGTCGATCGGCCGCCGTTCGGGGCGGAACGCGTGGTCCGATTCCCGCCGGTGATGGGGCCGCCACCGAGGCAGGCTGGGGCAATGACAATTCACATTCACGCCCTGCCTCCCGCCGAGTTGCAGCGGATCCGTGAGCAGGGCCGCGACGACCACGGCAACCCCTTCGCGGTCCGCCTCGACGACGTGGGCGGTGCGCCGCTGCGCTGCTGCCTGCGCGACTCGCGGCCCGGTGAGCGGATCGGATTGATCTCCTACTCTCCGGTCGGGCAGCCAGGACCGTATGACGAGTCCGGCCCGGTGTTCGTGCATGCCGAGGACTGCGGCGGCTATGCCGGCGCGGACCGGTATCCAGCTGAGTTCCGGGCCCGGCCTCAGGTGTTCCGTACGTACCGGAGCGACGGGACGATCAGCGGCGGGCGGATGGTCAGTGTCGACGACGACCAGGAACAGGCCGCAGCCGCGCTGCTCGCCGACCCCGACGTGGCCGTCGTGCACAGCCGCAACGTGGTCTATGGGTGCTACATGTTCGCGATCACCAGGGCGGCTGACACCGAGCCCGCCTGCCTCGCCTAGAACGGCAGTGCGTAGGTGCCGTTCTGGAGGGGGTGGATCAGGCCGTCGGTGACCAGCGCCTCTAGCGCGCGGATTCGTTGCGCGTCGTCGGACCACACCGCGTCGAGGGCCGCGGCCGGCACCGGGCGGTCGGCCGCCCGCACGACGCCGAGGAGCAGGCCGCGTACCTGGCGGTCGGTGCCGGCATAGGTCTGGGCGGGTTCCGGTGGGACGTCGGGCGCCGGATACCCCGCCCGTCGCCAGGCACACCGGGCTGCCACCGGGCAGGCCGGGCAGAGCGGGGAGCGGGCGGTGCACACCAGGGCACCGAGCTCCATGAGCGCGACCGACAACCGTGCCGCCGTTGCGGGCTCCTCGGGCAGCAGGGGCTCGACCAGGGCCAGGTCGCCGGCGGCCGACGGGGTCAGGCGCCCTTCGCCGGCGACCAGGCGGCCGGCGACCCGGCGCACGTTGGTGTCGACGACGGCCTGCCGTTGACCGAAGCCGAAGGCTGCGACCGCCCGGGCGGTGTAGGCGCCGATGCCGGGGAGGGCGAGCAGGTCGGTCACGTCCGGGGGCACCTGGCCACCGTGCTGCTCGACGATCGCTACGGCCGACTCGTGCAGCCGCAGGGCGCGGCGGGGATAGCCCAGCCGACCCCACATCCGCACGGCCTCGCCGCGCGAGTCAGCGGCCAGCGCCGCGGGGGTCGGCCAGCGGTGCAGCCAGGCCTCGTAGGCCGGCAGCACGCGCGAGACCGGCGTCTGCTGCAGCATCACTTCGCTGACCAGCACTGCCCATGGCCCGGCCGGCGACCGCCGCCAGGGCAGGTCGCGGGCGGCGCCGTCGTACCAGGTGAGCAGTTCGCCGATCAACGTCACGGAAGCGATGCTCGCACGGCGCGCCGCCAACGGGTGCGGCTCCCGCGGCGTTACCGTCGAGTTCGTGCAGACGATCGTCGGGCCGCTGCCACCTGCCGTCTACTGGCGCCGCCGGTTGGCATTGCTCGGCATTCTCGTCCTCGTCTTCGTCGTGGTGCGGGCGTGTGCCGGGGGCGACACCTCCACCGCCGGGTCGGCCAAGGCGGCCAAGACCAAGCACCCCTCAGCGCAGCTCGGGGCCGCCGGGCCCCCGCACACCCCCCTCGTGGCCTCACCGAGCTCCTCGGCCGAGCCCAGCCCCTCGCCGAGACCGAGCCCCAAGCCCGCTGCGGTAGCCCTGCCGGCTGGCGGCCTGTGCACCGACGCCGAGATCCAGCTGACGGTGGCGACGGACGCGCCCACGTATCACGTGGGCGCCAAGCCGAAGTTGACGATGAAACTCAGCAACATCGGTGCCCGGCCATGCCGCCGCGACCTCGGCGCGCCGGCGACGGAGCTGATCATCACCTCTGGCACTGCGCACACGTGGTCGACGGACGACTGCGAGCCGGGCGGTGCGCCGGCGATAACGCTGCTGCAGCCGCGCGAGACCCGGACCTTCGTGATCCCGTGGTCCGGCCGCCGGTCGGTGGCCAAGTGCGCGGGCAGCCGACCTGCGGCCGCTGCCGGGACCTACCGACTGCAGGCCCGGCTCGGCACCGTGCGCAGCGAGATAACGGTGTTCCACCTCACCTGACCTGCTTCGGCTATGCGGCCTGCTGCATGAGTACGGCGACCGCGTGGCCAAGGTCGAGACGGTCGAAGGCATTGGGTGGGAGCGTCGCGGCTGTGATGGTCGCCTGAGCGAGGTCGGTGTCGCCGCCCGCGCTCCATGGCAGCACATGGTGGGCGTGCAATCTGCGGCGGCGGGTGCAACCCGGATAACGGCAACGCTCGCCGTCGATGCATCCCAACAGTGCGTGCAGCGCTCGCCGGCATGCCGTGCGGTGCGGCCGAGGTCGTGGCGGGCCAAGTCCTCTCGGGCGGCGCGTGGGCGTTCAGCCGTGGCGGCAGCCAAGGACTCATTGGCGAGGTGCATGACCGCCCGGGCCAGGGTGAGCTCCTCGGAAGGTGTCGCGACGCGCGTGATCGCCCTGACCTGGGTCCAGGACAACCGGCCTGCCATGAAGGCAGCCGCAGTCACTGGCAGCTCGCGCAGCGCCCGGCCGACCCGGACGCGCTCATGGGCGGCCTTCAGGCCCATCCCGGGCCGCAACGACAACCGGGTGAGCCTCACCCGACGCGATCCGGCCCGCCCAGGTGGTGATCTCGTCGGCCATCTGCTCATCGGAGAGATCGTCGAAGCTCGTCGTCATGGGCGGGAGGGTACGGGCGGCCACCGACAATTCCGGGGCCCCGATCAGACCGGCGTACGAGGAATCCACAACTGCGGAGGACCCAGAAGTGCGGAGGCTCAGACGTAGCGCTCGAGGATCGAGGACTCGGCGAGCCGCGACAGGCCCTCGCGCACGCTGCGGGCCCGGGACTCGCCGACACCCTCCACGGCCTGCAGATCCTCGACCGTCGCCGCCAGGAGCTTCTGCAGGCCGCCGAAGTGCTCGACCAGCCGGTCGATCACCGACGACGGCACGCGAGGCACCTTGGCCAGCAACCGATAGCCGCGGGGGCTCACGGCGCCGTCAAGAGCCTCGGTGGTGCCCGGGTAGCCGATGGCACGGGCGACCAGCGACAGGTCGAGCAGCTCGGTGGCCGTCAGCGTCTGCAACTCGAAGAGGGACTCCTCGACGGTGCGCTTCTGGCGGCCGCCGGGCAGGTAGTCGCGGACGATCAGCTCCCGCTCCTCCTCGACGCCACCCATCAGCTCCTCGAGCTGCAGGGAGAGCAGCCGGCCGTCGGTGCCCAGCTCGATGACGTAGCCCTCGAGCTCGTCGGCTATGCGGCGGACCATCTCGAGTCGCTGGCTGACGCTCATCGCGTCGCGCACGGTGACCAGGTCCTCGATCTCCAGGGCCGACAGGGTGCCCGCTACCTCGTCGAGACGAAGCTTGTAGCGCTCCAGGGTGGCCAGCGCCTGGTTGGCCCGGGAAAGCACGGCACTGGAGCCTTCGAGCACGTAGCGCTGTCCGGTGACGTAGAGCGCGATGATGCGCATGGACTGGCTCACCGAGAT
>QHCA01000221.1 GCA_003244095.1 Pseudonocardiales bacterium | reverse complement strand
TCTACGTGTTCTTCGAGGCGATGTTGGTCCCGATGTACTTCCTGATCGGGTCCTACGGCGGCCCGCGACGGCAGTACGCCGCCGTGAAGTTCTTCCTCTACTCCCTGGCCGGTGGGCTGCTGATGCTGGCGGCGCTGATCGCGCTGTACGTCGTCGGCAAGAACCAGGGGATCAACAGCTTCGCCTTCAACGACTTGGTCGCCCTGCACATTTCCAAGTCCACCCAGAACTGGCTGTTCCTCGGCTTCTTCGTCGCCTTCGCGATCAAGGCACCCCTCGTGCCGTTCCACACCTGGCTGCCCGACGCCGGCTCCGAGGCACCGATCGGCGTCGCCGTACTCCTCGTCGGGGTCCTCGACAAGGTGGGCACGTACGGCTTCCTGCGCTGGTGCCTGCCGCTGTTCCCGGACGCGTCGAGGAAGTTCGCCCCGGTGGTGCTGGTGCTGGCCGTCATCGGGATCATCTACGGCGCCTTGCTCGCGATGGGGCAGAACGACCTGAAGCGACTGGTGTCCTACACCTCGGTGGCGCACTTCGGCTTCATCGCCCTGGGGATATTCGCCTTCACCTCGCAGGGCGGGTCCGGTGCGGTGCTCTACATGGTCAACCACGGGCTCTCCACCGGCGCGCTGTTCCTGTGCATCGGGTTCCTCATCCACCGCCGTGGCAGCCGTCTGACCGGCGACTTCGGCGGGCTGGCCCGAGTGGTTCCCCTGATCGCCGGTGTGTTCCTGCTCGCCGGCCTGTCGGCACTGGCGATGCCGGGCACCAACACGTTCGTCAGCGAGTTCCTGGTGCTGCTGGGCACGTTCACGGTCAACCAACCCGTAGCGGTGATCGCGGCCATCGGCATGATCCTGGCGGCGCTGTACGTCCTGCTGATGTACCAGCGCACCATGCACGGGCCGCTCAAGCCCGGCCTGCCCAAGATGCGTGACCTCTCCGCCCGGGAGGCGTGGGTCATTGCACCCGTCCTCGCGCTGGTGGTCGCGCTCGGGGTCTATCCCAAGCCGCTGCTCGACGTCATCACCCCGGCGGTCAATGCGACGATGCACGACATCGGCGCGACCGATCCCGGCCCGACAGCAGCGGAATCCGACGGGTCGTCCAAGGGGGGCAACAAGTGAGCACGGCACACGCGCTCGCGGCCGCCGCGACGAACTTCACAGCGCCCAGCGTCGCCTACCGCAGCCTGCTGCCGATGATCGTGCTGTTCGGGGCCGCCGCCGTCGGCGTGCTCGCCGAGGCGTTCGTGCCCCGGGACAACCGCCGCATGGTGCAGGTGGGGGTTGCCCTGGCCGGCCTCGCCGGGTCACTGATCGCGGTGATCTACGTGGCGGGGTCTGTCGACGTGGTCACGGCCGGAGGAGCTGTCGCGGTCGACGGGCCGGCGTTGTTCATCGAGGGCACGCTGGCCGCCCTGGGCATCGCCAGCGTGCTGCTGCTGGCCGACCGGGCTTCCGACGGTGGCGGGCACTTCGTCGCCGACGCCGCGATCACGGTCGGGTCGGCGCACGACCGCCGGCAGCTCACCGCGGTGCACTCCCAGACCGAGGTGTTCCCGCTCACGACATTCGCCCTGGCCGGGATGATGCTGTTCGCCAGCGCCAACGACCTCCTGCTGATGTTCGTTGCGCTCGAGGTGCTCTCCCTGCCGCTGTACCTGCTGTGCGGGCTGGCCCGCCGCCGCCGGCTGCTGTCGCAGGAGGCCGCGGTCAAATACTTCCTGCTCGGAGCCTTCGCCTCGGCGTTCTTCCTGTACGGCGTGGCCCTGCTGTACGGCTACGCCGGCACCGTGCAGTTGCGCGGCATCTTCCGCGCCGCGGCCGGCTCGACCAACGACGACCTGCTGCTGCTGCTCGGGCTGGCCCTGCTGATCATCGGGCTGCTGTTCAAGGCCGGTATCGCGCCGTTCCACTCGTGGACGCCGGACGTCTATCAGGGCGCCCCCACACCGGTCACCGCCCTGATGGCCGCCTGCACCAAGGTCGCGGCGTTCGGGGCGATCCTGCGGGTGTTCTACGTCGCCTTCGCCAGCACCCGGTGGGACTGGCGGCCGTTGATCTGGGGAGTCGCGATCGCCTCGATGGTGATCGGCGCCGTGCTGGCGGTCACCCAGACCGACGTCAAGCGGCTGCTCGCCTACTCCACCGTGGCCAACGCCGGCTTCATCATGGTCGGTGTCGTGGCGCTGACCAAGACCGGCATCTCCAGCACGCTGTTCTACCTGGTGGCCTACGGCTTCACCACGATCGGTGCGTTCGCCGTCGTGACGCTGGTGCGCGATGCCGACGGCGAGGCGACCCATCTGTCGCAATGGGCCGGCCTCGCCCGCCGGTCGCCGCTGACCGCCGCCGTGTTCACATTCTTCATGCTCGCCTTCGCCGGGATCCCACTGACCAGCGGTTTCACCAGCAAGTTCGCGGTGTTCGCCGCCGCCGTCGACGGCGGGGCGACCCCGCTGGTCATCGTGGGCGTGGTCGCCAGTGCCGTGCTGGCCTTCCCGTACCTGCGGATCGTCGTCCTGATGTACCTCTCCGATCCGGCCGAGACCGGCCCGTCGGTGATCGTGCCGGGCGCGTTCACCTCTGCCGCGCTCACCCTCGGTGTCGTCGCCACCCTCGCCCTGGGCATTGCGCCGCAGCCGATCCTGGAGCTGGCGAACAACGCCGCGCGGTTCGTCGGCTAGCCATGGTGGCAACCTCGCACGGAATCGCGGCGATCGACTTCAACGATCCGTTACTCGAAGCCTCCGTACGGTCGGGGCTCGCCGCGGTCGAGCAGCGCCTG
>QHCA01000220.1:6453-6815 GCA_003244095.1 Pseudonocardiales bacterium | reverse complement strand
CTGCGGCTGGCCGACATCGCGCTCCTGCCGCGTTGCGACCACGCCCAGGCCCGGCGCGCGTGCGCGCTGCTGGGGGTCGAGGCGCGCCACGTGCCCCGCCTCGTTTACGCCCCGGACGACGGCCTGGCAATGGTGGCGGGGGGCGAGCCGACCTTCCTGCGGCTGGCGCCGACCGAGATCGAGCGGCGCCTGCTCTCCGGCTGACGAGGGAACCAAAATCGCATCGGTATGTGGAACTTCCCTGGTCCAGCATTGACGCACCAGGGTCAGATCTCCTCGACCAGAGCGCGTACCGCCGCCCTGGCGACGGCGGGATGCACGACGGCTTCCAGGGCGAGGCGGGCCGTCTCCTCGCCGTCCCG
>QHCA01000220.1:0-6415 GCA_003244095.1 Pseudonocardiales bacterium | reverse complement strand
CCCGAACGCGACCAGCCTCGCCGTCGAGGAGATCACCCGTCCGGCCCGGCCACACGTCCCGGGGCGGTCGCCCGTCGACGGGCACAACGGCCGATCATCACTGACGCGGACACGGGGTCGGGGACTGCTGACCGCGCCACGGCTGGCGGCGGCGTTAGATTGGTTGGTGAACTCCATGCGAGTCAGCGTGGCCGCAACAGCGCATCACCCGTAGTAGGTGGCTGTTTTCACGTTGTTTTCAGTTCGCGAGGGGACGGCTGTTGATCGACGACATCGGTGGGAAGCTGCGTTCGGCGCGCGAGGCGGCCGGGGTCAGCCTGTCCGCCATGGCCAAGCTCACGAACTACAGCCGCTTCCATCTGTCGAACGTAGAGGCGGGAAGGCGGCGAGCCACCCCCGACGTTGTACTGGCCTATGAACGAGCACTGGACGGATGCGACGTGAACCGCCGGACATTGCTGACTGGCCTTGCGGCGGGGGTCGTTGCTCCTATGGCCATGTCCGAGGTACTTCACGGCGCATTCACAGAGGCGTTCGCTGCAAGAGTCCCGGTAGACGAGTGGTGGAGCCGAGCCGAGCAGTATGGCCGGGACTACATGACATTAGGCTCGGACGAGCTGAGGAGCCGGCTGGTTGCGGATATGGTGCGGCTGAATCAGCATGTCGATGAGGTCGCGGTGTGGGCGCCGGCCGCACGACTCATGACGGTATACGGTAAGACCCTGCCAGTAAATGACGGAAGCAAGGGAGCGGTCCACTGGTATCGCCTTGCCGCCCAGGTGGCCGACCGATCCGGGGACTTGCCGACCCGCATCTGGGTACGCGGCCGAGCTGCTCTTGCTCTGGCCTACGAGGCAGCCGAGCTTCCCACCGCTCAAAAACTGGCCAGCCAGGCGCTCGCCTTGGCCGATGGTAAGCCGTCTCTAGGGCGACTGAACGCGCTTGTCGCGAAAGCCCATGCTGCTGGGGCCAAGGGTGATCGGGGCACTGCCGTTGAGACGATGGAGCGAGCCAAGAGCGAGTTTGACCTGGTCGGGTCGCATGAGCAGGTCAGCGACTTTGCCGTGCCAGAGTGGCGCTTCTGGACCTTCTCCTCAATGCTCTATTCTCGGCTCGGCGACGAAGCTCGGGCGTTGGAGGCGCAGGAATGGGCTGACCGTGCTCGGCCGCCCACCCTACCGCGATTCGCCACTCACATTGAGCTGCATCGGGGGCTTATGCTCGCCCGTGCAGGCGATAAAGCGGGCGGACTTTCGTACGCTCGGATCGCATTTGAGAGATTGCCGCCAGAAAAGCGGTCACTTTCGCTGAGGTTGATGATAGCTGAGATCGAACGGAGTCAAACGGACACTACCCGCTGAGCCCGCGTACATAGGCGTAGGCGCCGAGTACGGCCATCGCGACCGGGATCACGCTGACCAGGAGCAGGATCTCGACGATGTCGAGCGCGCGGGCGGCGTAGGGCGACGGCGGCCGGCCGGGCAACGCCAGCGCCACCACGATCGCCGCGCCACCGCCGACAACGAGCGCACCGAGCGCGCCGGACAGCCCGGCGGCCCCGCCGGCATCGGCCGCGGTGGCCGCGACGACCGCGACGCCACTGAGCAGCCCGGTGCCCAGCAGGACCACCCGCTGCGTGCGGTCGACGTAGAAGCGGGCCCGCAGCAGCAGGGTGGCCGCGACGATCGCGCAGAGCACCCGCGCATCGGTGCGGCCGGAGGCGATGAGGAGCAGCTGGGCGCCGGCCAGGACCACACAGCAGGCGGTGAGCAGGCCGGTGAGGTGGGACTCGGCCTGCTCAGCCCGGGCGGTCGCGGTCGGACCGGGCACGGCAGCCTCGTCCTCGGTCATGTCGCTCGCGTCGGCCGGCACGGCGGGCAGGGGCAGCCGGGCCAGGCGCAGCGCCAGGATGGGCAGCAGGGGAGCCGCCGACATGGCCACGGCAGCCGCTATGGCCGCACCGCCGCGGGTCGACGTACCCGTCAGCAGGGCGAACAGCACCGTGACCGCGCCGAGCAGACCCGTCCCCGCCCCGGCGGCGAACACCGCGGCGAAGTCGCCGATCAGCACGGCCGCGACCACCGCGGCCACCAGCAGGGCGGAGCAGCCGAGCAGGAGCTCGGTGCGGCCGAGCGGGGCGAGCCCGGTGCCGGTCGCCGAGAAGACCAGGCCCGCGCAGAAGGCGTAGCCGAGGCCGGCGACGGCGAGCACGGTGCCCGCCGCGCTGTCCCGCAGTGCCCGGGCCAGGCCGGCGCCGCTGACGATGAGCAGTACGGCCACCGCGGCGGCGATCACCCCGGCGGCGAGCCGGCTGGTGCCGGCGAACAGGGGGGCCAGGGCTCCGGCCGACAGCAGCACGCCGCCGATGGCCAGGCCGGCCCGGCGGGTGTTGGCCGGCTGCCAGCGGGCGGCCCGCTCCCGGGTCGTCGTGGCGATGGCGTCGACGACGTCGTCGAAGACCGGGGTCGGCAACTCGCCCCGCCGGGGCCGCAGGTGCAGCACGTCGCCGTCGCGAATGCCGAGCGCGTCGACGGTGTGCCCGGTGTCCAGGGGCCGCTCGCCGACCCTGGCCAGGGCCCAGCCGCCGTGCGCGGCGCCGGCCTCGACCACCTCCTCACCGGCCAGGCGCAGCAGGGCCGGGAGCAGCTCGGCGAGGGTGGCCGTGTGCGGCAGGGCCACGTCAACTCGTGTGTACGGTGCGACCACGGTCACCCGGGCGACCCCGGCAGGCATGGTCACGGTCACCTGGGGACCTTTCGCGCTGCCGTCACTCGCGCAGAGTACCTACAGTAGTGCCAGCACCCCGTACCAAGCGGGCAGCAGGGCAGGTACCCGTACTTCGGAGGAGGGCGGCGCGGTGAGCACCGAGATCTTCCGGCGCCGGGCCCGACGGCCGGCCCCGGCGTTGCCGGGTGGCGAGATCGCACTGCTGGCCCCGCCGGAGCTGCCCAAGGTCAAGAACAACCTGGCCCAGATGCTGATGGTGCTGCCGATGCTCGGCGGGGCCGGCGCGATGATGTTCATGTTCGCCGGCGCGGGGGGTGGCCGCGGCCGTGGGCCGATGATGTGGGTCGTCGGTGGCCTGATGGGCGCCTCGATGCTCGGCATGACCCTGATGAGCGTCGGCCGGCCCCAGATGGGCAAGAAGTCCGAGCTCAACGACGAGCGCCGCAACTACCTGCGCTATCTGGGCGTCACCCGCAAGCAGGTACGCGCGGCTGCCGAGCAGCAGCGCACGGCACTGTTCTGGCGGCATCCCGACCCTGAGGCGCTGTGGTCCACGGCCATGAGCGGGCGGATGTGGGAGCGCCGGATGACCGACGACGACTTCGGCGTCGTCCGCATCGGCCTGGGCCCGCAGCGGCTCGCGACCCGGCTGATCGAGCCGCAGAGCGGCCCGGTCGACGACATCGAGCCGATGGCGGCCAGCGCCCTGCGCCGGTTCCTGCGTACCCACTCCTCCGTGCCGGACCTGCCGGTGGCCGCATCCCTGCGCGGGGTGGCCCGCGTACAGATCGCCGGAGACCGGGTCCGCACCGCGGCGCTGGCCCGGGCCATCGCCGCCCAGCTGGTCACCCTGCACTCACCGGAGGACCTGCAGATCTGGGTGTGCGCCGGCCCGGAGCGCCGGCCCGACTGGGACTGGGTCAAGTGGTTGCCCCACGTGCAGCATCCGGCGCAGAGCGACGCGGCAGGGCCGAGGCGCCTGGTCGACGGGCGGCTGGCCGCACTCGAGGACCTCGCCGGCGTCGATCTCACCGAGCGGCCGCGGTTCACTCCGGGCGCCGCGGCCGGCGCCGACCGGGCGCACCTGGTGGTGTTCATCGACGGCGGGTCGGTGGGACCGGATTGCCAGCTGGGCGGTGAGGACGGCGTGGCCGGCGTGACCGTGATCGACCTGGTCGTCCCGTCGGCGTTCGAGCGGCCGGAGGCCAGCCGCTCGACGCTGCGGCTGGCCGTCGACGGCGAGCGGCTGCTCAACCTCGGCCCGGGCGGCGCCGAGCTCCTGGGCGCCGCCGACGGGCTGTCGGTCCCGCAGGTCGAGGCCCTGGCCCGGCAGATCGCGCCGTACCGGCTGGGTACGACCAGCGACGAGGAGCCGTTGTCGGCCAACCTG
Organism: Pseudonocardiales bacterium; assembly: GCA_003244095.1. Classification (GTDB taxonomy): domain Bacteria; phylum Actinomycetota; class Actinomycetes; order Mycobacteriales; family QHCA01; genus QHCA01. The sequence goes on along the minus strand of QHCA01000220.1, from coordinate 2,298 downwards.
GGGCTGACCGACCTGCTCGGCCTCGGCGATCCGCGCGACCTCGACCCGGCCGTCACCTGGCGCCCGCGCAGCACCCGTGAGCGGCTGCGGCTGCCGATCGGCCTGGGCAGCGGCGGCGAGCCGGTCGAGCTGGACCTGAAGGAGTCGGCGCAGGAGGGCATGGGGCCGCACGGCCTGGTGATCGGCTCCACCGGCTCCGGCAAGAGCGAGCTGCTCCGCACGCTCGTCCTCGGCCTGGCCATGACCCACTCGTCGGAGACGCTCAACTTCGTCCTCGTCGACTTCAAGGGCGGCGCGACCTTCACCGGGCTGGCCGAACTCCCGCACACCGCGGCCGTCATCACCAACCTGGCCGACGACCTGACGATGGTCGACCGGATGCGCGACGCCCTGCAGGGCGAGCTGCTCCGCCGGCAGGAACTGCTCAAGTCGGCCGGCAACTTCGCCTCCGTCCGCGACTACGAGAAGGCCCGGGAGAAGGGCGCCGAGCTGCTGCCGCTGCCGTCGCTGCTGGTCGTCTGCGACGAGTTCAGCGAGCTGCTGTCGGCCAAGCCCGACTTCATCGACCTGTTCGTGGCCATCGGTCGGCTCGGCCGGAGCCTGGGCATCCACCTGCTGCTCGCGTCGCAGCGGCTGGAGGAGGGCCGCCTGCGCGGCCTGGACAGCCACCTGTCCTACCGGGTCGGCCTGCGTACGTTCTCCGCCGCCGAGAGCCGCACCGTGCTGGGCGTGCCCGATGCCTACGAGCTGCCGTCGGTGCCCGGGTCGGGCTACCTCAAGTTCGACACGACCACCTTGATCCGGTTCAAGGCCGCCTACGTCTCCGGCCCGTACCGCCGTAGCGTGGTGCGCGATCGAGGCGGCATGCAGGGCTCGGGAGGGCTGCCGGTGCCCTTCTCGACGTCCTACGTCGCGCCGGCCGCCGGGCCGTCCGTCGCCATCGACACGTTCGAGGCGGAGACCGCTGAGGCGGCTGCCCCGCCGGTGCCGGAGACACTCCTGGACGTCGCGGTCGAGCAGCTGACCGGCCGCGGCCCGGCCGCCCACCAGGTGTGGCTCCCGCCGCTGGACGCGCCGCCACCCCTGGACGCGCTCTACCCGCCGATCTCGGTCACCGCCGACCGCGGGCTCTCCCCGGTCGACTGGCCGGGCCTCGGCGCGCTCACCGTGCCGGTGGGCCTGGTCGACCGGCCCTTCGAGCAGCGCCGTGACCTGCTCTGGGCCGACTTCTCCGGTGCCGCCGGGCATGCGGTCGTCGTGGGTGGCCCGCAGAGCGGCAAGAGCACGCTGCTGCGCACCCTCATCGCGAGCCTGGCGCTGGCCCACACCCCGGCTGAGGTGCAGTTCTTCTGCCTCGACTTCGGTGGCGGATCGCTGACGTCGGTGACCGGCCTGCCGCATGTGGGTGGCGTCGCCGGCCGGCTCGATCCGGACATGGTGCGGCGGATGGTGGCCGAGGTCAGCGGGCTGCTGGAGGAGCGCGAGCGCCGGTTCTACCAGCTCGGCATCGACGGCATGCCCACCTACCGCGCCCGCCGGGCCGCGGGCGGGATGCCCGAGGACCCCTTCGGCGACGTGTTCCTGGTCATCGACGGCTGGACGACGTTCAAGACCGAGTTCGAGATGCTCGAGCCGACGATCATCGCGCTGGCGACCCGGGGACTGAGCTACGGCGTCCACATCGTGCTCGGTGCCACGCGCTGGGCCGAGATCAGGGCGGCGCTGCGCGACCTGATCGGCACCCGCTTCGAGCTGCGGCTCGGTGACACCGGAGAGTCCGAGATCGACCGGCGGGCCGCGGCGAACGTTCCCGAAGGCTCTCCCGGCCGTGGCCTGACCCGCGACAAGCTGCACCTGCTGACGGCACTGCCACGCACCGACGGGCAGTGGGCAGCGGCCGGTATTTCCGACGCCACCGCCAAGATGGTCGCCTCGATGGCCGAGGCATGGCATGGCCTGCCCTCCCCGCGGGTGCGCCTGCTGCCGGCCGTGTTCCCGGCGACCGACCTGCCGGCGCCCGACCGGGTGTCGTCACCGGCCGGCATCCCGATCGGCATCCGCGAGGCCGACCTGGGCGCGGTCTACCTCGACTTCAACGCCGACCCGCACTTCCTCGCGTTCGGCGACGTCGAATCGGGCAAGACCGGCTTGATGCGGCTGATCCTGACCGGCATCACCCAGCGCTACACCCCGGAGCAGGCGCGGATCATCGCGCTGGACTACCGGCGCGGCCTGCTCGATGCGGTGGACGTACCACACATGCTCGGGTACGCGACGAGCAGCGCGGCCGCTATGCCG
>QHCA01000219.1:237-4068 GCA_003244095.1 Pseudonocardiales bacterium | reverse complement strand
TAGCCCTCGAACTTCGCGATCACTCCGTTGACGGGCAGGAACGCCACGTCGAAGGGCCCGTGGTCGCGGGCGATCTGCCACCAGTTGCCGTGCCACATGGTGTCCCCGCAGTGGATCATCCGGGTGCCGGCGCCCTCCACGACCCACGCCACCTGGTCGGAGTCAGTCCCGCGCCAGTCGAGTGAGGCGACTGGCGTGACCATCAGCGGGCCGATCTGCCGAGGTTGTCCGAGCTGCTGCGCGGTAGCCGCGATGCCGTCGGCGGCCAGGGTGTCCGCGATGGGCGTGTGGCAGCCGACCGTCCCCGTACCGGTCAGCGTCGCCAGAAGATCGCAGTCGTAGTGGTCGGGGTGCAGGTGGGTGATCAGGGCGTGGTCGCCCGGGGCCGGCTCGACCGGCGGCAGGGGACGCTTGGGCGGTCCGAGGACGGGCTCGAGCGGCGCGACATGGTCGAGGGCGTCGATAAGCAGCCGGGTTTCGCCAAGGCGGACCTCGACGCCGGCCCAGCCGAGGCGGCGCAAGTGAAGGGTGTCGGTGGTCATGGTGTTCCTCTCTCGTGGGGGTCAGCGTGCGCCGAGCGCTTGGCGTACGACTTCGGCGAAGGGCGTCGGGGTGCGGCCGGTCAGCGTGCTCACCGCGTCGCTGACGTGGTCGAGGTAGCCGCCGCGCGTCGCGGCGCCGAAGGAGGTGACCAGCTCGGCTGCGGGCTCGTTCAGTCCGGCCGCGCGCAGTGCGCCGGCGAGGGTCTGGTCGTCGACCTCGACGACCTCGACGTCGCGGTCGCCGAGCTCCTGGGCGAGCGCGGCCAGGTCACGGCTGGTGATGGCGGCCGGGCCGGTGACGTCGAGGACCTGGTCCTCGTAACCGTCCTTGGTCAGGACCGCGGCCGCGACGGCCGCGCAGTCTTCGCGGGTGACGTACGCCGCGGCGCCTGGGCCATGGTTGGTGACCAGCCGGCCGGTGGCGGCGGCGTTCTCGACGGCGCCCAGCTGCAGGTGGGCGTAGAGGTTGTTGCGCAGCATCGTCCAGCGCAACCCGCTATGGCGCAGCGCCTGCTCGGTGCCGGCGTGATCGTCGACCACGAGGGCCGGGTTGCCGGGCAGCGGTTCCGGAACGGAGGTGTAGACGACGTGAGCCACGCCCGCCTCCTTCGCGGCCGCGACAGCCGCCCGGTGCCGCTCGAGCCGCGCGCCGACCTTGTCGGTCGAGACCAGCAGCAGCCGGTCGACACCCTTGAGTGCGGCGGCAAGGGAGCCCGGCGCGTCGAAGTCGGCCCGCCGTACCTGGGCACCGCGGGCGGCCAAGTCCGCGAGGGCCGCGGGTGTGCGGGTGGCGAGCATCACCTCGCGTGGGTCGACGCGCTGAAGTACGAACTCGGCGGTGGTCCGCCCGAACGGGCCGGAGGCCCCGGTGATGCCTATCGTCATGCGCGCTCCTCTAAAACGTGATCGTCACGATTACATTTTAATGTAGCCAAGGCGAACACGAAAAGGCAAGATGGTTCCGTGGCCCGCTCGAGCAACACCCAGTTCGCCGTCGCGGTGCACGTGCTGACCTACCTGGTTGGTTTCATCGACGACCGGGTAGTCAGCTCCGAGGAGCTAGCCGCGAGCGCGAACGTCAACCCCGTCTACATACGCCGCGTCCTCGGCCCGCTACGCGCCGCAGGACTGGTCCGGGCCCGGCGCGGCGTCCACGGCGGCTGGGATCTCAACGTAGATCCCGACGAGATTACCCTCGACAGGGTGTGGTTGCTGCTCCAGGGCGACGAGCCGGTACTGGGGCTGCACGGCCCCGCTCCGGCCTGCGCGACCGGTCGCCGAGTCCAGGAGGGACTGGTCGCGCTGGACAGGACTGTTGCCGATTCCCTGGCCGCTGCGCTGCGCTGCGTCACCGTGGCCGACATGGCCGCAGGCGCGGTCGCTAGCTGATATGTAGGGCTTCTTGTCAGGTGACAAGGTGAGGCGCCCGGCGGGTTGTCCGGGCGGGCGTGGGCACTGGCGTTCGGGGTCGACGCGCTCGTCGCGACGCCGATGCTCGGGAACGGCTGTGACAATCCGCTGGTGCGCCGGATCGATCCGGACCATGTGGGACCGTCCACCGCCTGGCGTAACCGGGGCCCATCGGAAACTTTTCATAGGTCCTGAAAGCGGTCGGGGTCGGAAAGTAAGGGCGGTCAGCAGTCGCCGAGGAGTCGAGCGGGCCCTGGCCCCGCAAGGGGCCATGATCACTAGCCGGCCCACTCGTATGGAGCGGTGGGCATGGCAAGCTCACGAGAGCGGCGACACGCTTGCCGGCCTCTTCAAGGCGCGGCTCAGAACACTGCGATCGGGTTCACAGCTACGCCGGTAGCGCCGTGGAGGGGCAGCGGGGCAATGAGGAGCAGGAACCGGTAGCGCTGGAGTTCGGCGCCGACGGCGGCGAGGCCGTCGACGGCAGTGGCGTCAACGAGCGGCAGCCCGAGCCGGGCGAGCCCGATCTGGTGCAGGGGCAGCGGGTAGGTCGGGTCGAGCGGGGGGTGAGCGTCGCCGATGTCGCCGAGGTAGAGGCTGACCTGCCGGAGGTGCATCCACCGGACGGCGTCGACGGTCATCCCGGGCAGCGCCGCCGCGCCGACCCGCGCGGGGACGTCCCAGCCGCCGCGCACGACGAGCGCATCACCGGGCTCAACGTCGACTCCGGTGTGCCGGGCGGCGGCGTCGAGATCGGCGCCGGTGACCGGGTGTCCCGACGGCAGGGAGCCGCCAGGGGCGAGGTCGCACAGCACCCCGCGGGTAAGGATCCCCTCGGCGAATGCGGTGGTGGAGGCGTGGGTGAGCCCGGCCGCGGTGGCGACGTCGGCAATCGGTCGCCCGGGGTAGACCTGCCCGTCGGCAGGAATGTGTCCGAGGGCGTCGAGGTGGGTCAGTCCCGCCACGTGGGTGTTGATGACCAGCAGGTCGGTGAGCGCGCGCGGCGGGGTCCCGGTGAAGGTCATGGCCTGGGACACCGCGGCCGGGACGGCCGCGGTCCCGGCGGTATAGGGTCCACCGGCCAGCGGCACAGGGTGGATCGGCCGGGCCAGCGACACTGTCCGACCGGTCCGGGCCTCGGCGACCGCGGCGGCGCGGACGGTGTCGGTGATGTGGTTGAGGGTGCCGCGCTCGTCGTCGGCACCCCAACGGCCCCAGTTGGTTGGCGTCGCGTCCCGGCCGGTCACAGCGGCATCCGGGCAACGGCCGTGTCGAGCTGCGCCTGCCCGTATCCGCGCCCGGCGAGGTAGCCGTCCGGGCGCACCAGCAGCCATGCCGGGTCCTGGCCGCCGGCGTCGTCGAGGCCGAGAGCGGCCGCCGTCGGCCCGACGACAACGCAGAGGGTCGCGAAGCCGGGCGCGACCGATCGGGGGTCGGTCCCTGTGGTCAGGAGGCTCCAGCCGGGTTGGCGCAACGCCGCGAGGACAGCCTGCCAGCCAGGCGCGTCGGCGTCGGCGGCGCGAACCTGGGCGAGGCGCTGCCCGGGCGCCGGGCCGCCGCGCTGGGTGTCGCTGTCGTGGACGGTCAGCGGACTGGCCGGGTAGGCGATCCCGAGGCCGGACATCCCGCCGAGGAAGCCCTGCTGCATCGCGTGGAACAGCGGCGGCAACGCGTTGATCGTCGCGAACACCGCTGGCAGGTGATCATCGACAGCGGGATTGCTCAGTTCGACCAGCGTGGTGGCCATCCGAGTGGTTGCCAGCAGGGCTTGGCCGACGGGGACGCGTTCGGCGCTGTAGGTGTCGAGCAGGGCACGGTCCGCGCCGTCGCTGAGGACGGCGGCGAGTTTCCAGGCGAGGTTGACCGCGTCCTGCAGGCC
>QHCA01000219.1:0-211 GCA_003244095.1 Pseudonocardiales bacterium | reverse complement strand
GCCGGTGTTGAGGCCCTGCCCGGTGGCCGGGGAGTGCACGTGCGCCGCATCGCCGGCCAGGAAACACCGCCGCGATTGCATCGTTGGTACGGCGCGCTGCTGGATGCTGAACACCGATACCCAGGTCGGGGTGTGCACTGTGACTCCGGTGCCCAGGCCGCGCGACAACTTGGCGGCGAAGTGTTTCGCCACCGTGTCGGGGTCCTCGTCG
>QHCA01000218.1:2682-3304 GCA_003244095.1 Pseudonocardiales bacterium | reverse complement strand
CGAACTCGAAGCGCGCTTTGCGCTCGTCGGTCGTTTCGGTGGCCCTTTCGTCGGACGAGCCTGGCACCGGCGCCACCTTTATCCCGGGGGAGGACTGCGGGGTCGAGCCTATCGCCCAAGGTTCCGTGGCCCCGAGCGGCGTCCAGGGTTGCCAGGTACGCGACGTGTCGGCTGCGGCGTGCGACGGGCCAGTCATGAATCCTCCGGACGAGCGTTGCTGACAGTGCCAACACCGCGACGCCCCGATTGTTTCCCTTCGACAACGCATCCGCTCAACCAGGCGGTGACCACCCCTGCCACCTGGGCCGCCTCCTTGCGCAGCGAGTGGTCCGCGCCGGGTACGACGTGCACGACCACGGCCCCACCGCCTTCGGGTACCCCGAACGGGTCGCGGTCACCGTTGACCACCAGGACGGGTACGCCGGCCATCAGCAGCTCCGCGGCCCGGCTGCGCTCCGGGCGCTGGGGCGGGCGGAGCGGGAAGGCCAGCGCGACGACGGCGCCCGCGCCGCTGGCCGCAGCGGTACGGCAGGCCACCCGGCCGCCGCTGCTGCGTCCCCCGGTGGCCACCGGCAACCCCGGATAGCGACCCTTGAGCACCGCGATGACCGCCGTCCACGCC
>QHCA01000218.1:0-2651 GCA_003244095.1 Pseudonocardiales bacterium | reverse complement strand
GATAGGGCTGTTCCCCCCGGGCCACGACGGCGCCGATCGCCACCGCGGCGTCGCGTACCGCGAGCAGGTCAGGTGCCGCCACTCCCCCACCCGCACCGTGCCCGAGGACCAGCAGGAGCCGGGCCGCTGCCGACGGCTCGTCGAGGTGCACCCTCGCGAGTCCGCGCGGCGTGGCGATCTCCATGGTCAGAAGAGCGTCTGAGGCGCCGGGTCGGCCGCGTGGAAGGCGGTCAGGGCCGGGCCGTTGTTGGCGACGTTGCCCACCTCGGCCCCCACCGGACGCAGCTCCAGACCGGCCAGCAGGTGCGCCGGCGGCATGGCCACCAGCGCCGGTGGGTCGACCAGCTCGGGATCGAGCCAGGAGGCCCACCGTGCGCGATCGACCACGACCGGCATCCGGTCGTGCACGCTCGCCAGCGCCCCGGTGGCCGTGGTGGTGACGATGGTGCAGGTCAGCAGCCCGGCGCGGCGTTCGTACAGGCCGGCGAAGGCGAGCAGCGACCCGTCAACAGGAGTGATGAAGTACGGCTGCCGCCCGGGCCGGTCGGCAGCCACCGCCCACTCGTACCACCCGTCGGCCGGGATGAGACACCGGCGCCAGCGCAGCGCGGAGCGGAAGGCCGGCCGCTGGGCGACCGTCTCGATCCGGGCGTTGATCCGCTTGGCCGCGTCCTTGCCGTCGGGTGCCCACGACGGCACGAGTCCCCAGGTGAGCACCCGCAGCTGCCGCACGCCGTACCGGACGAGAACGGCGTGTACCTCCTTGGTGGGCGCGACGTTGTAGTCGGCAGGCAGCACGTCATGGTCGGTGGCGTCCTCCGCCTCGAACTCGACGACCAGGTCATCTGGCCGGCGCGACGCCGCGTACCTCCCGCACATGCGCCCAAGGTTCGCACGCCCGCCGCCGGCCGCCCACCCGACGACTTCCCGGAAGTCGCTGGACGGGGGGCGCCGAAAGTGACGACTTCCGGGAAAGCGCCGATATGTCGACCCGGGCGGAATGGGCGCACGGGTTGCGATGCGCGAGACTGTGCGCATGACTGAGCTCTGGTCGGCACCACAGGCGAACCGTTCGATCGACGCGACGGTGCCCATCCCGGGATCCAAGTCGGTCACCGCCCGAGCCGTCGTCCTGGGCGCGCTGAGCGATAGCGCCAGCGTGATCCGCGGGCCGCTGGTGGCGCGCGACACCCGGCTGATGATCGACGGCCTGCGCGCCCTCGGTGTCGAGGTGACCGAGAGCGAGGGGGCCTGGGCCGTCATGCCCGGCGTCCTCGGCGTCCTCGGCGGCCAGGGCACCATCGACGTTGGCAACTCCGGCACCGTCATGCGCTTCCTGCCGCCCGTCGCGTGCCTGGCCAAGGGAACGATCGGCTTCGACGGCGACCCACGGGCCCGGGAGCGGCCGATGGCCCCCGTCCTGGCCGCCCTCCGGGTGCTGGGTGCCGAGATCGACACCAGCGGCGGAGACGTACTGCCGATCACCGTCCACGGCACCGGCCGGCTGCCCGGCGGGGAGGTCACGCTGGACGCATCGCAGTCCTCGCAGTTCGTCACCGGCCTGCTGCTATCGGCCGCGCGGTTCGACCACGGCGTCGTCGTACGCCATGTCGGCCCGCCGGTGCCGTCGCTGCCGCACGTCGCGATGACCGTCGCGATGCTGCGGACCGCAGGCGTCGAGGTCGACGACAGCACGCCGTCGGTTTGGGCGGTGCGGCCCGGTCCACTGACCGCCCGCGACACGAGCGTGGAGCCGGACCTGTCCAACGCCGCGTCCTTCCTCGCCGCGGCACTGGTCACCGGCGGCCGGGTGACCGTGCCGGGCTGGCCGTACGAGACCAGCCAGGGTGGTGCCGCGCTGCGTGAGCTGCTGGCCGCGATGGGAGCCGATGTCGTCCTCGACGAGCGCGGGCTGACCGTCACGGGTACCGGTGTCGTCCACGGCCTGGACGCCGACCTGCACGAGGTCGGCGAGCTGACGCCGGTGCTGGCCGCCGTCGCGGCGCTGGCGGACACGCCGTCGAACCTGCGCGGCGTCGCTCACCTGCGCGGGCACGAAACCGACCGGCTGGCAGCCCTCGCCGGCGAGCTGACCGGCCTCGGCGCCCGGATCAGCCAGACCGCCGACGGCCTGAGGATCCATCCGGCCCCGCTGCACGGCGGCGTGTTCGACACCTACGACGACCACCGGCTGGCGACCGCTGCCGCCGTACTCGGCCTCGTGGTGCCCGACGTCCAGGTGGTCGACATCGCCACGACCGCCAAGACGCTGCCGGACTTCGTCGCGATGTGGACGGCCATGTTGCGGGGCGCGGCCTGAGCCGTCGCCGCGACCTAGACGAGGACGACGTCCGGATCCGCCCCGGACGCGGGTCCCGGCCACGCACCCGCACCCGGCCCCAGCACACCGAGGCGGAGTCCGGATTCGTGGTGGCGGTGGACCGTGGCCGGTTCACCTGCGTCGTCGGTGACCGTACGGTCACCGCCATGCGGGCCCGCGAGATGGGCCGGCGCGCCGTCGTGGTCGGCGATCGAGTCGGGATCGTCGGTGACACCTCCGGCGAGGTCGACGCGCTCGCCCGCATCGTGCGGATCGAGCCGCGCGCCACGACCCTGCGCCGCACCGCTGACGACACCGACCCGGTCGAGCG
>QHCA01000217.1 GCA_003244095.1 Pseudonocardiales bacterium | reverse complement strand
ACCCGGTCAACATCGCGGCCACGGCCTGGGACCGTACCGGTTGAGCTGCCTTGACCGGGCAGAAAAGCGACAGGTCTTACCGGGATCGGTACGGCCGGCGGGTTTGGGTGCTCTGCTTCGCGTCGGGTCAGTCTGAGGCGTTCCGGTTTGACGTTCGTCTTGCGGGAACTCGTCGCCGACCAGCCCGCACGTACGCCGGACCCCGGGACGCGTCGTCTGGATGTGATAGAAACGATCCGTGTCGTTTTCCTATTCGTCGCGGGCTCGGCCAGATCATGGCGCAGGCCGTCCTCGCGATCGTGCCCGCGAGGAAGCGATCTTGCGGTCAGTCATCGATCTGGTCTCCGAAATCGGCTACGAGAAGGTGACGATCGAGGCGGTCGCCCGACGGGCCGGCGCGTCGAAGGCGACTATCTATCGCCGTTGGGCGGGCAAACGCGACCTTGTCGTCGCAGCCGTGATAGCACACCAGGGTGGAGAAGTCGAGCCTGTCGACACCGGCACTCTGCGCGGCGACCTGCTGGTCCTCACACGCCGTCTCGTCGACACCCTCACCAGTTCGCACGGGTCGCTGATCCTCGCGCTCCTTCAGGAGGCCGCCACTGACCCCGACCTGTGCGAGCTCATCGAGAACGGCGCCGGGCAGACCGGAGCGCGCCTGCCGGACGCAGTGCTGTGTGGCGCCGTACGCCGCGGCGAGCTCTCCGAGACGGCCAGGACCTACCCGTATGACGAGGTGGTCGGATCGGTGCTCATTGTGCGGGCGTTGGTGGGATACCCGATGGACGAGACGTATCTCACGCACCTGATCGACGCGATCGTGCTGCCGGCTTTGCGAAGCGTCGCCGACCAGGCGCCGGGTCCAGCGCTGTTCGCGGGCCAATCATTCCCTGACCACAAGAGGACTCGCGAATGACCGAGCCAATCATCCATGGATTCGACTACCAAACCCTGTCAGGCAGCGACGGAGTCACCCTCACGGCCGCTGTCGGCGGTAACGGCTCGCCCGTCGTGCTCCTGCACGGCTTCCCCCAGACCCACCTCATGTGGCGCAACGTCGCGACGAAACTCGCCGACCGCCACACAGTGATCTGTCCAGATCTCCGTGGGTACGGCAACAGCGACAAGCCGGCTGCTACCTCGGCGGACACCTACTCCAAGCGCACGATGGGCGCAGACATCGTCGCTGCGGCCGCCGAACTCGGGTTCGACACATTCGCCGTCATCGGACACGACCGAGGCGCCCTCGTCGCGATCCGGATGGGACTAGACCACCCTCGCACGGTCACGCACGTCGGTACCCTCGACGTGCTCCCCACCCTCGACATGTGGGACATCCTGCACGGTGTCGATGCCGCCGTCGGCTGGCACCTCTACCTCATGGCCCAACCCCCGGGACTGCCCGAGCAGATGATCGCGGCGACCGCTAACCGATTCTTCGGGTCGTTCCTCGACGCATGGGGAGCCGACGAACAGGCGATACCCGCCGACGTGCGCGAGCACTACCTGCGTGCCTCCGCGGCCGCCGTCGACTCGATCGTCGCCGATTACCGCGCCTCGGCAGGAATCGACCTTGAGCACGACAGGGCCGACCGCGCAGCAGGGCACACTTTGCGTATGCCGGTCACGGCCGTCCAGCAGGACTGGGGCTCCCAGCTCGGTTTCGACGGTGCCGCCCTGTGGCGAACGTGGTGCGACGACCTCGACCACCGGCTCGTCAAGCACGGCCACTTCATGGCCGAGGAAGCACCCGACGAGATCACCGCGATCATCGACGATCTGCTGCCACGCCACGCCCGAGCCTGAGTCCGCATCGAGACTTTGCTGCCAGTCGCGGGAGCCCGGACTGTCACTTGACGATCGCCACCGACACCTCGGGAGACGCGTGGCGTTTCATCGTCGGTGCCCGCTCTGGCGCGGGCGATCTCCGAACCGATGGGGCTGCGGTTACCAGGCGACTGAGCCGTTGCGGTCGATGAACGTGCCTGAGAGCGAATTCTCGGGCAGAGTTGCGGCGGCTACAACGACCTGTACCGCCTCCTCGGCAGTGGTTGGCGCCTGGTCTCGGTTGGCCGGGGTCAGGTCGGTTTGGGCGAATCCCGGGCACACCGAGGTGACCTTGATGTGGGTGTCCACGAGCTTCTTGGCCAGGCTGATCGTCACGCTGTTCAGCGCCGCCTTGGAGCTCTGGTACGCGGGCACGATCAGCTGGTAGTACGGCGAGTGCGGATCGGCCTGATCGGTTAGTGAGCCCATCGTCGTCGAGACATTGACGATGCGGCCCATCGCGCTCCGACGCAGCAGCGGCAGGAACGCTTCGGTAACCGCGACCGCGCCGAACAGGTTGGTCGAGAAGGTCTGCTGGAACATGTCCAGGCTGGCGAAGTCGTGCTCGCTGGTGTCGGTTGCTTCGGGCAGAACCCCGGCGTTGTTGATCAACACGTCGAGTCGGCCCTGGGCTTGAGTGACGCGCTCGACCGCCGTTGCGATGCTCGCCAGTGAGGTCACGTCGAGCCGCAGGCCCTGCACGTCGAGGCTCTCAGCGCGCAGCTGTGCCGCAGTCTGTTCGGCCTTGGCCTCCTCGCGCGCGGTCAGGATGACGCACGCCCCCTGCTGGGCGAGCGCGCGGACGGTTGCCAGGCCCAAGCCGCGATTGCCGCCGGTAACGAGTGCGATCGACATTCTTCTCTCCGATGGTCTGGTCCTTCGGGATTCCCTCGGCCGTCAGGCACACGAGGGCTGGACGCATCGCGCGTTCCGACAGGTAGACGCCGGCGCACGTGAGAACGTGAGCTCCGCCGACATCGAATCTGAGTCAACGGCCCATCCGACGCGGGCGCTGGCGACATCAGACCTCGCGTCCTGCGCTCCCTGCTGGAAACAGCGTCTAGCCGTGACGACAGCCTTGTGCGGCGGGACGGGGCAGATGACCGCAACGGGATCCCGTTGCGGGCGTTGGGCAACGCCCGATCTGGCGCCAGGTCGTCAGTGGCCGATCGGGATGATGGCGACCTGGTTTGGTGATGTGTTCGGTGAGGTGCTCCGAGTCGCGGATGTCGCCTGTGTAGACGTCATCGCTGCGGCGGCCGGCGGCCGGCGGACTCGATCACGAACGCGTCGACGATGTCGGAGGTTCGGGAACGGCGACACGATTCGCCGGCCTTGCGGGCCAACTCGTCGCTGAGGCTCTCGGGGCGACAGTCGCCGAGGGCTCGGGCGAGCTGCGCTTGGCGCCGGCCGTCGCGCCATGCCTGGGCGGTCACGACGGTAGGATGGTCGGCACCTGTCCTCGGTTGACCAGCCGACGAAGTACGACCCACGCTTCCCGTTCGTTGCGGTCGAGAGCAACGAGCATGACGCAGACACCATTTCGGCGTACCGCGAGTGCCAAAGAGTCGTGGTCAGCTCAGCCCGCTGACGGATCGGCTTGTGGAGCGTCCGGTTGCTGCCGGGTCAGGATGAGTCGAGCTGCTACCGGTCGCGGTACTTGGTGAAGTGGACCAGGGCGTAGCCGGCGGGTGTCGCTTCACGATGGGTCTCGCTGTAGCCGAGCCGCTCATATAGCCGCAGGTTGCCCTCGCTCCGCTCACCGGTGAACAGCCGGAGCTCGGTCACACTCGCCGGCAGCTGCCTCTCGACGGCGGTGAGCAGGCTGCTCCCGAGCCCTTGGCCCTGCCGGTCAGGAACGACGGTGAGCCGCCCTACCTCCGCCACGGTCGGTGCGCTCCCGTGGGTCCGCACGCGAACGGCGGCCACGAGACGGCCGGCCTCGTCTCGCCAGCCGGCGGCGAGCACTTCGTGGTCACTGAGCTCCGCCGTCAGCTCCGACAGCAGCTGCCGCAGTGGTGGCAGATCCACATCGCGGTGCGCCTGCGCTTCGGTGACGTACGCCGCCCGTTGCAGGGTAAGGACCTCTCCGGCGTGCTCGGCTCCCAGCAGGCGTGGTTCTCGCACAAGAAGATCCTGGCACGCGACCCGTCGGAGGGACAGCCGCCTCGTGGTCATGTGCCGTAAGGGATCGTCTGCGGGACGCCTTCGGTGGGTCACGCGCCAA
>QHCA01000216.1:1914-9770 GCA_003244095.1 Pseudonocardiales bacterium | reverse complement strand
TACCACCAGTGGTCCTACGGCCTGGACGGCAGCTTGCGGAGGGCGCCGCACATGGGCCCGGAGCTGGCCCGGGACACCTTGTCGCTGCGGCCGGTCCACCTGCGTGACCTCGGCGGGCTGCTGTTCGTCTGCTTCGCCGACGAGCCGCCACCTTTCGACCAGGCCGACGCGATCGTCGAGCCCCAGCTGCGGCTGCACGAGATCAGCCACACCCGGGTGGCTGCCCGGCAGCACTACCGCGTCCAGGCGAATTGGAAGCTGCTGGTGGAGAACAACCGGGAGTGCTACCACTGCCGGGCCAACCACCCGGAGTTCTGCCTGTCCAACTTCGACGTCGGCGTCGCTGGAGACATCCGGCACAGCCGGGCCTTCGACGCGGCCCTGGCCGAGCACGGGCGCCGCTGGGTCGACCAGGGGCTGGCACCGCGTGAGGTCAACTTCGACGGCGGCGGGTTCTTCCGCGTCGTCCGGCTGCCGCTGAGGTCGGGGTACGTCACCGAGAGCCTGACCGGCCGGCTCGTCGCGCCGGTCCTCGGCCGGCTGCCGAGCACCGACGTGGGCAGCCTGCGGCTGATCACGCTGCCCAACTCCTGGATCCACGTCAACGCCGACTACGTGGTGACGACCCGGCTCACCCCGATGGCCCCGGACCGTACCGACGTGGATGTCACCTTCCTCGTCCGGGACGATGCCGTGGAGGGCGCCGACTACGACGTGGCGGACCTGACGGCTGTCTGGCAGGCCACCTCCGAGCAGGACTGGATGCTCTGTGAGCAGAGCGCGGCAGGGGTACGGTCGAGGGGATACCTGCCGGGGCCGCTCTCGCCGGTGACTGAGGGCTCGGTCGGCGCCTTTCACGAGTGGTACTCGCACGCTCTTCCGGCCTTGAGTCCGGCGGGTTGAGCGCGGGTAGCATCCGCGTTCCGCTCTATAGATCCAACAGCAGCCGGACCGGACATCGGGAGAATGCATGCGCGTCGCACTCGCCCAGGTCGACTGCGTACTCGGCGACATCGAGGCCAACCTGCGTACGGCAAAGACGGCGGTCGCCCGGGCCGCCGAGCAGGGCGCCGACCTGATCGTCTTCCCGGAGTTGGCCCTGCACGGCTACCCGGTCGGCACCTCCTCCGCCGACCCGATCCCGGTCGTCGACCGGCGGTTGCGGACCCTCGGCGAGGAGGCCGGCATCGCGGTGGTCACCGGCTTCCGCGAAGACGCCGGGTTGCACGCCTACAACACGGTCGCCTACCTCGACGGGTCCGACCTGGTGCATATGCACCGCAAGCTGTACCTGCCCAACTACGACATCTGGGAGGAGCGCAAACATTTCGCGCCCGGCCAGTCCTGCCGTGCCTTCACCACGGCGTACGGCCGGATGGGCATTCTCACCTGCAACGACGCCTGGCAGCCCTTCCTGCCGTTCCTGCTCGCCCAGGACGGTGCCGAGGTGCTGATCATCCCGGCCAACAGCGCCGACACCCGGGCGCCGGAGGTGCTCGACACGCACGCGTACTGGCGGGAGTTGTTGCGCAGCGTCGCCCGGATGAACGAGCTGTGGGTGATCTTCGTCAACCGGGTAGGGGCGACCGGCTCACTGGAGTTCTGGGGCGGGTCGAGCATCGTGGACCCCTCGGGCAACGTGGTCGCCGAGGCACCGGTCAAGCAGGAGGCGCTGATCGTGGTCGACATCGATGTCAGCGCGTCGCGGCGGCGCCGCCGCGAGCTGCCCCTGCTCAAGGACGCCCGGCTGGGCCTGCTCGCCCGCGAGCTCAACCGCCTGATCGAGGAGGGCGGGGACGCCTGAGCCGCCCCCCGGGAGGGAGCGGCTCAGGCGCGGGCGAACCATGCTGGGAGCTGGACCTACTTCACGGTCTTGAGGAAGTCCTTCGCGACCTGGGCCGGAGTGTCACCGTCGTTGTCGACCTGCGAGTTGAGCTTCTGCATCGTGGCGGTGTCGAGTGCCTTGGCGATCGGCGCGAATACATCGGCGAGGGCAGGGTGCTTCTGGAAGACCGATTCCCGGACGTTCAAGGCCGGGTTGTAGACCGGGAAGAACTTCTTGTCGTCGGTCAGGACCCGCAGGCCGAGACCCTCGATGCGGCCGTCGGTGGTGAAGACCTCGCCGAAGTGGCACGGGCTGCCCTTCTTGATCGAGTTGTAGATCGCACCCTCGTCGAGGGTGGAGAGCTTCTCGCCCTTGAAGTCGTAGCTCTTCTCGAGGCCGGGCAGGCCGTCGTCGCGGTTGGTGAACTCCGTCGCCACGCACAACGAGCCCTTGGAGGGATCGGACTGGACCAGCTTGCCGTAGTCGCTGAGCGTCTTGACGTCGGAGTTGCTGTCCTTCTTGACGCCGAGTGCGTAGGTGTTGTCGAAAGGTGCCTTGTCCAGCCACTTGATCTTGTTATTGGCGAGGTCCTCCTTGGCCACGGCGTCGAACTGCTGCTGCGAGTCGTGGATCGGGGCCGTGTGCTTCAGGTGGGTGATCCAGCCGGTGCCGGTGTACTCCCAGTACATGTCGATGCGGCCTGAGGTCAGCGCTGTGCGTACGGTCGCGCTACCGGACAGCCCGCACTGCCGCTTCACCTTGGCGCCGGCGTTCTCCAGCGCCTGCGCGGTGATCTCGCACAGGACCTTCTGCTCGGTGAACTCCTTGCCGCCCACGGTGAACGACGCGCCCTTGAGCTTGCCGCTGTTGGCCGGGCTCGTCGTGCTGCCGCCCCCGCAGGCTGTCGTGAGCAGGGCGACCGCTGACACGACGGCGACCCATCGGACGCCGGTAGGTACTCGCATGGAGCTCTCCTCATCTTCGGTGGTACTTCGGTGGTACTTCGGTGGTGGTGACGTGCTTACAGCCCTCGTGGGCGCAGGACCCGTTCGGCCAAGCCTGCGAGCCAGTCGATGGTGAGCGCGAGCACCGCGACCAGGACCGCACCGGTGATCAGGACCGGTCGGCGGTCCAGCTTGAGACCCGCGTCGATCACGTCGCCGAGACCGTGCGCGTTGGTGAACGTCGCCAGGGTCGCGGTGCCGACATTGATGATCAGGGCGGTACGGATGCCGGCCATCATGACCGGCACGGCCAGCGGCAGCTCGACCTTGGTGAGGACCAGTCGCTTCGTCATCCCCATGCCCCGGCCCGCGTCGATGAGCGAACGCTCGACCCGTTGCAGGCCGGCCATCGTATTGCGCAGGACCGGCAGGAACGAATACAGGACGAGGGCGATGATCGCGTACTTGAACCCGATGCCGAAGGAAAGGGCGAGCAGGACCAGCACGCCGATCGACGGGACCGCCTGCCCGACGTTGACGACGCCGAGGGCGAACGGTGTCGCCCTGCGCATCGACGGCCGGGTGAGCAGGATGCCCAGCGGCACGGCGATGAGGATCACCAGTACGGTCGAGACGGCGGTCAGCCGGATGTGCTCGAGCACCCGCGCGGTCAGGAACGGCGTGTTGAGCGAGCGCCGTTCGATGCTGTCGAGCGTCTTGGAGTGGACATATATGTACAGCCCGGCCAGCACCAGGATCAGCAGGACCGGGGTGAGGAAGATGCTGGCGACGCTGCGGTCGGTGGACCGGCTCTCGACCCCGGTTGAGGCCGGATCCGCCACCGGGGTCCGCACGTCGGCGGTCGTGGTCACCCCGCGTCACCCCGCTGGGCGGCCACCGGCTGCGCATCCTTCACTGGGGCCCGCGCGGCGTCGGCATGCGCCGTCAGGCCCATGATCGTCTCCAGCCGCAGCGCTCCCTCGTAGCGGCCGTCGGAGTCGACGATGGCCGCGATCGTGTCTCCGGTACGCAAGAGCTCGTTGAGGGCGTCGTGGACGGTCTGGGACCGGCGCAGGATTGCCAGCGGGCCGCCGCCGCTGCTCATCCCCTGCTCGAGGTCGGCTGCTCGGCGCCAGCCGCGTGGCCGGCGGTCGCCATCGACGATGACCGCCCGGTCCTGCTTGGCACGGGCGAGCAACGCTCGGGCCTTGTCGATCGAGTCGGCCAGCTCGACGACCGGGATCTTGTCCAACTCGATGTCGGCGAGGTTGGTCAGCCCCAGGCTGCGCACGGAGGCGCCCGGGCCGATGAAGTCCACGACGAAGTCGTTGGCCGGGTGGGCCAGGATCTGCTCGGGGGTGTCGTACTGCGCCGGGCGGGATCCCTTGTCCAGAATGGCGATGCGGTCGCCGAGCTTGATCGCCTCGTGGATGTCGTGGGTGACGAAGACGATGGTCTTGCGGATGGTCTCCTGTAGGCGGAGGAACTCGTTCTGCAGGCGGTCTCGGGTGATCGGGTCGATCGCGCCGAACGGCTCGTCCATGAGCATGACCGGCGGGTCGACGGCCAGCGCCCTTGCCACGCCCACCCGCTGCTGCTGGCCGCCGGAGAGTTCCTTCGGGTAACGACCGCGGTAGGCGCCCGCATCGAGCCCGACCAGCTCGAGCAACTCGTCGACCCGCTCGGAGATTCGCGGCTTGTTCCAGTTGAGCAAGCGGGGGACGACAGCGATGTTGTCGGCGATGGTCATGTGGGGGAACAGGCCGACCTGTTGGATGACGTACCCGATCCGGCGGCGCAGCTGGTCAGAATTGATCTTGGTGACGTCCTCGCCACCGATGACGATCTTGCCCGAGGTCGGCTCGATCAGCCTGTTGATCATGCGCATCGTGGTCGTCTTGCCGCACCCCGAGGGGCCGACGAGCACGACGATCTCGCCGGCCGGGATCTCCAGGTCGAGGGAGTCGACGGCGTTCTCGCGCTGGCCGGGGAATCGCTTGGTGAGACCTTGCAGGCTGATGACCTCCCCGCCGGTCCCGCCGCTGGACGATGCTGAGCCGGAACGATCAGCCACGGATCCCCCTCGAAGTCGTGAGCCGGCCCACCAGGACGAAAAGCGCGTCGTAGGCGAGTGCGATCAATGCCACTCCGAGGACGCCGGTGAGCGCCTCGTTGAGCGCGAACGGGCTGCCGATCGATGACAGGCCGCCGAATATGAGCTCGCCGAGCCCTGGCCCGTTGACGACCCCGGCCGCGATCGCGGCGATGCCGACGGTCACCACCGTGGACACCCTGATCCCGGTCAGGATGACCGGCCATGCCAGCGGCAGTTGGATGCGCCAGAGTCGCTGGCCGGTGGCCAGCCCCATCCCGCGGGCCGACTCCATGATGGCGGGGTCGACCGACTCGAGGCCGGCGACGGTGTTGCGCACGATCGGCAGCAAGGCGTACAGCACGAGGGCGAACACCGTCGGCTGGTAGCCCAGGCCCAGCAGCGGGATGAGCAGGGCGAAGAGCGCGAACGACGGGATCGTCAGGAAGACGCCGCAAATCGCCAGCGCGAGGTCGGTGGCCCGCCGGTTGCGGTGCACCAGCAGGCCTAGCGTGACGCCCAGCGCCGTGGCGATCGCCATGGCAACCAGGACGACCTGCGCATGGGCGACGACCGCCGTGGTGATGTCCTGCGAGTGCCGGGAGACGTAGTCGAAGAACGTCTGCTTGCCGGCGGCAACGTTGGTGGCCGTCACCGCTGCTCGCCGTCCCGGACCCCGCCGGCGGCCGGGCTCTCACCGAGCCGCAATGACATCTCGTCGGCCACCTCCTTGAGTGCCGTGCCCACCGCGGCGATCCGCCGGGTGCCGCCGAGCCGGAACTTCGGCGCAGCCACGTTGACCGCGGCGCAGATGCGCCCGGCGAAGTTGCGCACAGGCGCGGCGACGGCGATCGAGTCCGGCTCGAACTCCTCGTCGACGACGGCAAAGCCCCGGGCCCGGCTGGCGCCCAGGCGGCGGTGCAGTGACTCGACGTCGCGCGGGGCGTTGGGACCGTGCTGGCCGAACTCGCTGCCGGCGAACAGGATGGTCAGATCGTCCCTGCTGTGGTCGAACAGCAGTGCACGCCCGGCCGAGGTGCAGTAGGACGGCACGGTACGGCCCACCCAGTCCACCGACTGGACGGAGCGGGGCGAGGCCTCGGACAACACGGTCAGCACCTCGTTGCCGCGCAGGACGGAGACGTTGGCCCGTTCCCCGAGCTGCTCGACCAGGCGGGCCAGCAGTGGTGGGGCCAGCCCGAGAAGCCGCTGGTCGCCCACCCGGGAGGCCAGGACGAACACCTGCCAGCCCAGGCGGTAGGTGCGGGTCTCGTCGTCGCGCTCGACCAGGCCGTGGCTGTCGAGGGTCTTGAGGAGGCGGGAGAGCTGGCCCTTGTCGCCGCCGGTGATCTCGGCCAGCCGGAGCACTCCGAGGCCACCGCGCTCCAGGCTCTCGCGCGACCCGAGCGCGATCAACGCCGCCGCGGTACGCGACACGTTGTCCGCTCCGGTGTCAACCACAGTTGTCTATAGCAGACCACCGTCCGTACGGCAAGGAAGACGGACAGAAGCGCCACGAACTGTCAACTCCGGTTGTCAGATGCTCCCGCGGCCTCGCTATGCTCGGAGCGCTACCGCATCTTGGGAGATGAGTCGATGACAAGCGCCCCCACCGACGGCCTGCTCGAACGACTCGCGGCAGGGCCGGTCATCTGCGCGGAGGGCTATCTCTTCGAGTTGGAGCGCCGCGGCTACCTGCAGGCCGGCGCCTTCGTACCCGAGGTCGTCATCGAGCATCCGGAGAAGGTCGCTGAGTTGCACCGGGAGTTCGTCCACGCCGGGTCGGACGTGGTCGAGGCCTTCACCTACTACGCGCACCGCGAGAAGCTCCGCCTGATCGGCAAGGAGCATCTACTGGAAGCGCTCAACCGCGGTGCCCTGCAGATCGCTCGCCAGGTGGCGCGCGAGACGGGCGCACTGCTGGCCGGCGACATCTGCAACACCAACATCTACGAGCCGGGCAGTGCCGCTGCAGCCGACCAGGTGCGGGCGATGTTCACCGAGCAGGTGGGGTGGGCGGTCGGGGCCGGCGTCGACTTCGTCATCGGCGAGACGTTCAGCTACGCCGAGGAGGCGTTGATCGCGCTGGAGGTCATCCAGCAGGCCGGGCTGCCGGCCGTCATCACGCTGGCCTTCCACCAGTCGCCGCTGACCCGCGAGGGGTGGACCGTGGCCGAGGCGGGCAGGAGGATCGCCGACGCCGGCGCCGACGTCGTGGGGCTGAACTGCATCCGCGGCCCGGAGACGATGCTGCCGCTGCTGCGCGAGATGGTGCCGGCCGTCGACGTGCCGGTGGCGGCGCTGCCCGTCCCGTACCGCACGAACGACGCGGAGCCGAGCTTCCAGTCGCTGCGCGACCCGCGCAATCCCGACCGGCCGTTCCCCACGGCGCTGGACCCGTTCACCTGCAACCGGCACGAGATCGCCGAGTTCACCGCCGAGGCGCGCGAGCTGGGCGTCAGCTACTTCGGCCTGTGTTGCGGCGCCGGACCGCACCACGTCCGGAGCATGGCCGAGGCGCTGGGGCGCACGCCGCCGGCCAGCCGCTACTCGGCCGACATGTCCAAGCACGCCTTCCTCGGCTCCGACGCGAAGCTCCTCGGGCACAACCTCGCCTACGGCGTCGAGCTCTAGGCGACCCAGTGGCGCGTTATTCCGCATTCGGCCTGCTCCGCCGTGGCCTGTCCGGGCGTGAGTGGCCGCCGGCCTGGCGCACCCACGACCTGGCGCCGACCTATGACGTGGTCATCATCGGTGCGGGTGTGCACGGGCTCGCGACGGCCTACTACCTCGCCGCACGGCACGGCATCACCAACGTCGCCGTGCTCGACAGGGCCTACCTCGGTGGCGGCGGGTCGGGCCGCAACACCGCGATCATCCGGTCCAACTACCTGACGCCGGAGGGCGTCCGGTTCTACGACCGGTCGGTCAAGCTGTACGAGAACCTCGCCGCCGAGCTGAACTTCAACGTGATGTTCTCCCAGCGCGGGCACCT
>QHCA01000216.1:0-1811 GCA_003244095.1 Pseudonocardiales bacterium | reverse complement strand
CGCTACCCGATCCTCGGCGCGCTCTACCACCCGCCCGGCGGCACGATCCGGCACGACGCCGTCAACTGGGGCTACGCCCGGGCGGCCGATGCCCTGGCCGTGCAGATCCACCAGAACACCGAGGTGACGGAGATCGTCGTCGACTCCGGGGTGGTCCGCGGCGTCGAGACCACGCGGGGGACTGTCTCGGCGCCGGTCGTCGTCAACTGCACGGCCGGCTGGTCCAGTCTGGTGTCGGCGATGGCCGGGGTACGGCTGCCGATCAGCACCCACCCGCTGCAGGCGGCGGTAACCGAGCCGGTGAAGATGTTCCTACGAACCGTGGTGGTGTCCGGCACCCTGCACGTCTACGTCAGCCAGACCGATCGCGGCGAGCTGGTGTTCGGCGCCAGCACCGACCCGTACCCGTCCTACTCCATGCGCGGCTCGCTGGAGTTCACCGAGGAGCTGGCCGGGCACGTCCTGGCCCTGATGCCGGCGATCGGGCGGTTGCGGCTGCTGCGCCAGTGGGCCGGGCTGTGTGACATGACGCCGGACTTCTCGCCGATCATGGGGATCACGCCGGTCGAGGGCTTCCTGCTGGACGTCGGCTGGGGGACGTACGGCTTCAAGGCCGGGCCGGTGGCCGGCGAGGCGATGGCCGAGTTGATCGCGACCGGCAAGACGCCGGAGATCATGGCGGCCTTCGATCTCGCGCGCTTCGCCGAGGGGCGGCTGGTCGGCGAGAAGGGCGCCGCGGCGGTGGGCCACTGATGTTCCAGATCCCCTGCCCGCACTGCGGACCGCGCAACGTGGCGGAGTTCCGGCATGCGGGGGAACGTCGACGGCGCCCCGACCCGCGGACGGCGACGCCGGAGCAGTGGCGTACCTATCTCTACGTCAACGACAACGCCGCGGCCTGGACAAGCGAAACGTGGTACCACCAGTTGGGCTGCCGCCGCTACATCGCCGTCGAGCGGCACACGGTGACCAACGAGACCCGGCCGGCACCATGAGTCGCTGCGCCGATCAGGAGACGGCAACTCACCGGCTAGGTCCACGACCGGGTGAGCTGATCGACCGGACCCGGCCGCTGTCGTTCACCTTCGAGGGCAACCCCTACACCGGCTTCGCGGGCGACACGATCGCATCTGCCCTCGCCGCGGCCGGGGTGCGGGTCTTCTCCCGCAGCTTCAAGTACCACCGTCCGCGCGGCATCCTCACCGCCAGCCACCTCGACCCCGGCTGCACGGTGCAGGTCGGTGACGAGCCCAACGTCCGGGCGGCCGGCCGCCGGCTGGCCGACGGCATGGCCGTGCACGCGCAGAACGCGTGGCCGTCGCTGCGGTTGGACGTCGGAGCTGCCAACCAGCTGGTTGGACGGTTTCTCACCGCCGGCTTCTACTACAAGACGTTCATGGCGCCACAGCGGCTGTGGCCGGCCTACGAGCGGGTGCTCGGCGGCTTTGCGCCCGGCGGGCGGATGTCGCGGGTGGTCGACAGCCCGGGGGAGTACGACCAGCGGTACGCCCACCCGGACGTGGTCGTGGCCGGCAGCGGCCCGGCCGGCCTGGGCGCGGCCCTCGCGGCGGCGTCGGCGGGGGCCGCCGTCATGCTGGTCGAGCAGGACGACGAGTTGGGCGGGCACCTGCGGTGGGGCTCTGCGGCCGAGCTGGCCCTGCTGGGCGACTTGCGGGACGCCGTCGCGGCGGCGCCGGGCATCGAGGTGCTGGTGCGGTCGGTGGTGGCGGGCCGTTACGACGGCAACTGGCTCTCGATCGTGCAGCGCGGGTTGCCGCACGTCGAGGAGCGGCTGATCAAGGCCCGCGCCG
>QHCA01000215.1 GCA_003244095.1 Pseudonocardiales bacterium | reverse complement strand
GGCACCACGCAGACGATGCCGCTGGCGATCTACCTGGCCCTGCAGAACGATCCGGAGGCAGCGGTCGTACTCAGCCTCGTTCTGCTCTTCGTCTCCGTCGCGATCCTCGCCGTGCTGCGCGACCGGTGGCTGCGGCTGTGACCGCCGCGCTCGACGCTCGGGTCGAGGTCGTCCGCGACGGCTTCACCGTCGATGTCGCGCTGTCCGTGCCGGCCGGTGGGGTGGTCGCGCTGCTCGGCCCCAACGGCGCGGGCAAGTCGACGGTGCTGCGTGCCGTGGCCGGACTGCTCCGGCTCTCCAGCGGTCACGTCCGGGTGGACGGTGGCGTTCTTGAGGACGCCACGACAGGGGTACGGCTGCCGCCCGAGCGCCGCCCGGCCGCCCTGGTGTTCCAGGACTATCTGCTGTTCCCGCACCTGAGCGCCCGCGACAACATCGCCTTCGGGCTGCGCGCCCGGGGCGTCGGACGGCGGGCCGCCCACGCCCGCGCCGACGCGTTGCTGACCCAGATCGGCCTCGCCGACCGGGCCGACGCCCGGCCGGGTCAGCTCTCCGGTGGGCAGGCCCAGCGGGTCGCGCTGGCCCGGGCGCTCGCCGTCGATCCCCGGCTGCTGCTGCTCGACGAGCCGCTGGCCGCGCTCGACGCCGGCACCCGGATGGTGGTCCGTACCGAGTTGCGGCACCGGCTCGACGGCTTCGACGGCGCGACCGTGCTCGTCACGCACGACCCGCTCGACGCGCTCGTCCTGGCCGACACCCTGGTGGTGATCGAGGCGGGCGCGGTCGTGCAGGCCGGCTCGCCCGCCGAGGTGGCGCGGCGCCCGCTCACCGACTACGTGGCCCGGCTGGTCGGCCTCAACCTGCTCGCCGGCACGACCTCCGGCACCGACGTGCGGCTGGACCATGGCGGCCACCTCGCCACGACCAGCCCGCACTCCGGCCTGGTCTACATCGCCGTACGGCCGTCCGCCGTTGCCCTGCACCTGACCGAGCCGCACGGCAGCCCGCGCAACGTGTGGCGGGGAGTGGTGAGCGGTCTGGAGCTGAACGGCGACGGCGTCAGGGTGGCCGTCGCCGGTCCCCCTGATGTCCTCGTAGACGTGACAGCGGCGGCCGTCGCGGATCTGGGCCTGAGACCCGGCGCCCACGTCTGGTGCGCGGTCAAGGCCACAGATCTCGAGAGCTACCCGCGCTGACGTTCCCGCGGGTCGGCGAGAGACACGCTCTATAACAGCAACTTCCCGGAAGACGCTGCTTTGGGGCAGCTGTAAGCAGCAAGTTCCGGGAAGTTGCTGGGTGGGGGGTCGTTAGGGCGCGCGCTATGCGGAGCCGACCCACTCCTCGGTGCCGTCGGCGAAGACCTGGCGCTTCCACACCGGTATCCGGGCCTTGACGTCCTCGACCAGGCGGGAGCACGCGGCGAAGGCCGCCTGGCGATGTGCGGCGGACACCGCCGCCACCAGGGCGGTGTCCCCGATCGCCAGCGGGCCGACCCGGTGGCCGACCGCGACCGCGTGCACCAGCGGATCGGCGGCCACCTCGGCCGCCACGTCAGAGAGCACCTTGGCCGCCGACGGGTGGGCGGAGTACTCCAGAGCGGTCACCGACCTGCCGCCATCGTGGTCCCGGACGACCCCGGCGAAGAGCACCACTGCCCCGGAGGCCGCCGCCCGTACCAGGGACTCGTAGAACGAGGCCACCAGCGGCTCTTCGGACACGGCCACCAACTCGACGCTCATCGCGCCGCCTCCGCCGGCAGCCGGATGACGAAGCGGCAGCCCGAGGGCGTGTTGCTCACCGCGATCTCGCCGCGGTGGGCCTCGACCAGACCACGCGCGATGGCGAGCCCGAGGCCGCCGCCACCGGCCGGTGCGGTGCCGGCCGGAGGGGTTCGGGAGCGGGTGCCGCGGAAGGCGACGTCGAACACCCGCGGCAGGTCGTCCTCGGGGATCCCGCCGCAGGCGTCGGCGACGGCGAGCCACGCCGCACCGCCGCCGTCGGCTCCCCCGGTCACGGTGACGACACCTTCGGCCGGTGTGTGCCGGATGGCGTTGATCAGCAGGTTGCCGAGCACCCGGCCGAGCTCGATCTCGCTGGCCTGGACGGCTGGGTAGGAGCCCGGCCGGGCGACCAGCCGCACCCGGCTGGCGTTGGCCACCGGCAAGGCCGAGGCCACCGCGTCGGACACGACGTCGGCGAGGTCGACCGACTCCAGGGTAAGCCGCAGCGCCCCGGCGTTGATGCGGGACAGCTCGAACAGGTCGTCGACGAGCGCACTCATCCGGTCGGTCTCCATCCGCAGACGCGAATGGTAGCTATCCACAGTGGACGCGTCCGTGACCACGCCGTCGGCGAGCGCCTCCGACATGGCCCGCAGCCCGGCAAGCGGCGTACGCAGGTCGTGGCTGACCCAGGCCACCAGCTCGCGCCGGCTGGCCTCCAGCGACCGCTCCCGCTCGCGCCCCTGCGCCGCCCAGACGCTTTCGGCGGCGAGCCGGCGACCCAACCAGAGGGCGTTGCCGAGGGACACGATGCCGGCGACTCCCAGCACGATCAGCAGCACGTGCAGGTCGTGCGAGGAGATGAACATCGCCGACGAGGCGGCCAGCACGCCGGCGGTGATCGCGGCGACGGCGGCGAGCACCACGGCGCTGATGTTCGCGGCGATGGACCGGCGGCGCAGCGCGTACTGCAGGCCCCAGCCGACCGCGCCGACCGCCAGCGAGCAGACGACGGCGATGAACGCCATGCTGACGATGTCCCTCACGGTGCCGCCGACATGACCGGGTCGAAGCGGTAGCCCACGCCCCAGACCGTCACGATCCGTTTCGGCGCGGCCGGATCGTCCTCGACCTTCTCGCGCAGCCGGCGTACGTGGACCGTCACCGTCGACTGGTCGCCGAAGGTCCAGCCCCAGACCTGATCGAGGAGCTCGGCGCGGCCGAACGCGCGACCGGGATGGCCCAGCAGGAAGGCCAGCAGGTCGAACTCCCGGACCGTCAGCGGCAGCAGCCGGCCGCCCCGGCTGGCGACCCGGGACGTGGCATCGACCCGGAGGTCGCCGTCGGTCAGCACCTCGGGCTGCTCGGCCGGCTGTTCCGTGCCGGTCGCCCGACGCAGCACCGACAGCACCCGCAGCGTCAGCTCGCGCGGGGAGAACGGCTTGGTCACGTAGTCGTCCGCGCCGTACTCCAGACCCAGGACCCGGTCGCCCTCCTCGCCGAGGGCGGTCAGCATGACGATGGGGATCGGCAACCGTTCGCGCAGGCGCTGGCACACCTCGAGGCCGGACATGCCGGGCAGCATCAGATCGAGGATCACCAGGTCCGGCGGGTCCTCCAGCGCGCGCTTGAGCGCGATCTCCCCGTCGGCCACGACCTCGACCTCGAGGCCCTCGCGTTCGAGGTAGCGGCGCACGACGTCGCTCACGGTGGGGTCGTCATCGACGACGAGGACACGGGTCACAGGCGCCAGCCTAATTCCGCCGCCCGCCGGCGGGCGATGACGTTCGCGGTTCGTAAGGGCTGATCGGGGTGTTTATCACTAACGTCAATCTCGTGCCTGATGTCGTATTTCCCTGCCTCGACGAGGCGATCGCACTGCCCGGGGTGCTGTCCCGGCTGCCCGCCGGATACCGCGCCGTGGTCGCCGACAACGGCTCGACGGACGGCTCGGCCGACGTCGCCCGGGAGTTCGGTGCGGTCGTCGTGCCGGTCCCGCAGCGCGGGTTCGGCGCCGCCGCACACGGCGGCCTGCTTGCCTGTACGGAGGAAATCGTGTGCTTCTGCGATGCCGACGGATCGATGGATCCGGCCGAACTGCCGCTCCTCGTGGCGCCGGTCGCTGCCGGCGACGCCGACCTGGTGCTGGGCCGGCGGCGCCCGGTGTCCCGGACCGCCTGGCCCCTGCACGCCCGGCTCGGCAACGCCGCCCTGGCCCGCCGGCTCAGTATTCGTACGGGTACGCGACTGCGCGACCTCGGCCCGATGCGGGCGGCCCGTCGCGTCGATCTGCTGGCGCTCGGACTCACCGACCGGCGCTTCGGCTATCCTCTGGAGATGGTGACGGCCGCGGCGGCCCGCGGCTGGCGGCTGCGGGAGGTCGACGTCTCCTACGGCCCGCGGGCGGCCGGATCCCACTCCAAGGTGACTGGCACCGTGCTCGGCACCGTCCGCACCGTGC
This sequence comes from Pseudonocardiales bacterium, assembly GCA_003244095.1. Taxonomy (GTDB): domain Bacteria; phylum Actinomycetota; class Actinomycetes; order Mycobacteriales; family QHCA01; genus QHCA01. Next base: position 3,689 of record QHCA01000215.1, on the reverse strand, counting down.
GTGACATGGCCGCGGTGCTGGCCCGGTGAACACCATCGTGGTCATCGCCAAGGCACCCGTGCCCGGCCGGGTGAAGACCCGCCTGTCCCCCGCCCTGTCGCCGCAGTCCGCGGCACAGGTGGCGGCGGCGGCGCTCGCCGACACCCTTGACGCGGTCCGCGGTGTGGCGGCCGCGCGACGGGTCCTCGCCCTTGCCGGCGCGCTGACCGCCCTGCCGCCCGGCTTCGAGGTGGTCGCGCAGCGCGGCGACGGCCTGGGGGCGCGGCTGGCCACGGCCTTCGCCGACGCCGGACCCGGACCGGTGCTGCTGGTCGGCATGGACACCCCGCAGCTCACCGCGGCCGTGCTCGGCCGGGCACTGCTGCGGCTGGCGTACTCCCCCGCCGTGATCGGACCGGCCACCGACGGCGGGTGGTGGGCGTTGGGTCTGCGCGACGTACGGCACGCGGCCGTGCTGAGCTCCGTGCCGATGTCGCGGCCGGACACCGCCGAGCTGACCGTCGCGGCCCTACAGCAGCGGGGCGTCCCGGTGGCCCCGCTGCCGGTGCTGCGCGACGTCGACACGATCGCCGACGCCGTGTCGGTGGCCGCGGCGGCACCGGGCACCCGCTTCGCCCGGACGCTGGCCGGCGTCCTCGCGCTCGAGACGGAGACGGCGTGACGGCACTGGCGATGTACGGCGCCGGCCTGCGCGCCGCCAGCGCCGGACGGGCGGGCCAGTGGACGCTGCGCTACCCCGACGGCACGACAGCGCCGCTTGCCCTCGGGCGGTGGTGCGGCTCCCTGGTCGACGGCGACCACGGGCTCCTGCGGAGTTGTTCGGGGGCGACGCTGGACGTCGGCTGCGGCCCGGGCCGGTTGGCCGCCGCCGCCGCCTGGCAGGGCCTGCCGGCACTGGGGATCGACGTGTCCGCGACGGCCGTGCGGCTGGCCCGCGAGCGGGGTGTCGCCGCGCTACTGCGGTCGGTGTTCGAGCGGCTGCCGGCCGAAGGGCGCTGGCGGACAGCGCTGCTGGCCGACGGCAACATCGGCATCGGCGGTGATCCGCTCGCGCTGCTGGCCCGGGTTCGCTCGCTGCTCGGCGTGGGTGGGCGGGTCATCTGCGAGCTGGACCCGCCGTCGGTGCCCACCCGGGCCGTGCAGGTCAGCATCGAGGACCCGCGAGGTCTGCGCAGCCCGGAGTTCGGCTGGGCGCACGTGTCGGTGACCGATATCGGCCGGGTCGCGACCGCCGCCGGTCTGGTGCCGGTCGAGTCCTGGGAGGAGGCCGGTCGGTGGTTCTCGATCCTCCTACGATGACCTCGATCCTGCATCGGCCGTTGCCGAAGCCACCGTCGGCGCTGCGGCGCGGACCGTTTCGCGAGGGCCGCTTCTCCAGCCCGCTGCACTCGGCCTGGGTCGCCGCGCGGCTCGGCCGGATGCTCGGCATCACCTTCGGCGTCTGCTTCCTGACCGGCCTCTACAGCCACTTCCTGCAGCACCAGCCGCACTGGGCCCCGTGGCTGACCTCACGGCCGGTCGGGCTGTACCGCTTCACGCAGGGTTTACACGTCGCCACGGGTCTCGCCTCGATCCCGCTGCTGCTTGCCAAGCTCTGGACCGTCTATCCCAAGCTCTGGGAGTGGCCGCCGGCCCGCTCGCTCTCTCACGCGGTCGAGCGCGGGTCGCTGTTCCTCCTGGTCGCCGGGTCCGGCTTCCAGTTGGTGACGGGCCTCATGAACGTGGTCGGGTGGTACGCCTTCAAGTTCTTCTTCACCCCGGCGCACTACTGGACGGCCTACATCACGATCGGAGCGATGCTGATCCACATCGGCACCAAGCTGACCGTCGCGCGGCAGGCGCTCTCCGATGAGTGAGGCCGCCGGCCGCGGGCTGTCCCGCCGGGGCTTCCTGAACGCCGTCGGAGCCGCCGCCGGGGTGATCACGGTGGCCACCATCGGCGAGACCGTGGGACCGCTGAGCCGGCTGTCGCCGCTGGCGCCGCGGCGTGCCTCTGTCGGCCCGCAGCACCTGCCGGTCAACAAGAGCGGTGCGGGTGCCCGCGTCGAGCAGTCGGCTGTCGACCCCACGTACCGGCTCGTCGTCGGCTCGCTTTCGCTGTCCGTGGGTGACCTGCAGTCCCTGCCGCAGCACGCGGCCATACTCCCGATCGCCTGCGTCGAGGGCTGGAGCGCCGTCGGGCACTGGAGCGGGATCCGGCTGCGCGACCTGCTCGACCGGGCCGGGATCGACCACGACCGGTGGGTACGGGTGGAGTCGCTGGAACGCAGCGGCCTGTACGTCACGTCCGAGGTGAGCCCGACGCACGCCCGCGATCCGTTGACGCTGCTCGCGCTGCGCCTGGGCGGCGAGCCACTGGCGCTCGACCACGGCTACCCGTGCCGGCTGATCGGCCCCAACCGGCCGGGTGTGCTGCAGACCAAGTGGGTGCGACGGGTCGTTGCCCTGTGAGGCGGCTGCTGTTCCTCCCGGGTGTGGCCCTCATCGTCTGGGGTTTCGCCGGGCTCTTCACCACTGCCCGCCACCCTCGGCCGTTGCCGTGGCTGACCTTCTTCCTCGGGGCCAACGTCCTGACCGACGCCGTGGTGGCACCGGTTGTGGTCGTGGCCGGGGTAGTGGTCGCGCGGCTGGTCGGTGCGCGGTGGCGGGGGTACGTCACCGGTGGGCTGATCATCAGCGGCGTAGTGCTGCTGGTCGGCCTCCCAATGGCCCGGGGGTACGGCTTGCGCAGCGACAACCCCTCGATCCTGCCCCTGGACTACACCCGCGGGCTCGCTCTCACGCTGGCGCTCGTCTGGGTGGGGGTGGCGCTGGTGGCCGTCGTATCGTCGGTGCGCGAGCGGCTGCTGCGGCCCCCGCGGCGCTCTGATCACGCGCTCAAGGCCAGTACGAAATAGGCGTCTTTCGTCCATTCTAGGTCTTCGCGTCGACCAGGGGCCGCAGCCGATGGGCCGGGTCGAACAGCGCGTGCTGCGCCAGTCGCCCGGTCACCAGTGCCGAGAGGGCGGCAGCGGCGAGCAGCATCCACATGACCACGACCTGGTAACGGATCGCGGTGAGCGGAGGTACGCCGGCCAGAATCAGGCCAGTCATCGCGCCGGGCAGCGAGATGAGGCCGACCACCTTGGTGCCGTCGATGTTGGGGATCAGCGCGGTCCGCAGAGCACTGCGGAGTTGGGGGGTGAACGCCTGATCGCCCGGAAGGCCGAGTGCGAGGCGGGCCTCCACCTGGGGCCGCTCATCCTTGGCCAGCTCCCTGAGTCGTCTGAGCGTGATCGCCGACGCGGTCATGGCACCGGAGACGACCATGCCGCCGACCGGGACGATGACGCGGGCCTCGGCTGTGATGACTCTGAGGATGAGGAGGACGCCGACCGTGGACGCGGCCCCTGCCGCGATGCCGATGGTGGCTGCCATGGCTGCTCTCGGTACGCCCTTGCCGCGCCTGGCCGCGACCTGGCCGGCGACTGCGACCATCGCGGCGACCCAGGCCAGTGCCCCGAGGACGCCGGCATGGACGAACAGCAGGCCGAGGATGGCGCCGACGGCTACCAGTTGGACGCCGGCCCTTGCCGCTGCGATGAGCATCTCTTGTGTGACGCCGAGTTTCTGGCGCCAGGCGACGGTTGCCGCGATGCCGACGAGCACCACTGACGCGCCGACGCCGACGACACTGGGTACGGCTACCT
>QHCA01000214.1 GCA_003244095.1 Pseudonocardiales bacterium | reverse complement strand
ATCAAGTCGCACCACAACGTCGGCGGCCTGCCCGACGATTTGCAGTTCGCCCTGGTGGAGCCGCTGCGGACGCTGTTCAAGGACGAGGTACGCCGAGTGGGCGAGCAACTCGGCCTGCCGCAGGAGATCGTGTGGCGCCAGCCCTTCCCCGGGCCGGGGCTGGCCATCCGGATCGTCGGCGCGGTCACGGCTGATCGGCTCGCTGTGCTGCGTGAGGCCGACGCGATCGCCCGCGAGGAGCTGACACTGGCCGATCTCGACCGCGACATCTGGCAGTGCCCTGTCGTGCTGCTGGCCGACGTCCGGTCGGTCGGCGTGCAGGGCGACGGGCGCACCTACGGCCACCCCGTGGTGCTGCGGCCGGTGTCGTCGGAGGACGCGATGACCGCTGACTGGTCGCGGCTGCCGTACGACGTACTGGCCCGGATCTCGACCCGGATCACCAACGAGGTTCGCGAGATCAACCGCGTCGTCCTCGACGTGACGAGCAAGCCCCCGGGCACCATCGAGTGGGAGTAGCCGCCGCACTTTCCGGCCACAGCAACTTCCGGGGAAGCGCTGCTTTGCGGCATCCGAAAGCGACGTCTTCCCGGAAGTCGTGGGGTGTTCGGCCGTGCCTCCGGTGAGCCGTCGCGCCCTGCTGGCGATCGATCTGGGTACGAGTGGCGTCAAGGTCCTGGTCGCCTCCGCCGAGGACGCGCGGCCGCTGGCCGAGGCGACGGTCGGCTATCCGATCATCCGCGCTCGGAGGGGGTGGGCCGAGACCGACCCGGCGGGGTGGTGGGCGGCGACCGTCAGCGCGGTGCGTTCGGCGCTGGGGGAGGCGGGGGCGGTCCGGATCGATGCTGTCGGCATCGACGGCCAGATGCACGGCCTGGTGCTCGGCGACGACGCCGGCCAGCCGGTCCGGCCCGCAATGCTGTGGACCGACCAGCGGGCGGTCGACCAGTTGCCTCGCTGGCGCACGCTGCCACCGGCGGTACGAAGGGACCTGGCCAACCCGATCGCGCCGGGGATGACCGGCCCGCTCTGGGCATGGATGACCGAGCACGAGCCGGCAGTCCTCGCGCGCGCCCGGTGGGTACTGCTGCCCAAGGACTGGCTCCGGCTGCAGCTCACCGGGGTTGTGGCGAGCGAGCCGTCGGACGCCTCGGCCACCCTGCTGTGGAACGTGCCCGGTGACGGGTGGGACACCGACGTGGTCGTCGCGGCCGGGCTCGATCCGGCGCTGCTGCCGCCCGTGCTGCCCTCAGCCGCGGTGGCGGGGGAGATGACACCGGGCGCCGCGACGGAGCTCGGGCTGACGGCCGGGACACCGGTGGCGGCCGGGGCGGCCGACACGGCGGCCGGCCTGCTCGGTACCGGGCTGACCGATCCGGCAGACGTGCAGATCACCGTGGGCAGCGGCGCGCAGATCGTCCGCCCGCTGCCGGGGCTGGTGGATACCGGACCCCACCCCGTCGTGCACACCTACCGGACGGCAGCCGGTGCCGGGTGGTACGCCATGGCCGCCGTGCAGAACGCCGGGCTGGCCCTCGACTGGGTGCGGGCGGCCTTCAACGCCACCTGGGAGGAGCTTTACGGCTCGGGCCGTGCCCATCCGCCCGGGGCAGGCGGGGCGACGTTCGTCCCGTACCTGACCGGGGAGCGCAGCCCGGTGCTGTCGATGAGCGCCCGCGGGGCCTTCTTCGGCCTCCACCACGGCACCGACCGTGCAGCGCTGCTGCAGGCCGCGGTCGAGGGCGTGACCTTCGCGGTCCGGCATGCGCTCGAGGCGCTGCCCGGCCCGGTGCCCGCGGCAGCCCGGCTCGCGGGGGGAGGCGGCCGGGGTGCCGGCTTCCGCCACCTGCTGGCCGACGTGCTCGACNNCGGCGCAGTGGCGGGTCGACCCGACCTCGCCAGCCCGGTCACCTGCGACGAGGTGGTCAGGCCGTCCGCGTCGGCCGCCGACTACGACGAGCCCTACGCCCTCTATCGCGAGCGCAGCGCGTATCTCGTCGGACCGACCGAATAGCAGCGACTTCCCGGAAATCGCTGCTTTGCGGGACCCCAGAGCAGCGTCTTCCGGGAAGTCGCGACGTAATCCGGCGGCGGTCGGGGGTGGCGGTCAGCGCGGCTGGCCCTTCGTACGGAGGCGCTCGACGACCGCCATCCCGAGCCACAGCCAGGCCAGCGACAGCCCGACGGCCACCGAGACGATTGCCGACGTGACGCCGCCGAACAGATAGTCGGTGACCAGCGTCAAGCTGCAGACCATCGCCACGGCTAGACACACGAATCCGGAGACGGCCAGCCTGGTGCCGCGCCTGAGCAGCGCCTCCTTCGAGTGCTGCCGGAACAGCAGCCGGTGC
>QHCA01000213.1 GCA_003244095.1 Pseudonocardiales bacterium | reverse complement strand
CAAGGCCTTCTGCCAGTCCTGGTCGCCGGTCCACGGGGAGTCGGCCCACACCAGAGCCAGGCATCCGCCAGGCCGCAGCCAGCCGAAGGCGCCAGCGGCGACGGCCTCGCGGCGGAGGCGGTGGAAGGCGTTACCGACCGTCACCAGCTCGAAGGCGCGAAGCGGAGCGGCCAGGTCCTCGGCGGCTGAGACCATCGCACGGACGTGGCCTGCGCCGGCGGGGAGAGCCTTCCCGCGGACCAGCCGAATCATGTCGGGCTCCTGGTCGACCGCCCAGACCTCGGAGAAGGCGTCAGCGAGGCCGAAGGCGACCTGTCCGGTGCCGCAGGCGAGATCCAGCAGCCGGCCCCGGCCGCTCACTGCCGCCCGGCGGACCATGTCATCGAGCATGGATCGCGGGTAGCCGGGACGGAAGCGGTCGTAGAACTCCGCTGTGCCCTGGTACAGGTCGGACCGGAACTCGACGTCATCCGGCATGCAACCCATCATCGCCGACGGGGATGGACAGGCGCCCCCCCGGGGTAGGCGGCCAGCGCAGCTTCCGTCGCCCTATTCGCTGCCGTTCCGCTGACGATCGTCCCCGACCCCTGACTGTAGTTCGCCGGGATCTGACCGTGAGTGCTCAGCGCTACGGCAGCGCCTGCGCGAGGGTGAACCAGGTGTCGTTCGGCGAGTCTGGCTGCCTGGCGAGCGTGACCGACCCGAGAACCTGCATGCCCTGTGCCTTCGAGATCACGCCCTGTGTGGCGACGGTGATCACGTACTCTCCCACTGTGCGGTGCATCTCGGGATAGCCCGACACCGCCTGGCCGGGGGGCGAACCGCTCGGGCCGACCGTGGAGGTCAGCTTCGTCACGGTGACGGTCCAGTCCGCGTAGTCGTACTTGGTGTTGCGGCGGAAGCCGATCGCCGAGGAGTTGGCCGAGTACTGATCGTTGAGCGGTGAGTGGTCGACGTCGCTGAGCATGAAGCCCGGTGGCAGGTAGCCGATCTTGATCGGGGTGGTGACCGGTGCGTCGGTCGCCTGGACGCGGCCGGCGATCGCGGTCAGAGCGGTGGCATTGCCCTCGCCCGGAGCGTTCGAAATCACCGCGGCCCACTGGTCAGCGCCGATCTTCCACACAACTGCCGGCATGGGGTGGGCGTACTTGCTGCCGCGCGGGTCGGTGTGTGCCGGATCGGTGTGGGAGACGTTGTCGTTGCGCCACGGCAGGACAGCACCGAAGTATCCCGTCGCACCGTTGACGGTGACCGGTTGCGGTTTGCTGATCAGCGATGTGGCGAACAGGCCGGGGGCGAAGGCGATGATCTCGCGGACCTGGAACCCGTCGCTGACGGGGCGCAGCTCGATGTACTGCGCCTGAACGGTGCTGACATTGGCCACGGCGTCCGTGTCGCTGTAGCTGATCCAGGTACGGGAGGCGAGCAGCGCGGGCGGCGGTGTCGTCCGCGCGACCGGCGCCGACCCGCCCGGCCTCGTGGCCGGCTTCGTGGCTGATCGCTGCGCGGCACCCTGCGCCTCGTGGACGTCGCGCACCATTGACGGCACCACCGACACTGCGACGACCGCGGCCGCCGCAGTGGCGACCGCGATCCCGGCGCTGAGGCGGGTGTCTCGCTCCGTCGGGCGAGCAGGGACGAGGTCAGGACACGTCGTAGGGGCGCGGTCCGCGCGCTCGCGGATCGCGTCGCGGAGATCGTTCTCGGTGCGCATCAAGCTTCCTTTCCGTGCAGTACGGGCAGCGCCGACGGCGCGGTCATCTCGATCCGCAGCGCGTTGAGTGCTCGGTGGATGTAGCCGCGTACGGTCACTTCGCGGCAGTTCAGGACCTCGGCGATCTCGGCGTCGGAAAGGTCCTCGAGAAAGCGCAGCGTGACTGCTGCCCGTTGCTTCGCCGGCAGCTTCGCGAGCTCGCCGACCAGCTCGACGTGATCGTCGACCTGCCCGGTGCCATCGCCGACCGGTCGGTCGAGGGCGGTGTTGGGATGCGGCACGTAGCGCGCCCACTTGCGCCGCCACGAAGTCAGCTCGTTGACGACCATCCGGCGCAGGTAGGCCTGGCGGTTGTCGATCATGCTGATCCGATCCCACCGGGCGTGGGCCTTGATGAGGACATTCTGGACCACGTCCTCGGCTATCCCGTTGTCGTTCGTCAGGACCGCGGCGAATCGCAACAGCTGGTGCGAGTGTTCGCGGGCGTAGTTCTCGAACTCCACCGGGAGATCCTCCTTCGCGGTACTTCCGATCAATAGACGACGCCAGGGCGTCCCTTTGTTGTCCGCAGGATTCACCACGTTCGGCACCAATCTTCTCGGGTCGGTTGAGTCTGCCTGCCCGCGCAACGGGACTCGCGATTCGCGCCAGGGGCACTCGGCCTGGGGGCCGGCGCCATAGTGAACATGCACGAGTGGAGCAAGCCGCCAGGTTGGGGGCGCGATGGCCGAGGAAGCACCGGAGCAGTCCGAGACGCCTATGTCGCACGCGAGTTGCTGGCCGAAGGTGACGTGCACGAGACGTTGGAACGCGTTGTGGACCTGGCGGTGGAGACGATCGACGGCTGCGACTACGCCGGGGTTGTCGCTGCTGCGGGGCCGCCAGATCGAGTCGCCGGCCCAGTCCGACGGGCCGTTGCGTAGGGTCTCGCAGAACGAGAACGTCAAGCTGCGTGACGTGGCCGAGCGGCTCGCGACGAGGCGCCGTACGCTGGCCACCAGCCCCTCGGTTGGACCGGGACGCGACAGTGGTACAGCCAGGCGGCCGTGTGCTCAGCCGGCGCGGACGATGAGGAACGCGACGTCGTCGCGCAGGTTGGATGCAGTTCGGCGTAACAAGACATCTGCTCGGCGTTAGGTCCAGGCCGAATGCCAGACGGCACGGCTCAGCCCGAGACCGCGCCACGTGCCTTGACCGTCCAATGTGGACTTGATCGATCCGGCCAAGACCGCGGACTATGAGCAGTACCGCGCCAGGTTCGGCTCCGACCCGGACTTCGTGGAGGCCGACGCATTCGCGACGACACCGGGTGCGTGCTGCGCTACGACCGCACCCTACATGCGCCCCTGCTGCCCCAACGCCCCACCCGGTAGTCGTTCAGGTTGCTCACGTACACATAGATGGGTTCAACTCGTACGTGCTGCGACGAGGAGTTCGTCGACGAGTGCGCGCCTGGGTGGGTCGGGGACGGCCAGGCCGGTCGGAACGCGCAGGGCCGGCTGCGCCGGTCGGAGGGTGACGTCGTGCGGCGCCATGGCGGCGGTGCTGGCGTAGAGGACGGTCCAGCAGCGACCCGCGGCGACATGCCCAGCGAGCAGGTCCTGCACGCTGCCCAGCGTCGGTCCGGACAGCGGGGTGAACCCGGCGGCGTGGCAGCCGGCCGCGACAAGGTCGAACACACCGGGGTTGGCTGACCGGGGCGTCTGGGCCAGCGGTAGGTCCGCGAGGGCAGCGAGATCTATCGCGTCGCCGGTGGCCGAGGCCCGCTCGGCGGGTACGGCAAGGAGCAGTGGTTCGTCCCAGAGAGGGTGTACGACGACGCCGGCGGTCAGCCGGGCGGCTCGGACGAACGCAGCGTCGAGGTCACCTGCCGCCACGGCCGCGAGCTTGGCCGGGGTGAGCCCCGGGATCAGTTCGAGCAGCACTGCCGGACGGCGCCGCCGAAAGGCAGCAAGGATCTGCTCGAGGCGCTGGCCGAGTCCCTCGCTGCTGCCGACGCGGAGCAGCCCGCTGGCGCCCGCGGCGATATCCGCGGCAGCCCCGACGGCGCGGTCCCTGGCGCGCAGGACGCGCCGGGCATGCGGGAGGAACGCCTCCCCCTCCGCGGTCAGCGCGATCTGGCGGCGGGAGCGATCGAACAGCACGAGACCGAGCTCGCGTTCCAGACGGGCGATCTGCTGGCTCACGGCCGGCTGGACGATCGACAGCGCCTCAGCGGCACGGCCGAAGTGCCGCAGCTCGGCAACGGTCACGAAGTACGTCAGCTGCCGGAGCTCCACGCGTTCACCGCCTGCTGGTTGACCGATCACTTCCGATGATTGTTCCGCAGGGTTGTCGGGCCTTGGTACGCGACCGCAGAGGAGGTGTGCTGGAGGTGTCACCGACACGACGGAAAGAGGCTGTCATGCGAGCACTCGTCAACACTCCAGGCGGACCCGGCCGGGTGAACCTGGCCCGGGACGTGCCCGAGCCGATGCCCGTACCGAACGAGGCTGTGGTCGCGGTAGAGGCAGTCAGCCTCAACCGCGGCGAGCTCGCGCTGCTCGCCGCCCGGCCGGCTGGCTGGCGCCCCGGGCAGGACATCGCCGGCACGGTGGTGACAGCGGCGACGGACGGCAGCGGTCCGCCGGCCGGAACGCGGATCGCCGGGCTGACCGCGGGCGCGGGTTGGTCCGAACGCGTCGCCGTACCGACCCACCAGCTGGCGGTCCTGCCGGCCGGGACGGATCTGGTGGCGGCGGCGACTCTCGGCATCGCCGGGCGCACCGCGCTGCGCACCGTCGCGCTCGGCGGGAACCTGCTCGGTCGTCGGGTGTTGGTGACCGGCGCCGCCGGCGGGGTCGGGCGGTTCCAGACCCAGCCTGCCGCCCTGGCCGGCGCCGAGGTCGTCGCGGTCACCCGGCGCATGGGGTCCGTCAAGGCGCTGCTCGACGCCGGCGCGGCAGCCGTCGTCGCGCACGCGGCCGACGCCGAGGGCCTGTTCGATCTTGTGCTGGACGGCGTCGGCGGGCGCAGCCTCAGCTCGGCGGTGGCGAAGGTCGCTCCCGGTGGGACAGTGCTGCTGGTGGGCGCCTCCGTTCCCGAGCCCGCTCAGCTGACGCTGCTCGACTTCCTGGGCCACGAGAACGCCATGGTCAGAAGCTACTTCTCCTATGCCCAACCCGAGACAACCGACCGTGACCTCACCGCCCTTGTCAGACTGCTGGCCGACGGCCGCCTCACCCCGCATATCGGTTTCCGGGCCCCCTGGACCAGCGCAAACGAAGCCCTTGCCGCCCTCGCTGAGGGTGAGGTCGACGGCAAGGCGGTCCTCACCGTGGAGTGAGGGTGCCTACGTGACCACCGAGGGGCGGTTGGCGGCGAGCCAGGTGGTGGCGAAATCGACGGGGACGCGCTGAGACATCAGACGCGCTGTCGCGTTGCCGACCGGACCGGTGGACAGCCCGACGGTGGCCTCGAAGGCCGCGCCGAGCCGCTCGAAGTCCGCCTCGTCCTCCATGACATCTGTCCACGTCGTCCACCGGCCTGTTCCGTCGGCCTGCCGGATGGACGAGCCGTTGATGCCGCGTGGTGGCGACTCCTGCCGCCATTCGGCCAGGTGCAGCGACGTGTTCGAGTCGTGCCCGCACCCCAGCAACAGCACCTTTCCGTCGTACCGGTGGACGGCGCCCAGTGGGGACCGGTCGCCCAACACATCGTCGAGCGGGTGTACGCCAGTGATGTCAGCTGCATGTACGCCGACCGCGGCGAAGGACGGCCGCGGGTGGTCGCTGCGCAGTGCACCGGGCCACGTACGAACGGTCTCCGCGATCGCGCCCATCCACCGGCTCGGGGTACGGTCCTTGTCGAAGCCGGGCGCTTCGTCTCGGATCACCGGCCACCACTGCTCAGGTACCGGCGGATTGTGCCAGTCGACCGGATCGCAGTTGTCGGAGGTGTGGGTCGGCACCACGACGGTGCCTCCGGGTCCGACAGCTTCGAGTAGGGCGTGCACGATCGCCTGGGTGCCGCCGACGGCAAAGCCGAGGCTCCGCATGGACGAGTGGAGCAGCACGACGTCACCCGAAGTGACGCCGAGCGCGCGCAGGTCCGAACACAGGCTTTGGGTCGTGTGTGGGAGGAGTTGAGCCATGGTGCCGACCCTATCCATCGTGACCCTGGGTCACCGCGAGTCCCGATTGCGTCCCGGGCCCGCGGAACGTGACCACGGGTTGTCGGGGGGCGGTGTCATGCTCTGCCGCATGAACGAGATACCCGCTGAGAACTACTCTCCGACGTGGGCCGAGGGCTCGCGTCAGCCGGCCCTGCTGCTCGGCGACGAGCGGGCTGTCCTGACCGGCTTCCTCGACTGGCATCGCGAGACGTTCGCCTTGAAGTGCGCTGGGGTCCCTCCCGAGCGGCTCTCGGAGCGGGGCGTTCCTCCGTCGGGGAT
>QHCA01000212.1:8369-8778 GCA_003244095.1 Pseudonocardiales bacterium | reverse complement strand
GTGATGCCCTGCTCCGCCAGCTCGGCGGCGTACGTGTCGGCCATCTGTTCCTTCACCGTCAGCCACGACCCCATCACCACCACACCCGGTTGCCGGTTGGTGCCCGCCCCAGCTGGCCGGTGGATTCGGACTGCCAGCGGCACGTCGCCGTCGGGCACGAAAGTCTCAATCAGGTCCTCTTCGGTCGCTGCAACAGTCATCTCTACAGAGTCGCTCGCTGCCACGCCGCTGACAGGGTCCGATCTTGCGCGATGCCGCGCGTATGTCAGCCAGGGATCGGCTAACGGGACTCACGTCAACCGCGTTGGTTTTCGACGTCGGTCGTGTCCGGTACGACCGATCAGTCCAAGGCTCGGATGAATTTGGCTGGCACGCCCCCGACGAGAGTGGCCGGCGGCACGTCGCGGCT
>QHCA01000212.1:0-8346 GCA_003244095.1 Pseudonocardiales bacterium | reverse complement strand
GCGGCGATCCAGACGTTGGTGCCGACGCGGATCGGCGCGACTGTGATGCCGTTGCGTCGATCAGCGAGAGCTGTGGGATGACCGGACGTCAGGAAGCTGACGTTCGGTCCGATCATGGTGTCTTCGCCGATCTCGATACCGCCCATGTCGTTGAGAGTGCACCCGTGATTGATGAACACGTTGGCGCCGACTCGGAGCTTGAGGCCGTGGTCACTGTGGATGGGCGGTACCAGGCGAAAGCGCTCGTCGATCGGTCGCCCCGTCAGCTCGGACCAAGCACTGCGGATTGCGCCCTGGTCGGCGTACGGAAGTCGATTCAACGCCTCGCAGCATGCGAAAGCGCGCAGGACCCCACCGACGAGGTCCCTGGTTTCGCTACCTCGAGCAAGATGCCGCTCGTCCTTCACGTCAGCTGGCCCCCATCGGGCGATGCGACCACGCCCGCAACCGTAGCCTCCAGAACGCATGACCAGAACCCTGCGCAGTCGAATCCGCGGTAAGGCGCGGCGGCGTCGCAGTTGGCTCGATGCCGACCTGGCTCGACGAGGAAGGCGCCCCCTCGCTGGGGCGGTCGGGCTACAGCGGTACGGGGTGCATCCGCCGGGCCGCGAGGGCCGGCAACAGCAGCCGCAGGGCGGCCACGCTCTCCTCACGGTGGCCGAAGCCGTCGTGCATCAGCAGGATGCCACCGGGGTGCAGCTCGGCCAGCGTCGTGCCGACGATGCTGGGCACCCCCGGCCGGGCCCAGTCGCGCGGGTCCACACTCCAGCCCAGCGGCACCATGCCGTCGCTGCCCGCAGCCGAGATCAATGTCGGGGTCCAGTTGCCGGCCGGTGCGCGGAAGAACCGCGGTCGCCTGCCGGTGGCCGCGACGATGGCGTCGTCGGTGTCGCGCAGGTCGGCGGCGATCTGCGCGGGCGTGCGCCGGCCGAGATGCTCGTCATGGCTGTACGTGTGGTTGCACAGCGAGTTGCCGCCGGCCACGACCGCGCGGACCAGCCACGGGTACTCGCGGGCGTGGATCCCCACCATGCAGAACGTCGCGTGCAGGTGGTACGTCGCGAGCAGGGCGAGCACCTGGGGGGTGAATCGCGGATCCGGGCCGTCGTCGAAGGTGAGGGCGACGGCACCGCCGCCGGCGCCGATCGTGAACATCGGCGCCGGTGGCGCCGCGTCGCCACCGGCAGCACCTGACTGGTGCGAAAGGCCACCGGGCCTGACAGGACGGGCCGACTCGGTGGGCGCGGCGAGCCGGGCGTGACCGGTGGCGGCTGCCCGGGCCTTGGCCGGACCGTGCGCCGGCCGCCGGGACGAGGCCGAGACGGCCATCAGATTGCCGGCGAGGACGGTGGCCATCAGCACGACGACGATGAGTAGGAGAGGTCGCCGGCGCACGGTGGACGACGGTACGCGGGAGGGCAACCTGCCGGACATGTGGGGACATAGCGAGGGCCGGCACCGCGTGCGGCACCGGCCCTGACTACGTGAGGACTGGACTCAGATCGGGCGGACAGCCTCGGCCTGAGGGCCCTTCTGGCCCTGCGTGATCTCGAACTCAACGCGCTGGTTCTCGTCGAGGCTGCGGTATCCGTCGGCCTGAATGTTCGAGTAGTGAACGAACACGTCGGCCCCGCCGCCGTCTACGGCGATGAAGCCGAAGCCCTTCTCGGCGTTGAACCACTTGACTGTGCCCTGCGGCATTGCGAATCCCCTTCCGGGACGGTGCGGAAGACGCCCTTTGCGACTTCCGGGCCGTGCTCTCGGGTGGGGCTCGAAATGAGCGACGCCCGCGAACTCGTTCTGCGGCGTGGCTCAAAAAGCACGTACACAGGACCTGCGACCACGTCCACCGTAGCAGTTGATGTCCTCTTGGTGGGAGTTTCCGTTCAAGAGGGACACGCCGGCGCGGCCGGAATCGGCCCGCGACGCGGAGGCCGGCGCCGCCGTACGGTAGGGTTGATCTTGTAGCAGGTGGGCCAACCGTGCCCGCCCGGTCGTTAGCGAGACGAATCCCGTTCGCCGATGCGGCCCAATCTTCGGCCAACTGGAGTCTCCGCACCCATGTCTCACCCCACACGTCGTCGTCCCCGCACGTCCTCGCGCGGCCCGTCCCGCCCGGCGCCCAGGCCGGCAGCAAAGGCGCCCTCGGCGCTGGAGCTGGCCTTCGCCGCCGCCGAGGCCGCGGCACCGCCGCCGCACCGCACGTTCGCCGCGATGGGCCTGCCCCAGGGGCTGGTCACCGCACTCGAGCGGCGCGACATCCGCGAGCCGTTCGCCATCCAGAGCCGCACGCTGCCCGACGCCCTCGCCGGCCGCGACGTGCTGGGCCGCGCCCAGACCGGCTCCGGCAAGACGCTGGCCTTCGGCCTGCCGATGCTGGCCCGGCTGATCGGCACCCGCCGTACCAACGGAGCGCCGCAGGGCCTGGTCCTCGTCCCGACCCGCGAGCTGGCCAACCAGGTCGCCGAGGCGCTCGCGCCGCTCGGCCAGGCCGTCGGCCTGCGGATCGCCACCGTCTACGGCGGGGCCTCCATGAGCCGCCAGATCACCGCGCTGCGCCGCGGGGTCGACATCGTCATCGCCACCCCCGGCCGGCTGCTCGACCTGATCGGCCAGGGCGAGTGCTCGCTGCAGCTGGTCACGATCACGGTGGTGGACGAGGCCGACTACATGGCCGACCTCGGCTTCCTGCCGGTCGTGACCGAGATCCTCGGCCAGACGGCGCTTGGCGGGCAGCGGCTGCTGTTCTCCGCGACGCTGGACAACGGCGTCGACCGGCTGGTGCACCGCTTCCTGACCGACCCGGCGACCCATGCCGTGGCCCCGGCCATCTCCCAGGTCGCCAACATGGACCACCGCGCCTTCACCGTGCAGGCCGGCGACAAGGTCAGCGTGGCCACCCAGATCGCCGCCCGCGACGGTCGCAGCCTGTTCTTCGTACGGACCAAGCACGGTGCCGAGCGCCTCGCCAAGCAGCTGCGTACGGCGGGAGTCGACGCCGGCGCCCTGCACGGCAACCTCGCTCAGAACGCGCGGCAGCGGACCCTCAACGCCTTCGCGGCGGGCACCTCGCCGGTGCTGGTCGCGACCGACGTCGCGGCCCGTGGCATCCACGTCGACGACATCGACCTGGTCGTGCACTTCGACCCGCCGGCCGACCACAAGGACTACCTGCACCGTTCCGGCCGTACGGCCCGGGCCGGTGCCAGCGGCCTGGTGCTGTCGCTGCTGCTGCCCGAGCAGCAGCGGGACGCGGCGCGGCTGCACGGGCAGGCCGGCGTCACGCCGACGGCGGTCTTCGTGCGGCCCGGTCATGACGAGGTACGCAAGCTCGCCGACTCCGGCACCCCCGTGGTG
Organism: Pseudonocardiales bacterium; assembly: GCA_003244095.1. Classification (GTDB taxonomy): domain Bacteria; phylum Actinomycetota; class Actinomycetes; order Mycobacteriales; family QHCA01; genus QHCA01. The sequence continues at coordinate 4,989 of QHCA01000212.1, read as the reverse complement.
ATCACCGCCCCGCCTCTGCCGACGTCGGCGTCAACCTCGTCGGAGCGGCCCCGGAACTCTTCCCGGCAGGGCGGCTACCCGCGCAACAACTCCCGGCAGCCCGGCTATTCACGCGGCCGCCCGCAGCGGTCGTCCTCGGGCCGGCCAGCCCCCGCCCGCTCGGCCTGAGCCAGCCACGACCCACCAACCTTCGTGATCATGCACGTGTGCGCGGGGTGTTCCGCGTGTCGCCATGCATGCTTGCATGATCACCGCGGGGGGATGGCGCTGAGGCTGGCGTACTGCTCGTCGGTGAGTTTCAGGTCGGCTGCTCGCACGTTCTCTGCAAGGTGCGCCGCGGAGGAGGTGCCCGGGATCGCCACCATGACCGGTGACCGGTGCAGCAACCAGGCGAGCGACACCTGCGCGGGGGTCGCCCCCGTCTCAGCGGCGATCCGGGCGAGCGGCCCGGACACCCGGGAGTGGGCGCCGGCGGCGATCGGCAGCCACGCGATGAAGGCGAGGCCCTCGGCCGCGCAGTAGTCGAGGACGGGGTCGTGCCGGCGGTCGGTCAGGTTGTAGAGGTTCTGCACGCTGACGACCTCCACCACCGTGCGAGCCAGGTCCAGCTCTTCGACGGTCACCTCGGACAGCCCGATGTGGCCGATCTTGCCGTCGTCCTGCAGTTGCTTGAGCGCGCCGAACTGGTCCTCGGCCGGCACCAGCGGGTCGAGCCGGTGCAGCTGATAGAGGTCGATGCGCTCGACCCTGAGCCGCCGCAGGCTCAGCTCGGCCTGCTGCCTCAGGTATTCGGGCCGGCCCAGGGGGACCCACTCGTCGCGGCTCGGCCGGCTCTGCCCGGCCTTCGTGCCGATCACCAGCTCCCGCGGGTACGGGTGGAGGGCCTCGGCGAGCAACTCCTCGTTGGCACCCAGGCCGTAGGAGTCGGCGGTGTCGATGAAGGTGACACCCAGCTCGACGGCCCGGCGGGCGACGCCGATGGCCGCCGCCCGGTCGGCCGGCGGGTCCCGGACCCAGGAGTCGGTCAGGTGCATCGCGCCGAAGCCGAGCCGGGCGACGGGCAGTTCGCCGCCCAGAACGTGGTCGTTGTGTGGCATGGGCATCCTCTCGTGTGGCGTCCGGCGTCACTCTGGACGCAGCCGGTCCGACACCGATAAGGATTTAGTCTGAGCTGAAACCATTGGGGGCTGGCCGTGCTCGAACTGGCGTTCACCGCACAGGACCTTGCCCACGTCCGGTTCGCCTTCTCCCCGCTCTGGGAGGTCGTCGCGAGCGTCCGGGTGCTCAAGACACCGGCCGACAATCCGCTCTACCTGCCATGGACAACGCAGGTACGGCCACGCCTCGACGCCTCGGCGCTGGACTGGCAGGTGCTGTCGGCGCTCGTGCCGGTGCCGACCCGGGTGATCCCGGACTTCGTCAGCCCGCCTCCCTCCACCCCCGTGCCCGACCTCGAGATGGAGCTGAACACGCTGCGCGCGACGCCCGCCGATCGGGTCCGCGAGATGCTCGACGCGATGCCCGGCCCGCGCCCGGCGATACTCGGGCCGCTGCACGACGACCCGGTCGCCGGCCTGCAGCGGCTGGCGGAGACGATCACCCGATATTGGGAGCTGGCGCTCGCGCCGTACTGGCCACGCATGCTGACCCTGCTGGAACGCGACGTGCTTTACCGCGCCCGGCGGCTCGCCGAGGGTGGCACCCAGCAGCTGTTCGGCGACCTCGGACCGCAGGTGACCTGGGACAGCGACACGCTGTACGTGGTCAACCAGCACTTCTCCCGGGCCGTGTCGCTGGAGGGCCGGGGGCTGCTGCTGGTGCCGTCGGTGTTCGTCTGGCCGCGGGTGTTCGCCAAGCTCGACCGGCCGTGGCAGCCCACGCTGCGCTACCCGCCGCGCGGCATCGCCACCCTCTGGGAGAAGCGGGACCTGCTCGACCGGCCGCATGCCCTCGCCCGGGTCCTGGGCCGCAGTCGCGCGCTGCTACTCGTCGAGCTCGACACGCCGGCCTCCACCACCGACCTGGCCCGCCGCACCGGGCTGTCCGTCGGCGGGGTCTCGCAGCACCTGACCGCCATGCGGGCCGCCGGGCTGGTCAGCGCCTACCGCACCGGCCGCTGGGTGCTGTACGCGAGAACCGCCGGCGCCGAGGCCCTGCTGGCCGTCGAACCCTGAGCCCCCCGTCCTCAGCCGGCTCGACCATCACGGCAGTCTCAGCGGCGGTCGACGGCCGACCGGCCCCGGCCGGGAATCTGTGGATACCCTCTGGCCGTGACCGATCGGGTGCTCGCCGTCCTGGGGACAGGCCTGGTCGACGCGGGCCGGCCGATCGTCAGGGCCGACGACCTGGGCCTGCTGCGCGGCGACGGGATCTTCGAGACCCTGCTCGTACGACAAGGCGCAGCGTGGCTGCTCGACGAGCACCTGGAGCGCCTCGCCGGCTCGGCCGTACGGATGGACCTCGCCGTACCAGCGCCGGCCGAGTGGCGCGCGCTCGTCGCCACCGCGCTCGGGGCCTGGCCGGCCGACGCCGAGGGCGTGCTGCGGCTGGTCTGCACGCGCGGGCCCGAGGATGGCGGCGATCCCACTGTCTATGCGGCCATCGCCGGAGTTCCTGCCGAGACCCGCCGGCAGCGAGCGGCCGGGATCCGGGTCATCACCCGGTCGCTGGGCCTGTCGGCCGATTTCCGTACGACCGCGCCGTGGCTGCTCGGCGGGGTCAAGACCACGTCGTACGCCGTGGCAATGGCCGTGCTGCGCGACGCGCGGCGACGGGGTGTCGACGACGTGATCTGGCTGGCCCAGGATGGTGCGGTCCTCGAGGGGCCGACCGCGACCGTCGTGTGGGCGGTCGGCGACACCCTGCACACGATCCCCGCCGACACAGGCATCCTCGAAGGGACGACGGTGGCCCGCCTGATGGCCGAGGCACCGGGACACGGCTTCGCCACGGGGATCCGCCGGGGGACCGTCGACGATCTGTACGCAGCGGACGGGGTGTGGCTGCTGTCGTCGGTGCGCGGCGCGGCGGCCGTGCGGGAGATCGACGGCCGCGAGTGCGCTGACGCCGGGCTCACCGGCCGGGTCCGCGGTGCGCTGGGCCTGACCTGAGCGGCTGAGCGGCTCGGCCGAACGGGCGAATCTCGGCCGGGTGCGGATAAGGACGTTGCGGCCCCGGCGTCATCGTCGTACGGTCATCGGTACACGAGGAGGGAGGTGGTCCGACGTTGAATATGTCTTGGACACGTGAGGTGGCTGTCCGCTAGCCGCTGTACTCCGGACTCGGGGCCGATCCCGAATGCGCCGTGAGCAACGGCGCAGGCGTACACCCCGACAGTCACCCGACCCCTGGGCGCCGGACTTTGTCCAGCCGGCCCGCGGTGGTTCGTCTACGACGAACCGCCGCGGAACCGCCCAGGGGTCGCTTTATGCCCTGATCAGCCCGCGACCCGAACCAGCCGCGCCGACAGATGCGGGTGGAGGCCCCGGCCCACCGCTGCCATGTCCGCCGCGTACATCAGGTCACCGTCGACGATCCCGTACAGCCGCTTCATCGCCGTGACCTCCTTGGCCGTGGTGGTGCGCAGCACGGCGTCGGTGACGATCTCGACCCGCAGGCCGCTGACGTTGCCGACATAGACCTCGGCGATGCCGGTGGGGTGCACGAGGAGGACCTCGAGCCCGCCGTCGGCCGCGCCGGGGCGCCACCAGCCGACCTCGCGGGCCGATGGCTTGACCGGCCGGCCCCCGTCGTCGATCAGCCAGGCCCGCGACTCGTAGGCCAGGAACGGCCGGCCGTCATGGCTGAACCGCACCTCCTGGGCGTAGTCGCGGTCGGTGATCGTCGGGTAGCCGACCTTGCCGGTGCCGCGCCACCGCCCGACGAACGGCAGCAGCGGCAGCAGGGCCGGGTGCAGGTCCGGCCCGGTGCGCAGGTCGTCGGTCTCGGGGTACGGATAGCCAGGGTCGGTCATTGCCGGTAGAGCCGGTAGGCCAGGTAGCCCGCGCCGCCGGCCAGCAGCGCGAAGGCAGCGACGAGCGGGATGACGTACATGAGAGCCACGGCAGTCAGCCTAGCCAGGAAGACGACCGCGGCGGTTGAGGACGCTGGAGTGGTCAGGAACTGGAGAGGGCCAGCGGGGCGTCGGTCACACCCTGGTCGGCGGTGAAGGAGACCTCGCCGTTGCCGCGGGGGGACAGGGCGCGCAGCGTCCAGTCACCCGGGGCGGCGAAGAACCGGAACCGGCCGGTCTCCGAGGAGACCACCTCGGCGGTGAACTCCCCGGTGGCGTCGAGCAGTCGTACGTAGGCCGACGGCACCGGCTCGCCCGCCGTCGTGACGACCCCCTGGATGACCGTCTCGGTGCTGCCGTCGAGGTCGGAGTCGGAGCCCTGCTGGGGCGCCCCGCACATCTCAGACGTCCTTCTCGACGGGAACGCCGACCAGGGAACCGTACTCGGTCCACGAGCCGTCGTAGTTCTTCACCGACGGGTGGCCGAGCAGCTCGCGCAGCACGAACCAGGTGTGCGACGAGCGCTCGCCGATGCGGCAGTAGGCGATGGTCTCTTTCGAGTCGTCCAGGCCGGCGTCGCCGTACAGCGTCCGCAACTCGTCGTCGGACTTGAAGGTGCCGTCCTCGTCGGCCGCCTTGGACCACGGCACGTTGATCGCGGTCGGGATGTGGCCGGGCACCTGCGACTGCTCCTGCGGCAGGTGGGCCGGGGCCAGCAGCCGGCCGGCGAACTCGTCAGGTGAGCGGACGTCGACCAGGTTCTTCTCGCCGATCGCCGAGAGAGCCTCGTCCCGGAAGGCCCGGATCGAGTTGTCCGGCTCGCCGGCGGTGTAGGTGGTGGCCGGCCGCACGGTCGCCTCGTCGGTCAGTGGCCGCGAGTCGAGCTCCCACTTCTTGCGGCCGCCGTCGAGCAGCTTGACGTCGTCGTGGCCGTACACCTTGAAGTACCAGTACGCGTAGGCGGCGAACCAGTTGTT
>QHCA01000211.1 GCA_003244095.1 Pseudonocardiales bacterium | reverse complement strand
GCCACGATCAAGGTAACGGGGGAACGACACGATTTTGTGAGCTCACGGGTTCCGGGGTGAGGGCCCGTGGCCCCTCGATGCTGACGGTGGATTCGAGCCGACGGCGGGGCCACGAGTGAGTGACAACGGTGCGACGATCCTGTTCGGGTTGCGCGGTGTGCGGGTATGTGACGTCGAGCGTGTCGCTGGTGGGGGCCGGGTGGTGCAGGTGGTCACCGACGATCCCGACGCTGCGCCGCGGCCCAGCTCGACCCGGTGGAGACGTCGACGACGAAACGCACCGGGCTCCCGGCGGCCCACCATCGCGCGGTGCCGTCCAGGCTCGTGGACAGCAGTGCCTTCGCGGCGCCGGCCCGCTCCTGCGGCACGTGCAGGAGCAACTCGTCGTGCAGGCATAGCACGATCTGCCCGCCGGTCGCGGCCAACCCGTCCCGCACGGTCGCCGCCCACGCCTTGAACAGCTCGGCGGCCGCCCCCTGGACGACGGCGTTGCGGGCGTAGCGGCCGTACCCCGATGCGGCGCCCGACCGCGCGCCCCCGGCAGGGAACGCCAGGCGGATGAGCCGGCCACCATAGGTACGCAGGTCGTGCCCGGTACGCCCGGACTCCTCGGCGGCCCGCAGGTAGGCCATCGCCACCGGGTAGGCCCGGTCCATGTCGCGCAGCGCCGCGCCGGCGGCGCCGGAGGTCTGGCCGTACATGGCGGCGAGTACGGCGACCTTGGCCGTCGGCCGGTCGCAGCCCAGCGCCACCGCGACCGGCAGGTACATGTCGTCCTCCCGAGCGGCCCGGGCCAGGCCCTGGTCGCCGGAGATCGCCGCCAGCACACGGGGCTCGATCTGGCCCAGGTCGGCCCGGACCAGCACGTGCCCCGGCTCGGCGCACACGGCCGGCCGCAGTTCGGCCGGCATGTTGTGCAGCCCCGCCCCGGCGGTCATCCGGCCGGCTCCCCCGTCGGCGGCGTTCCAGCCCCCCCGCAGCCGGCCGTCCTCGCCGACGTGCCGGGACAGCCAGCGCCAGCCGTACGTCGTGACGAGGCGTTCGGCCTTGCGCCACGACAGCAGCGCCGCCACCGCGTCGTTGCTGGCGGCGTGCGGCTCGAGGCGCCAGGAGCGGGTGTCGGGCAGGTCGAAGCCGATCCGGCCGAGCAGGTCGCGCACCTGCAGCGGGTTGCGCAGGTCGACGTGCCGCCCGGGGAAGTGCCGCAGGACGAGCGCGTCGCGAGCGCTGCGGGTGGCCGCCTCGGCGACAGCGTCGGCCGGCCGGTCGCCGATGGCCGCTTGCAGCAGCCCCGAGACGACCTCCCGGTCCAGTGGCAGCCCGTCGTGGGAGAGCTCCACCGCCAGCAGGGCCACCGCCGACTCGGCATGGGCAGTCAGCAGGGCCAGCGGCGGCGTCCGCGGAGCGGGCCGCGGGTCGGCCACGGCCCGCAGCGCCGACTCCTGGCTCTGCTGGGTCTGCAGCGCCAGTCCTGCCCAGCGCTGGGCCGAGTCGAGATCAGCGGCCCACCCGCCGTCCAGCCACACCCGGCTGAGCTGGCCGTCACCGCGGACCGGCCCGCCGTCTTCGGACTCCAGGTCGAGCAGGTCCAGACCCGCAGCTGCCCGGGCCGGCGGCTCCGGCAGCCCGTGCCCGGCCGCCCAGATCGCGGCCGGGTCGTCGCGGCGCAATCCGTGCAGCAGGCGGCCGGCCGCGCCCAGGTCCCAGCAGGTACGCGGCCGCACACCGACCGCCACGAGCGGGGCGGCCGTCTCCCGGGCCGTCCACCACGTCCACCGGGGGTCGAGGCGGGCCAGCTCACCGACCACCGCCGCCGGGTCGCTGCTCGGCACCTGCCGCCGCCCCCCGGCCCAGGCCAGGGCCAGCCCGGCACCCGGCACGACGGCGAGGGCGAGCGGCTCCCCCGCGGTCACGCCCGCAGCGGAGAGCTCATCGGCGACGGCCACACATCATTCTTATTCGATCGGGCCGACACTCGCCGGTCGCCGGACGAGCGGTCGGTCCAAGGACGTGCCGGCCGTCCGCGGTACCGACCTCAGCCTGGATCGGTTCTAAAGGGCCTTCCGCACGGCGAGGGACAACTGGGCGAATCCGACGGTGCCGACCGCCAGCCACGCGGCCGCACCGACGATCGCGGCCAATACGGCGTGGGCCGGCAGCACTCCAGCTCCGCCCAGCGCGAACGCCGTGATGATCACCCGGGTGGGCCGCTCGGCGATGGTCACCACCCCGATCTCGCCCATGCCGGCGTTGCCGGCCCGCGCCCTCACGTACTCCTGCAGCACCGTGACCACGCCGCCGAGCACGCACAGCCAGGCCGGCGCGCCGAGCAGCCACAGGGCGAGCAGGTAGCAGCCGTCGGAAAGCCGGTCGACCAGGGAGTCGAGCACGTAGCCGAACGCCGTCGCGCGGCCGGTCAGCGCCGCGACGGCGCCGTCGAGGTTGTCCACCAGGCCGGAGGCGACGACGACGACCACCGCCAGGAGGGCCCACCGGCCGCCGAGCAAGGCCAGCCCGGCCACCGCCGCGCTGACCAGCCCGCCGGCCAGGGTGATCAGGTCCGGCGGGAGGCCAGCGCGCGCCAGCGGCAGGGCACAGTGGTAGGTCAGGGTCAGCCAGGTACGCGGCCAGAAGGCGCCGCGGGGGTCGTACCCGCCGTGCAATTCCGACCACCGGAGGAAGTAGCCGTCACGGTCAGGCAGGTCCGGCACGGCCCGGGTCACCGCGCTAGTCGTTAGCTGGCAGCGTGCGCTCCGACAGGGCCAGCCGCGCCCAGACCTCACGGGTGGCCGTGGAGCGGTTGAGGGTGATGAAGTGCAGGCCGGGCGCACCCTCCGCGAGCAACGTCCCGCACAACTCGGTGGCCACCTCCACGCCGATCGCCCGGACCGCCTCGGGGTTTTCCTCCACCGCGTGCAGGCGCTCGGCCAGGTCGGCCGGGAACGCCGCACCTGAGAGCACGGCGAAGCGCTCGATCTGCTTGACGTTGGTGACCGGCATGATGCCCGGCAGGATCGCGATGTCACAGCCCGCTGCGGCCACCCGGTCACGCAGCCGCAGGTAGTCCCCGGCGCGGAAGAACATCTGGGTGATCGCGTAGTCGGCCCCCGCCCGGCACTTCTGCACGAAGTAGCGGATGTCGGTGTCGATGTCGGGCGACCGGGGGTGCTTCTCGGGGAAGGCCGCCACGCCGACGCAGAAGTCGCCGGAGGTGCGGATCAGCCGGACCAGGTCCTCCGCGTACGCCAGGCCCTCCGGGTGGGCCTGCCAGTCGGCCTGCGGATCGCCGGGCGGGTCGCCGCGCAACGCCAGCACGTTGCGCACCCCCACCGAGGCGTACAGCCCGATGATCCGGCGCAACTCCGCGACCGAGTGGTTGACCGCCGTGAGGTGCGCCACCGGCGTGAGGGTCGTCTCCGTCGCGATGCGCTCGGTGATCCCCACCGTACGGTCGCGCGTGCCACCGCCGGCGCCGTACGTCACGGAGACGAACGTCGGCTGCAGCCGCTCGAGATCACGCAGCGTCTGCCAGAGCAGCCGCTCTCCCTCGTCGGTCTTCGGCGGGAAGAACTCGAAGGACACCGAACGGCCGCCGGCGGCCAGCAGGTCACTGATCGCGACGGTCCGGGGCAGCGTCGATGCAGATCCCAGCGCCATGCATCCGGAGCTTAGTGAGTGAGCATCGAGCGGAGCGAGGAGCGGAGCAAACTGAATGGTAGTCGTCTGCCGAACATGGTCGTGACCGATACTTGCCGTGCAGGCTGCACCCTGGAGGCCCCCAGTGAACGGAGACAGCCCCGTCGACAGAGCTGACCTCCGCGCCCGCGTCACGAAGGCGCTCGACGTGATCCTGGCCCGGCAACGATCCCGACTTGACGGGATCAGCCATGAGCTGAGCCCGATCGCCGACGCGCTGTCGGACTTCGTCCTCGACAGCGGCAAGCGCCTCCGCCCGGCCTTCGGCTACTGGGGCTGGCGGGGTGCCGGCGGCGAGGACAGCGACGAGATCGTGGCGGCGGTGGCCGCGCTGGAGTGGCTGCAGGCCTGCGCGCTGATCCACGACGACGTGATGGACTCCTCCGACACCCGCCGCGGCGCACCGGCGGTGCACCGGCGGTTCGCCTCCCTGCACCGCACGGAGAGCTGGCGGGGCAATGCCGAGACCTTCGGCCAGTCCGCCGCCATCCTGCTCGGGGACCTGTGCCTGATCTGGGCCGACGAGACCTACAACACCTCGGGCATGCCGGCCGAGGCCCTGCTGCGCGGTCAGCCCGTGTACGACGAGATGCGCACCGAGCTCATGGCCGGGCAGTACCTCGACCTGCTCGAGCAGGCCCTCGGCGGGTCCTCCACCGAGCGGGCGATGCGGGTGGCGACGTACAAGAGCGCGAAGTACACGATCGAGCGCCCGCTGCACCTGGGTGCGGCTCTGGCCGGCGCGCCGCCGTCCCTGGTCGCGTCGTACTCGGCGTACGGCCTGCCCCTCGGTGAGGCGTTCCAGTTGCGCGACGACGTGCTCGGGGTCTTCGGGGATCCTTCCTGTACGGGCAAGCCGGCCGGCGACGACCTGCGCGAGGGCAAGCGCACCGTACTCGTCTCCCTCACCCTGGAGCGCGCGAACTCCCGGCAGACCGCCCTCGTCCGCCGCCACCTCGGCGACCCGCACCTGTCCCCCGCAGGCATCGACGCGCTGCGCGAGGTCATCGAGGAGACCGGGGCCCTGGGGCGTACGGAGCAGTTGATCAGCGAGCGCGTCGACCGGTCGCTGGCGGCGCTGGCGCTGGCCGACATCGACGCCGAGGCGCGCGAGGTGCTGCGCGAGCTTGCCGTCGCGGCCACCGCCCGGCGGCTCTAGCGCGTGCGCACTGTCACTGGCCCGACTGACCGCGTCGTCGTGGTCGGCGCCGGCCTGGGCGGGCTGTCCGCCGCGTTGCGACTGGCCGGGGCGGGCCGAGAAGTCACCGTGCTGGAGCGCGCGGCGGTGCCCGGCGGCCGGGCCGGCCGGCTGGACCTGGGCGGCTACTCCTTCGACACCGGCCCGACCGTGCTGACGATGCCCGACCTGATCGCCGACGCCCTGGACTGCGTTGGCGAGCGGCTGTCGGACTGGCTCGACCTGCGGCCGGTCTCTCCGCTGTACCGCGCCCACTACCCCGACGGCTCGCGCCTGGACCTGCTCGCCGACCCGGCGGAGATGGCGGCGGAGGTCGAGCGGGTGTGCGGCCCGGCGGAGGCAGCCGGATATCTGCGGTTCGTGGAGTTCGTCTCCGAACTCTACCGGCTGCAGATGCGCGACTTCATCGACCGCAACCTGGACTCGCCGCTCGACCTGGTCCGCGGTGGCCTGGTCCGCCTGCTCGCAGCCGGTGCCTTCCGCCGGTTGGCGCCCAAGGTCGCCACCTTCCTGAAGGACCCGCGGCTGCAGCGGGTCTTCTCCTTCCAGGCGATGTACGCGGGCCTCTCGCCGTACGACGCCCTGGCGATCTACGCGGTCATCGCCTACATGGACTCGGTGGCCGGGGTGTTCTTCCCGGTCGGCGGCATGCACGCCGTGCCGGCGGCCCTGGCCGGGGCCGCGGAGAAGCACGGGGTGGCCTTTCGCTACGACACCGAGGTGTCGCGGGTCGAGGTTCGCGGTGGGCGGGCGGTGGCGGTGATCACGACCGCGGGTGAGCGGATCGCGGCGGACGTGGTCGTGCTCAACCCCGACCTGCCGGTGGCCTACCGCGACCTGCTGCCGGCGGCCGCGGTGCCCAAGCGCGTCGAGCGACTCCGCTACTCGCCGTCGTGCTTCCTGCTGCACGCCGGCTCCTCGGCGGCGTATTCGCAGATCGCCCACCACAACATCCACTTCGGCCGGTCGTGGCGCGGTGTCTTCCGCGAGCTGATCGACCGGCAGGAGTTGATGAGCGACCCGTCGATCCTGGTCACCAACCCCACCCGCACCGACCCCTCGCTGGCCCCGGGCGGCCGGCAGACCTACTACGTCCTGGCGCCTGTGCCGCACATGGGTGCCGGCCTGGACTGGTCGGTGATCGGCCCGAGGTACCGCGACGAGATCGTGTCGGTGCTGGAGGCCCGCGGGTACGTCGGTTTCGGCGAGGCGATCGAGGTGGAGCGGGTGGTCACGCCCGCCGACTGGCAGGCGTCGGGGCTGGCCATGGGCGCGCCGTTCGCGGCCGCGCACACCTTCGGCCAGACCGGGCCGTTCCGCCCGGCCAACCTCGCACCTACCCTCGACAACGTGGTATTCACCGGGTCGGGCACCCAGCCGGGTGTCGGAGTGCCCATGGTGCTGATCTCCGG
>QHCA01000210.1:4230-5286 GCA_003244095.1 Pseudonocardiales bacterium | reverse complement strand
CGTCACCGCCGCCGAGGGCACAGGGTGCCAGTCCCATCGCCGTGGCCACGCAGTACATGGTCTGGTACAGCACTCCCACGTGCTTGAGGATCAACGCGTACGCCATGGCCTCGTAGTTCCACATCACCCGACCCACCCGGGCGGCGACCACGATGAGCACCTGCGGCGAACCGTCCATGGCAAACTTGGCGACCCTAAGCAACCGGCGCACTGATTGATGGGACGCTTCTCGCACCAGGCGAAGCTGACGCTCGTGTGAGTCGTAGTGGTACATGCCTGCGGGCAGCCCCTCGGCGTGGCGAACCACCGGATACAGCTCGAGTTCGTAGACCGAGCCACCCGACGGATGCGGGCGGCTGACGTATTCCACGCCGCCGATGTCGCGGACTCCCCGAGTGCGGGAACACCGGTACAACAGCTCGCCAAGCTGATCGAGGGAAACTGGATTGTCTTCGTCATGCGCTCGAATCGTGCGACGATCTTCAAGCACCGCGGTCAGCGTGGGATCGGTGCGGCGTAACAAGGCGAGATCGGGTTCGGGCAGGTCGATTGCCGGCCCGGGATACGGGTCCGGCCGTGCCGGCAGCGGGTCGAAGCTTCCCTTGGCCCAAGACGTCCGGCCGAACCCGTCTGCCGACCCGCCCTGCCGCCCTGACCTGCTGCGCTCGTGGAACCACAACTCGTGGGAACTCCACTGGCGAAGCCGGAACTCGGTGTCCTCAGCACCCCGTGTGGGCACCATCAACTCCGCCCAGCGCAGATCATGCAGCACCCGCTCGACCACGTCAGCCGGCAGGTCGTGCACCGCGCGGCCGTCACGCCAGTCGCCCGACCCACCGAGGGCCGCTAACACCAGCGGATCACACACCCGCACGGCGCACCAGGAACGTGGTGACTCCAGCAGCATTTGGTGCCCAATCCGGCGCAAAGCCGCGAACCGCGAAAACACTAGGTCGGACTCCGGGCGCACCGGCGGTGGCGGTGGCGGTCGCCGTGGATGTATGGAATACAGCTCTCGGTCTCGATCGGCCACCGTGATCATCAGCCAGCCACCGG
>QHCA01000210.1:0-4064 GCA_003244095.1 Pseudonocardiales bacterium | reverse complement strand
CGGGTGACACCACAAGGTATACGCCCGGACGGAGGGCCAGCAGCTCTCTCAAGCCCATGTCATCTGCGCGGCGGCAATTCTTGGCGAGCTGCCGATCTTGCGAGCTTCAGCAACAGGGTTTCAGGGCCCATCGCAGACCACGCAGCAGTTGCAGCAGAATCCGAAAGTCTTCGTGCTCAACCGGCCGTCGGGCATCGTGAAACCATGATCCGCGGTCAGCGACTCGACGGCGAAGCCCTCGTTCTCCAACTCGAATACATCCAGTGGCAAGTCGGCTACATCCGGTCCGACCAACATGTCGAGGCTCATAACTACCCTTCTCTGACATTCGTGGACTCTTGGGGTATCCGTGACGTTAGTTCAGCTGAGGACCGGCTGTCAACGAACAGCGAATGGTGCGGTGAGCTACCCGCCCAGGATGCCGAGTGCGGCTGGTTCGATGGTGCCACCCATGTCGTCGCTGGCTACGCCGGGGGTGAACACCAGCGACGCCTCCGGTGCTCCTTCGTCACCCTGCTTCGGGGCCGAGTCGCGGTCGGCCGGCAGCGACTCGACCCGGCCGATGACGCTGGTCTGGTGGGCGGAGAGACCCCATCAAAACGGCCACCGATGATCACGACGAGGCGTTCGAACTTGGATGGCTAAGCCGCGACCGGCGCCGTCGGCCGCAGGCCCGAATGGTGGGACCGCTTAGACCAACTCGCCACCCTTCCTTCTCAGGTAGGCACGCTCCGCGGAGTTCTGGGTGGCGGCGATCGCGGCGTCGTAGGCATCCTTCGCCTCGGCGCACCGGCCCAGCCTGCGGAGCAGGTCGGCGCAGGCGGCGTGCCACGCGTGGTAGCCCGTGAGCGGCAGCCGGTCGACCAGCGCGAGGGCGACCGCCGGGCCGTCGAGCTCCGCGACCGCGACCGCGACCGCGCGGTTTAGCGCGACGATCGGCGACGGGTCGAGCCGGATCAGCTGGTCGTAGAGCGCGACCACCTGCGACCAGTCGGTGTCCGTCGCGGTGGGGGCGTCGGTGTGGACGGCGCTGATCGCGGCGAGCAACTGGTAGCGGCCGGGTCGGTTGATCGCGAGGCACTCGCGGACCAGGTCGTGGCCCTCCGCGATCAGCGCGCGGTCCCAGCCGGCGCGATCCTGCTCGCCGAGCGGGACCAGCTGCCCATTCCGCACGCGGGCCGCACGCCGGGCCTCGGTGAGCACCAGCAGCCCGAGCAGACCGGCCACCTCCGGCTCCTCGGGGAGCAGCTGGCGGAGGATCCGCGTCAGCCGGATGGCCTCGCCCGTGAGTTCGGCGCGCACCGGGTCGCCTGCGCCGGTGGCGAGGTAGCCCTCGTTGAAGACGAGGAACAGCACCGCCAACACGCCGCCGAGCCGCTGGGGGAGGTCGGCGGCCTCGGGCACCCGATAGGGCACCTTCGCCGCCGCGATTTTCTTCTTCGCCCGAGTGATCCGCTGCGCCATCGTGGTCTCGGGCACGAGAAACGCCTGCGCGATCTCGACCACGGTCAGCCCACCGAGGAGGCGGAGCGTCAGCGCGATCCGCGCCTCCGGCGCGAGCGCCGGGTGGCAGCAGGTGAACAGCAGCCGCAGCCGGTCGTCCTCGACCGGTCCGGTGTGCTCGTGGGGCGTGTCGTCGTAGTGCATGAGGGCCGCCTGGTGCTTCGCGTCGCGCTGCTTCTCGCGGCGGATCCGGTCGATCGCGCGGTTGCCCGCGGTGGTGGTGAGCCAGCCGCCGGGGTTGGGAGGTACGCCGGACTCCGGCCACTTCTCCAACGCGGCAACCAGCGCCTCACCCGCCGCCTCCTCGGCGATGTCGATGTCACCGAAGCGGCGGACGAGCGAGGCGATCAGGCGGCCGTACTCCTCGCGGAAGACCCGCTCGACGGCCGCCGTTCCACCCTGCATCGACCAGTCCTCGTTCGGGCCGGCTCAGGCGAGGCCGTCGAACGGACGGACCTCGACCTTGCCCCGGCACGCCTTGGACCCCTCGGCCGCGAGCTTGAGCGCCACGTCGAGGTCGGGCGCGTCGATGACCCAGAAACCCCCAATGACCTCCTTGGTCTCGAGGTAGGGGCCGTCGGTCACCACCGGCGTCTCACCCTGGCCGTCGACGACAGTCGCCGTTGACGCCGACTGAAGCCCACCGGCGAAGACCCAGTAGCCATCGGCGCGAAGCGCGTCATTGAAGGCGCCGGTCGCGGCGAACGACTCCTCCATCTCCTCCTTGGAGCCGTAGTTGCCGAACTCGTCCATCTCGGCGGGCCCGTGCACAGTCAACAAGTAGTGCGTCATCCCAGTTCTCCTCAGTTCCGGGCGGTCCCGATGACCGCCTACCACCACCACGAACGGCATCCCACCGATACGACAACCTGCCACAGAACCCTTGCGCTCGGGTTCCTTCTAGGAACTGCCCGTTCGACGCCCTGGCGCAGAAGCACCGGACGCTCGTGTGCGGGCTTGGCCGCAATACCGTTCAGGGCGTCGCTGACGGGACCGGCTGCACCGGCGTCGCGGCCGGGACTCGTCCCCGCCCCTCCCGGTGCTGCGTGACCGCGCGTCGACCCGTTGAACGTTTCTTCTCGCGACCTGTCGGATCGGGACCCGCCCGTTCGTGGAGGGGGTATGAGCGGCTCGCACCGGGCGGCTCGCCGAGGAAACGGAGCCCGACATGTCCACCACCACGCAGATCCCCACCCGCGTCACTTCCGCCGCGCCGGCCCCCACTGCCGAGCGGCAGCCGGTCTGGAAGCACGGCGTCGCCGCGGCCGTCGCCGCCTCGGTTGCCACTACGGTCCTGGCGGCGGTCGCGTCGGCCGCCGGGGTATCGTTCGCCGACAGCACAGGCGCAAGCATCCCGATCGCCGGGTTCGCGCAGCTGACGCTGGTCTTCTCGCTCGTCGGCGTCGGCATCGCTGCTGTCATGGCGCGCAAGGCGCGCCGGCCGCGGCCCACGTTCGTGCGGACGGCGGTCGCGCTGACCGCGCTGTCCTTCGTCCCGGACCTCACGTTCGGGTTCGACGCCGGCTCCGCGGCCACCCTGATCACGCTGCACACCGTCGCCGCGGCGATCGTGGTGCCGACCGTGGCGTGGCGGCTCGCGCGCACCCGCTGACCAGGCTCGATCCGTGCCACTGCCCTTCTGCCAGGTCCACGCCTTCAGGCCACGTGGCGCCTGCCGGAGTCTGGAAGTACAAGTGGTCGGGCGCTCGACGCCGAAGACGACGTGAGAGTCCTGCCGGCACAGCTTCCCGGCATAGTCGACGGAGGCCAGTAGGTCGCACGAGCCAGGCGGAGGGGCACCCTCACCCGTGGCTGGATGCTCCGGCGCGCCCGCCGCGTGGGCGACAAAAGGGCAGTCGATCGGTGTGCCCGCCAAACGCGCTGTCATGCCGACACCACCCTGCGCTACGACATCCCCAGAGCCAACCGCGACCGCCACGCCGCCCACGCCGTTGCCGCCTACCTCGCCGGCATGAGCACTGGCCGACCCGGCCGAGCGTCCACGGTTCAAGTCAACGAACCCAACCGGCGTTCTTCTGCGGCTGATCAGACCGTGACGCGGCATTAGCAGCGCGAGCGTCTGGCAACTCGGTATCGGATTAGATTCCGCGTCTGGGAGCATGCCGGCGACCGGGCAGAAAGGCAGTGTCGATGTCCAGTTCGCAGTTGTACGACGCCATCGGGGCCACCTACACCGTGACCCGGGGCACTGAGCCGCGCATCGCCGAGCAGATCTGGGCTGCACTCGGGGACGCGGAGACCGTACTGAACGTCGGGGCAGGCACCGGGTCTTACGAGCCCCCCGCCCGCCAAGTCATTGCCGTGGAACCGTCGGCGGTCATGCGGTCGCAGCGCCCGCCGGACGCGGCGCCGTGTCTAGCTGCCGCCGCGGAGAGCTTGCCGTTTGAGGACCAGTCCTTCGACGCCGCGATGGCTGTCGCCACCGTCCATCACTGGCATGACCCGATCGTCGGCTTGCGCGAGATGCGGCGCGTCGCTCGCCGCGTGGTGGTGTTTACGTTCGACCTCAGTGGCCTCAGCCAGTTCTGGCTGACTCGCGA
>QHCA01000209.1 GCA_003244095.1 Pseudonocardiales bacterium | reverse complement strand
GCGCCGCGGCCTATCTGTCCCAGTGGCTCCCAACCCGGTCAGCCGGCGGGACTGGGACGACGCGCACCTGATCAACGCAGTGCTGGACCTACACGGCGACGACCCGGAGTTCGGGTACCGACTGCTCACCGACGAACTCCGCCTCAACGGCTTCGCCGCGAGTGAGAACCGGGTGTGGCGGTTGTGCTCGCAGCAGCGGATCTTCAGCGTGCACAGCCGCAAGCGCGGCCTGAACCGCGAACCCGGGCCGCCGGTCCACGACGACCTGCTCGAACGGGACTTCACCGCCGACACGGTCAACAGCAAGTCGCTGACCGGCCTCACCGAGCATCCCACCGGGGAGGGCAAGCTCTACCTCTGCGCGATCACCGACTGCGCCAGCAACAAGATCGCCGGGTAGGCGCTGGGACACCCGCGAACAACTCCACCTCACGACCGTGACCTGGACCGAACGGACCTACCACCGCCGCCGGCGCCAGGAAGGACTCGGCAGACTGACCCCCCCCCATCGAGTTCGAGACGACCCACCACCGCACGACTCAGACGACGACCGCCGCCTCACAACAAGTGTCAACCAGACCCTGGGCAGACCCGACCGTCAGCCGTGGACCCCGAGCGCCCGGCCGATCATCACCGGCCGGGTCGACGACGCCAACCCCCACCAGGTCGCCGCCGTACGGGCACCCGACGTCGACGAGTGATTCCGCCGGAATCACCGCCAGGACCCACCCCACCCCGGGCCGTGGCAACTCCTGTCCTGTCCGCTTGAAAGCTGCGACTGACGCCCTGCGACGCGTGGCGTACGCAGGATTGTCGCGAACGCCTGTGACACAGCTTGTTCAGCCGAGCTCTGCGGCTTCCGCCGTGATCAATGGCAATGCGCCGATGAGAGGGCCGCCGGCCGAAGGCTTCTCGTCGAGGGCGGCGGGGTCGACGCTCCACTTGCCAGCGATCGCCATCACGGTGTCCTCGTCGATACCTATGTCGAACACGGTGTCGTTCGTGTTCTGGTCTGCACGATCGACGTCCGGCAGCCCGAGGGCTTGTTCGAAGGCGTCAGGACGACCGACCCATTTCAGGATTTCCCCGCTCTCGCCGCTCCATACGAACGCGCGGATAACGTTCCTTCCCGCTGCCCGTGCCCAGCCATGGGTCTCCGTGATCCGCTCGCTCACGAAGTACTGGGCCTCGATGCCGCTCCGTTTCGACAGATCTGCGAGGTCAGGTTCGTGGAGCAGCAGCGAACGACCGGTGGCCAACACCCACTCACCGCCGGCGCCATGAATCGGCGGCGTCACCGCCACCGCGGAACCGTTGATCGCGTAGGACGCCTGTATGGCGGTCGACCAGTCCGCGGCTTTCACTCCGGACAGCCGCAGTGCGCTCGCGACTTGGTCCGGCGTCGATCCGCGGAAGGCCAACCACGCCGTCTTGAAACCGAATCCGACTGCGAGTTGCGACGCCATGGGGCTCCCTATTGTTGGCGACTGAATGGGCTGGGTGTCTGGCGATCGTGTCGCCAGTGACTGATTGCCGTCATGGCTCGTGCAGGCTGCTGGACCACGGTCATGGCGATCACGAACGCTGCGCGGAGCGTGAACTGCCGTGACACCACGCGAGGCATCCTTCCCGGACTAGATGCGTGCGCGGACAACCGCGTCGGTTCACCCTCGACCGGCCAGACGCCGCCGCCCGTTCGTCACTCAGGAACTCCACCGGCACGAGGCGTCAACCCAACTACGCGCCCACATCCGCGCTGTCCTGCCTAACGCCAACCGCTGTACCGATCCTCCTCAACCCCCGACACGCTGTCGTTGCGTCGGGTCGTGTGGCGTCGGCTCCAACGCACCTGAGCCACGGCTCGACCCCGGTCGGACGCCGTCCGGCGACGGCGACGGGTGGTCGGCGGCCGCACCGGCTACATGAAAGTGACGGCCTTGCCCGTCTCGGCCCCGAGGGCGGCCAGGTCGATCAACCGGTCGAAGAGCGCCTCACCGTCCACGTCGATGAAGTAGTCCGCGTAACTGGTGGCACGGTGCCCGACTTCCCGCGCGACTTCCGCCTGCCATCCCTCCGGGTACGCGGGCGCGGGAAGCGCCGCGAGCTCGCTGCGGATCGTGCGCAACTCATCCACCAGCAAGGCACAGGCCGAGGGGGGCCACTCCCCGAACGAGTCGGAGTGGTTCATCAGGATCGGAAACCGGCTGCCCCACGTGCCGCCTTCCAGGCGGTCACAGACCACCTGCCGGAACTCCAGGAAGTCGTCGTAGCCGCCGACCTCGACGCCCTCGGTGTCGTTGTCGCCGCCGCCGCCGTCGTCGAAGATGCACAGGTACAGCCCCACTCCCCGCCACGCTCCACGCGAACGA
>QHCA01000208.1 GCA_003244095.1 Pseudonocardiales bacterium | reverse complement strand
CGCAGCACGTCCTCGACGACCTCGGCAGGGCTGCGCTGATTGATCTCGGCGTCCGGCGTGAGGATCAGCCGGTGGGTGAGGACGGGACGGGCCACGTCCTTCACGTCGTCGGGTGTGACGAACGACCGGCCGTGCGTCGCGGCCAGCGCCTGGGCGGCGCGGACCAGGGCCACGCTGCCTCGCGGGCTGGCGCCGTAGCGCACCGCGGCGTGCTCGCGGGTCGCCGCGGCCAGCCGTACCGCATAGGAGCAGACCGACGCGTCGACGTGGCCGGCCCGCACGGTGTCGATGATCTGCTGCAGCGTCGCCGGGTCGATGACCGGGGACAGCTGGTCGGGCTGGACGCCGGCGGTGTCGCCGAGGATGACGCGGACCTCCGCGTCGTGGTCGGGATAGCCGACGGCGACCCGCATGAGGAAGCGGTCGAGTTGCGCCTCGGGCAGCCGGTAGGTGCCCTCCAGCTCGATCGGGTTCTGGGTGGCGACCACGAGGAAGGGCCGGGGCACCTCGTGCGAGACGGACTCGACGGTGACCTTGCGCTCGGCCATGACCTCCAGCAGGGCCGACTGGGTCTTGGGGGTGCCCCGGTTGATCTCGTCGGCCAGCACGATGTTGGCGAAGATCGCCCCGGGGTGGAACTCGAAGCGTTCGGCGCCCTGGTGGTAGACCATCACGCCGGTGATGTCGCCGGGCAGCAGGTCGGGGGTGAACTGGATCCGGCCCCACGCGCCGCCGATGCTGCGGGCGAGGCACCGAGCCAGCGTGGTCTTGCCCAGCCCGGGTACGTCCTCGACGAGCAGGTGTCCCTCGGCGAACAGCGCGACCACGGCCAGCCGCACGACTTCGGGCTTGCCCTGGATCACGCTCTGGACGTTGTCGGAGATCAGTTGGTAGGCCTCGCCGGGTCTCACCGCAGCACCCTCACCATCGGACGTGGTTGGACTGGGCGAATCCGCTGACCGCGGTCGCCCAGACCTCGTCACCTGTCCGGGAGTAGCGGCAGGTTTCCCCGTCAAGATAGCCCAGGTCGTCAGTGCGTTGCTGGTAGCTCGCGAAGCCACCCGGCGAACTGCTGGACCGGCAGGTGATGGTGTACGTGGTGTTGTGCTCGAAACCGGTCAGCGCCACGTTGACCGCGGCACAGCTCGGCCGGGGGCAGCTGCCGTCGCTGATCGGGGTGCCCCGGGCGGCGTCGATGTGCCCCTGGTTGCTGTGATGCGACCGGAGCGAGACCAGCTTGCTGACCGGGCCGTCGCCGATCACGTTCGTGCCAGATGCCTGGAAGGCGTAGTCGGTGTCGTCCTGCAGCCCCGTGATCACCAGGTCCTGGATGCCCGCGCAGGAGTGCGACAGGGAGACGATGAGGTCGACGATGATGTGGCAGGTCACCGGGCCGCGGCCGCCGTCGTCGACCATGACCCGCACCGCGGCCCGCCCTTGCGCGACCCAGCGCACGCTGATGATCGGCACGACCGGCTCGGTCGCCGGGCTGGCGGTGATCGTCGCGGTCGGGCCGTCGAGGGGCGCGCCGGTGTTGGGGTCGCGGCCGACGGCGTGTACGGCGAAGGTGTAGACGGTGCCCTTCGTCAGGCCGGCGAACCGCGCGGTGGTCCCGGTGACGGTCTGCGCCGGCTGCCCCGTGGCCGTGACCACGTAACCGGTCAGCGATGCCCCGGTCGGTGCCGGTGCGGTCCAGGTCAGGTCGACCATCGCCGCGCCGCGGAGGGCGGACAAGTCGCCGGGCGCGGCGGGTGAGCGGAACGCCATGACCGCCGCGCTGGTCGCCGACGGCCCGGGCTGGCCGTCGGGACCGGTCGCGGCAACCATGAAGCGCCACCGGATCCCGAGGGTGAGGGCGCTCACCACGGTCGCGGTGCTGCCGGTCGAGGCCAGCGTACGGCGGGTGCCGTCCGATCCGGACGCCACGATCGAGTAGTGCGCGACCGGCAGCCCGGAGGTGCCCGGAGCCTGCCACGACACGGACACCGTTCCGTCCGCGCGGGCGATGGCCCGGACACCGGTTGGCGCGTCGGCGTTGGGGGTGAACGGTGCCGAGTCAGCGCCCGCGCCGGCACCGACCCGGTTGTGCGCAGTCACTGTGACCACGTATGTCACGCCGTTGGACAGGCCGGTGACGTCGACCCGGCGATCCCCGGCCTGCACGGTGAGCGACCCGGACCGGGCGCCCCCCGAAAGCGCCCGCCACGAGACCTGGTAGCTGGTGACGGCCGAGCCGTTGTCGGCGGCCGGCCGCCACGTGACCGTCGCCCGGCCATCTCCGGGCCGCGCCTCGACCGACCGGGGAGCCCCGGGCGTGGCGGCCGGCACCGTGGCCGGGGGCTGCGACGCCGTCGGCGGCTCGGTGCCCGTACCGCCCAGTGGCGGGAGTGGCAGAGATCCGGGCGGGGTTGCCGTGCCGGGAACGTCCTTCCCCCCCACGGTGACGGGGGTCAGCGAACCATCACCGTCGACCACCAGCGTGTGCGCACCGTCGGCGGCGTCGGCGTAGACCCGGCCGTCCTCGCCCCGCGACAGCCGGATGTCGCCGGAGCCGGCCGGCACCAGCCGCACGGCTCGCTGCATGCCCCGGTTGTCGAACGTCATCACCTTGCCGGCCGTCCGGTCGACCACGGCCACCGCGCCTCCGGAGGTCGCGGGGGCGCCGAACCGTCCGGTGCCCAGGGCAACCTTGATCGGGCCGGCGCCGGCCTTACTGGTGCCCAGCACGCTGGTATCGACCAGCACCAGCATGCTGCCGTGCTGACCGGCGGGGCTGACGATCGGCAGCCGCCCGCCCGCGTCCGACCCGGCGACCTCGGCGTCGGCGGGGAGGTCGACCCCGAGTGCGGTGGGCCGCCCGAGCCCGTGTGCGGTGACCGGTGTCACGGTGTCGGTCACGGTGTCGACGAAGGCGGGATGGTCGTCGATGGCGGTCAGGGCGCCGGCATGGCCGCGGGGCGCCGTGGCCGGGCACGACAGGCTATGGCCGCCGCGCGGCAGCTTGCACAGCGCGCCGTTGTCGGTGCGCTGCGCCCATACCGTGCCGTCGGTGGTGGTGATCGGATGGGCCAGGGGCCCGTGGGCGGCGACCGTGACCGGTGGCTCGCCGAGCCGGACGATCATGCCGGCGAGCTGGTACACCAGGTACGGGCCGCCGGGCACCTCTAGCCCCACCGGCTGCTCGGTCTTACCCACCGACAGCTGGGAGGTGACGGTCAGCGTGGACTTGCCGAACACGGTGACCCGGCGCTGGTGTGGGTCGACCACGTAGCCCTGGGTGCTGCCCTGAAGCACCTGGTCGCCCCGCCCGGCTCCGGAGATCGGCACCGTGGCGTCGACGTTCTTGCTGGCGCCATCGATGTGGAAGACCGCACCGAGCGTCTGGTTGTAAACCCAGTGTCCGGCTTGCCGGAACGTCGGCGCGGGCGCCGTCCCACCGAAGCCGGTGGTGGCGGCGACCCCGGCCAGTGCCAGGCAGCCGACCACCCACAGCGTGACGGCGCGGCGGCCCCTGCCAGGGGTGACCTCCTTCACCCGCATAAGGTGCCCGCGCTTGGTCCATCGCCGGTCCAGTGACGGTACATCGGGCCGGTGTACGGGTCCGGGTCCTGGACCCGGCGTGGACGCCGCCTGGATGCCGGCGGCCGATGGTTGGTGCGCACAGCAGTGTGCAGGCACAGCGGTGCGCGCCGAAGACATGCGCAAACACGGACACGGAGGCGAGATGTCGCGCAAAGCCAGACTGTCCAAGGGGTCGGCCGCACTGACGGTGGCCGTCGCGGCGGCGCTGCTGGCGGGCGGCACGCCGGTGGGTGCCAGCTCGGGGCGGCCGACGGGTGCCTCGGATCGGGCCGTGCTGGCGCTGCTGGCCGCTTCGCCTGGTCGCACCCTGGATGGCCTCGGCAACAACGTCGACGTACCGAGCGTCGGTCAGGCAGGCACGCCCTACCGCAGGGTGGCGCCGGCGACGTACGCTGACGGCCTGAGCGCGATGGTCGCGGGACCGTCGCCCCGGCTGATCAGCAACCGGATCTTCAACGACAATGGACAGAACATCTTCTCCGAGAACGGCATCTCGCAGTGGGGTTGGGTCTGGGCGCAGTTCCTCGACCATGACATGGGGCTGCGGGACGAGTCCCTCCCGGCGGCGAACACGCGTAGATCGACGCCGACTGGGGGCAACGCGCCCCCGGAGCCCGGCGGTGGCGGCCCGTCGGGCGCGTCCGACAAGATTCCCTTCGACCCGAACGACCCACTGGAGGCGTTCACCAACGACCTGGGCGCGATCGACTTCAGCCGGACCCCGGCGGCGACGGGCACCGGTGTGGCGTCTCCCCGTGAGCAGATCAACACCATCACCAGCTTCATCGACTCGTCCAACGTCTATGGCGTTACCCCGAGCCGGCTGGACTGGCTGAGGTCGGGTCGGCTCGACGGCGACCCGTCGAACAACGCCGCTCGACTGCGGCTGCCCGGCGGGTTCCTGCCGCGAGTGGGCGTGCGGGGCGACCCGAAGACCGCCCCGCAGATGGACCTGATGGGGCCGCTGGTGGGTAGCCCCCAACTCGCCAGGGTGGCAGGGGACGTCCGCGCCAACGACAACATCGCGCTGACCGCTGTCCAGACGCTGATGGCCCGCGAGCACAACCGGATAGTGGCCGCGCTCCCCGCGTCGCTACCCGAGGAAGCAAGATTCCAGATCGCCCGGCGGGTAGTCGCCGCCGAGGTCCAGTACATCACCTACAAGCAGTTCCTGCCGGCTCTCGGGGTCCGGCTGAGTCGCTACCGCGGGTACAACCCCACGGTCGATCCCAGCCTCACCAACGAGTTCGCCTCAGTCGGCTTCCGCGGGCACAGCATGGTGCACGGGGAGTTCGACGTGGCGTTCAACGACGGCGACTTCTCCGCGGCTCAGTTGGCCGCGCTGACCCGGATGGGCGTCACCGTCAATACCGAAGGCGTTGGGGGGCCGTCGATGAAGATCCCGCTGAACGTCGCCTTCGGCAACCCCGACCTGCTGTCCATGGTCGGGCTGGGCCGGGTTCTGGCTGCGCTTGGCGCCGAGCGCGAGTACCGCAACGACGAGCAGATCGACAACACCATGCGCAGCGTGCTGTTCGAGGTGCCCAAGCCCGGTACCCCGAATCCGGGCGCGTGCAGCGCGCCGGTCGTCAACCCGCAGTGCTTCACCGGCGTGCAGGACCTCGGCGCGATCGACATCGCCCGCGGCCGTGACCACGGCATGCCGTCGTACAACGACATGCGCCGCGCCTACGGCCTGGCGCCCAAGCGGTCCTTCACCGCCATCACCGGGGAGGCGACCAGCCAGTTCCCGGTGGACCCGAAGATCGACCCCCGGGACCCGATCGACGACCCCAACATCCTCGATTTCGTCGACCTGCGCGACGCCGAGGGCAAGCCGGTGCAGCCGGGCACCGACGCCGCGCTGGAGCAAGTGGTCACCGCGACCCGCCGGAGCACGCTGGCCGCGCGGCTCCGAGGGGTCTACGGCAGTGTCGACAAGGTCGACGCGTTCGTCGGGATGTCCGCGGAGCGGCACATTCCCGGTACGGAGTTCGGCGGACTGGAGCTAGCGATCTGGCAGCAGCAGTTCACGGCGCTGCGCGACGGCGATCGGTTCTTCTACGCTGTCGACCCGCTGCTGCCGCTGGTCAAGCGGTTGTACGGCATCACTTACCAGCACACACTGCCTGGCCTCATCGCGCTGAACACTGGCCGACGGGTGCCGCGAGACGTGTTCCACGCGCCGGTGGAGGCTACTCCCGCCAAGGCGAAGTGACGCACCGCACGTCTCTCCTGGCTCCGCGCACGGCTGCCACCGCAGGCGGATCGTGCTGGCGGCGCTGGACTTGAGCGTCGCCGTCGGCCTGGCCACCGCCGGGATGCTGCTGGGCGGCGGTGGTGATTGGTACGTTACCCGTTGAACAGGTAACGTACCGCGGATGATTGAAGATCCCTATGCCTTCCGTTCCGTCGGGGGCCACGTCGTCTTGGACTTCGTGGCGACCGTCGGCAAGCGCGGCTCGAGCGACATCGAGCGCTTGCGCAGACCTGACGATCTGATGCGCTGGATCAGGTTCGTGGGCCTGGGAGACCACCTGAGCGACACGGACGAGAATCTGCTCCTCGAAGCGCACAGGTTGCGCGAGGCCCTGTACGGGCTGCTCCTCGTGGCTGTCGGGCTGGCACCCGTCAAGGAGGGTGACCTCGTCACCGTCAACGCCTGGGCGCGCCGGGATACGCCAGGGGCCAGGCTGACGTACAGCGACGACGGGTTCGCGCGGGACATGGCACCCGTGACGGCGGAGACGATGCTGGCCGTGGTGGCCAGGAAGGGGATCGAGCTGCTGGCAGGGCCCGAGGCCGCGCTCGTGCGTGAGTGCGCGGGGCCGACATGCACCTTGCTGTTCGTCGACCGCAGTCGTGGACGACGTCGTCGCTGGTGCTCCATGGGCAGCTGCGGCGCTCACGCGAAGATGCGGACGCTGCGCGCGAAGCAGGCAGGCGAGCAGGTCGGCAGCCCGTACGGCGGCTCGGCGTGAGCGGGGTAGCCGAGCGGGTGCTCGGCGCTCCCGTTCCGGCCGGTCTACGGCCGCTTCTGACCGTGACTGCCCTCAGCGTCGCCGGGCAGTGGATGCTCACCGCCTACCTGCCCATCTACGCGGTCACACAGCTGCCGGTCACGACGGGGACGGCCGGCGCGCTCCTCGCCGGTGCTATGGCGACGGGTTTGATCGTCGGACCGGTTGGTGGGCGCCTGGCGGACACGGTGGGCCGGGCGAGGGTGCTCGTCGCGGGCCTCGTCCTGCAGACAGCTGCAGCCGCGCTACTGCTGGTCGCCCCTGGCAGAACGACCCCCGCGGTGCTGGCTGCCACGTTGCTCGCGATCGGCTTCACGCTTCGCACGACGGGCCAGAACACCCTGGCCGCCGACCTGTCCGCCATCGACGACCGCGACACGGTCTTCGCGCTGCTGCGCACCGCGGTCAATGTCGCCGCTGCGGCAGGCCCGGCCTTGGGCGCAGCTCTGCTCGTGTTCGACTGGTCTCTGCTGTGGGCAGGATCCCTGTCGGTGAGCCTCCTGGCGCTCGCGCTCGTGCGGCGCCGTCCCCCGCAGCCCTCGCTACCGGCGCGCGAAGGACCGAGATGCCCACGTCCCGACGGGGAAACTGATGCCCGTACCGACCCTGCCAGTCTGTCCGTGCCGGGCGAGGTTCCGGGGGACCGAAGGTCTGCGCTGGGGCCCGACAACCGCAGGGTGGCGGTCGCCCTGGCGGCGAGCGTGCTTGCCTGGGCCACGTACAACGCCTTCGAGATCGTCCTGCCGGTCGCGACAGTCGACGTCTACGGACTTGCCCCGTCGACGTGGGGATTGCTGTTCCTGCTCAACCCCATCGGCGTGGCGCTCCTGCAGGTCCGCCTGATCGCATGGACGTCCTGGCTGACCCGAGCCGGACGACTGCTCCTGGCGACCAGCCTGATGGGGGCGAGCTTCCTTCTGCTCGTGGTCACCCACCGCACCATCGCCATTGCCGCCGTCGTCCTCGCCTTCACCGCAGGAGAGATCTTGTGGGGCCCCGCGTCGCAGGCGCTCCTCGTCGAACTCGCGCCGCCGCGCCGTCGAGGGACCGTCATGGGCTTGCTCTCCTCGGCGGCGACCGCGGGAGCCGTCATCACCTCAGCCGGTGGACTCGCCTTGCTGTCCCGAGGCGGGCACGTACTGACATGGTGCAGCGTGGCAGGGGTGGCCATCCTCAGCGGTTTGCTCTTCCGGCTGGCCGCCCGAGCGACTACGCACCCTGGCGCGACGCCGCAATCCTCCACCTGCAGGAACTGAGCGTCTGCACCCGACACCGCCTGTTGCCGCCGGTTTCAGCTCAGGGTGCCGGCTCGGCTGGGCGGCCAGACGACGAGCACCGCCCGGCCTTCGACCCGGTGGGTATCCACCGGGCCGAAGGACCGGCTGTCCGATGACTGGCAACGGTTGTCGCCCAGCACGTAGAGCCGGCCGGCCGGCACGGTGATCGCGGGGATCCGCCCGCTGCCCTCGCCGCAGTCGCGTTGGAGGTAGGCCTCGGCGAGAGCGCGACCGTTGACCAGGATCCGGCCGTCGCGGCCCTCGATCCGGTCACCCGGCAGGCCGATCACCCGCTTGACCAGATCGCGCTCGGGCACCTCGAGTCCCGGCGGCCGGCGGAAGACGATCAGGTCGCCGCGATGCACGCCGCGCGCCCGGTAGAACACCTTGTCCGCCAGCACCCGGTCGCCCGGCCGCAGGGTGTCGCGCATCGACCCCGAGGCCACCCGGTAGGTCTGCCCCACGTAGGCCGGGACGAGGGTGGCCACCCCCGCGGCGACCAGCAGCAGCCCGGCCCACCGGCGACCGCCCATGCCGGCGTGGCCCTTATCCGGCGAAGGACCGCCTCCTCCGACTCCGCCGGCAGTATCACGTGAGCCCGCCGACCCGGTCCACAGGAGTCCGGCGACCCCCGCGGTCACGGCCACACCGGCCAGGCCGGCCGCTCCCGCCGCGGGCGCGATCATCAGGGCGATCAGCGCCGCCACCATGGCCAGGAGCCGGCCCAGGCCGGCCGCGACCAGGGTGCCGGTCGCCCGAGAGCCGGAGAGCCACCAGGCGGCCGCGCGAGCCACCCGGCCGCCGTCGGCCGGCATGCCGGGCAGCAGGTGGAACAGCAGCAGCAGGACGTTGGCGGCAGCCAGCAGGACCAGCACGGCGTGCGGCAGCGTGCCGGATCCGGTCCGGGCGGCACAGAGGGCGGCCAGCCCCAGCAGGCCCGCAGTGACCAGCGGGCCGGCGACGGCGACCAGGCACTCCGGGCCCGGCCCGCCGGGCTCGGCGTGGACCGATCCGGTTGCCAGCGGCGAGACGACGACCCGGTCCACCGGCAGCCGCAGCGACCGGCATGCCGCGACATGCCCCAGGTCGTGGGCCAGCAGGGATCCGGTGAGCAGCACGGCGAAGCAGCCCGCCGCCAGCAGCACGGCGGCCGGCGCGGCCCGCGGGATGAGCCGGGTCAGGAGGATCGCGTACGACGCCGTGACGACGAGCAGCAGCGCCGGGCCGGCCAGCGGAAGGTAGATCGGGACGCCGAGGAGCCGGCCGAGCCGTAGCCCGTGGGGTGACCGCGTCACCGCACCTGGCCGGCCAGCCGGTCATAGGTCTCCTGCACGACCAGCAGCCGGCCGCGGTTGAACCGGCCCGGCTCCGCGTCGCGCAGCTCCCGCCCGCGGGCCGACCAGAACGCGGTATCGGGCACGACCTCCTCGCCGGCCGGGATGAACTTGACGACCTCGGCGACCGCGCGCGTCGCGATTGCCAGCGCCTGCCGCTCCCGGGCCGGGTCGCCGGGCGGCGCGTTGCCGGCGCTGAGCTCGGCCACCCACAGCCACTCACCGGCATCGAGCAGCTGCGACGGCTCCGGACCGCCGAAGTTCGGCCACTCCGGCGAGAGCGTCTCCCGTTCGGGCAGGGCGAAGACGTAGTCGCGTTCGGCCCCGCAGCCCGGGCATTGCCCGGCGTACTCGCTGGCCAGCTCGCCGTCGACGCTGACGACCGCCTGCTCCCAGGTGACGTCGATCGAGTCGCAGTGCTCGCACGGATGCAGGTCGAGGTACAGGTGCGCCTCGTCCCTGGTCCGCACTACCGGCAGTGCCATCGTGATCCTCGCTCTCGGGGGTGGGTCGGTGTGTTCACAGGCCGAGAGGCCCGGACGGGTTCTGGCCGGCGTACGTGCCGCCGGCCTGCTCCTGCTCGCGCGGGTCGCGGGCGATCTCCGGTACGGGTCGGCCCAGCCGCGGCTCCAACAGGCTCTCCTCCACACCGTCCGCGCGCAGCGCGGCCAGCACCCGGTCGGTGAAGCTGCCCTCGCCGGGCTGGGCGTAGATCGCGCGCAGGTCGAGGTCGTGTGCGCGCGCCAGCCGCTCCAGGCCGGTGCGCAGGGTGGCCCACGCGGCGGCGTAACCGCCGTCGGGCAGCCCGGGATTGAGCTCGCCGGTGGGCGTCGCGACGTACTCGCGCACCGCCCCGCCGGGCTCGGTCACCGACAACGTGACCGGCTGCTGCAGGGTGCGCGCCAGCAGGCGCGCCTGCGCCTTGGGGGCGTACGGCAGGCCCGCACCACCGGCCGCCGCCGTCAGGTGGATCGGCCCGGCCGGCTGCCGCTCGCGCAGCAGGGCGGCCATCGCGTCCTGCGGCCGGGCCGGGTCGTAGCGGGCGCGCTGCGTGGCCTGGCTGTGCAGCTCCTCCATGGCATGTGACGCTGGGCCGTTCAGCACGCGGACGAGCCGGTCCCGCATGTCGTCCGCACCGCTGCCCACGCGCTCACTCAGGCCTCGCCAGCCGTAGCCGCCCTGCGGGGTGCTCTCCGTGGCCTGGCGCACGGCGAGCAGCTCCGGGGCGGGCACGATCAGCTGCGCGGTCCCGGCCATGACCGGCAGCTCGACGGCAACGCCGACGTCGGTTGCCCCGCCGTGGATGTCGACGCGGCGGGTCCGCAGGGTCACGGTGACGGCGAGTTCCGTGCCCAGGCCCGCCGTCGCGACCTTGGTGAAGACCGCGGCCTCACGGCGGGACCCGCCGACCGAGACCCCGCCATCGGCGGCGTNNTGCCCGGCCCGGCGCTGCTGCCGACCCCGCCGAGGTCGCCGTTCATGGTGGCGGGCAGTGGGCGGCCCCTCGAGGTCGACGTCCCGGGGGAGTTCTGCTGCCGGTCGACGCCGCCCTGCTCGAGGACAACCATCTGCGCGGCGACGTCGGGGTTGTGCGGGGCGGCGCTGATCTCGACGTCGACCACCCGGTTGCGACGGCCGGCGACCCCCAACCGGATGGTGCGCTGCCGGCCCTCGCCGGCCAGGTCGTCGAGGGAGAGCTTCATGACCAGCCCGGACAGCTCACTCTCCAGCACCAGCCGGGCCTCGGTCATGTCGGAGCCCAGCATGTCGTCCTCGGCCAGCCGGGCGAGGACGGCCGGCAGCAGTCCCGGCACCGCCGCGCCCTCCGGGTAGTGGTGCCGCGGCCATGGCACGCTCCGCGCGTCGGGGTGCCTGGGCAGTGGCAAGACGGTGGACGGGGCCTCCGCCGGGCCGCTCACCCCGAGCGGCACGAGCCTGGTCACCCGGCCGGTCAGTACGGTGGGCGCCGGCTGGAGGGTGCCGCCGCGTTGGGCCTGCCCGGCCGCCCGGATGACGCTCGCCCACGCCTTGCCGACGGGTGCCGGCAGCGGGTCCACCTCGACCGTGACCGTCAGCTCCTGCTCGATCTTGCGGGCACCGGCCGCGCCGGTCCGCCGCAGCCCGGTCTGCTGGTTGGCGAACGTGCCCGCGTCGGAGCGGCTGAGGCCGCTGGTCAGACCACCCGCCCCCAGGCCGTACCCACCGCCGAGCGTGCCGGTGGCGGAGTGGCCGGAGCTGGTCGCGGTGTCGCGTTGCTTGACGTCGTAGGTCTGCCCGATCAGGTAGACGTCGTTCTCGTACTGCACATGCCGGGCCGGCCCGAGCTGCGCGGTCAGCCGCAACGTGGCCGCCCGGACGTCGTAGCCGGCCGGCCCGCCCTGCACGACCAGCGTCTTCTCGTAGCCGTCCGGGCTCAGCATGCTGTCCATGTTGAGCCACCAGAGCTGGCCGGACATGGTGCCCGACAGGCGCTGCCACAGGCTGGGGTCGTGCTCGAGCGCTCCGGGCAGGGCCGCCTCGACGGCGGCCTGGACGGCATCGAGCAGGTGCGTCTGGTGGCCCTCCGGATCGGCCAGGGTGACCGTCTCGAACGCCGTGTGCCCTATCGCGTGGTTCAGGTGGGGCGGCACGGTGATCTCCGCGCCCCGCGCGGCGGCCGAAGCCCTGGTCAGTAGGGCCGGCAGCGCGGCATCGGGGTCGACCCGTGCGGTGCCCGGGGTCGACAGCTCCGGCAGCAGGTCGGTGAGCATCCTGGTCAGCACCTCGGCGGTGTGCTCGCCGCCGAGGGCGCCCGCGCCGAGCGGGTCGGGGGCGGCGAGCAGGTCCTCGCGGTAGCGTCCGATCAGGGCGACCGCCGGCGCGGGGTCGAGGTGCAGGCTGCCGTTGCGCAGCCGCTCGACCGCGTCGGCGACCCGGTTGAGCGGCAGCCGCAGCCGGCCGTCGATGTGGGCCGCCAGCACGTCGCGTTCGGGCAGGGAGAACAGCACCGTGCCGCCCACCTCTTCGGTCGTCGGGTCGCCGAGTGTCGCCCGCGGGTCGCCGCGCCGCTCCCGGCCGCCCACCTGCAGAACCGCGCGGGCGCGGAAGTCGTACTGCTTGCCGGTCTCCACGAGCAGCGTCTCCAGGCCGTGGACCGAGGTCGTGCGCAGCGAGCTGCCCTGGCTGGCCGACTGCGTGCCGCCCAGCGTCGCGCTGCCGTGCGCGGGCGCGGCGGGGTGGCGGGTCACCCCGGCGGAGGCATCGAGACCTGCGGCGCGCTGGTCGGCGCCGGCCGTGCTGTGGCTGACGAAGGCGAGGTTGATGTCTCCGGTCACGGCGTCGGTGATGTCGACCACCTCGACATCGAACAAGCCGCCCCGGACCGATAGCGATCCGAGGGCCGGGCTGGCGCCTTCCGGGGCGACGATCAGGTTGGTACGGAAGTCGGTGGACAGCCACTGCGGGTGGCCCATCAGGCTGCGCACGCTGGCGAACTCCATGGCCTGGTGGAAGCCCTGGGAGTTTTCCCGGGCCGCCCGCGGCAGCACCTTGCCGATCGCGGCCGGCATGCCCGGGAAGTCGGCGTGCAGCAGCGTGATCCGGCCGAGCAGCTCCGCGGGCATCGTGTCGGCGACGCGGGAGGCCGGGTGCTCCGCCTCCGGGAGGATGTCGCCGGGGAACAGCAGCCGTACGGTGACCTCGCGCTCGGTCTGAACCTGCTCTCCGCCGGGCAGGGTCACGGTGGCCCGGAGCCGGTGCCGGACGTCGAAGACCGCCGACGGCACCGTGGCCTCCGTTAGGTTGACGGCCTGCCGCGCGTCGCCGACGGAGTAGTCGCCGGCGGCGGTGACGCTGGCGTGCAGGCCCAGCTCACCGGAGGGCTCGTCGGTCACCTGGCTGCCGTTGGCGCCGGCGCCGCTCAATGCGGTCCGGTGCCCGGTGGTCGCCGAACTCCCGCCGGAAGTCTCGGACGTGACCCGGCCGATCTCGAGCTTGCCGACCGTCACCGCGTTGGTGTAGCCGACGTAGGTGACGCTGCCTGGCTCCTCCAGCTGCACCATCTCCACGCCCACCATGGCGCGCGCGGGCACCTGCCCTGCCCCGTGCACCACGAGGTCGGCAAGCAGGGTGCCCTGCGCGGCCCGGTCGAATCCCGACGACAGCCGCCGCCCGGACAGGTGGTCGGACACCAGCTGCTCGTTGACGAACTGGCTGTCCCGGGTGAGGCCGTCGCCGTCCAGCAGCCGGTTGCCGTCCCCGTCCAGGCGCGCGAGGAAGCCGGCGTCGCGCAGCTGCCCCTCGGCCCAGGCCTGCACCTCGTCGAGGCCGTCGCCGGTGACCCGCAGGGCCAGGCCGGGGCCACCGCCGCGCATCCGGCCCGGGCCGCTGCCCACCCAGATCGGCAGCTCGGGTATCTGCTCCGGCGGCGCCTGGGGGACCGGGTCGTCCCGGAGCACCGGCCGGCCGTCCGATGCGATGCGCGGCTCGCCGGCCGGGGTGAGTGCCACGGCTGCGGCGTTGACCGGCAGACCGTAGGCGAAGGCGTCAGGCTGGGTGAACGAGAACAGGCCGGTGCCCGTGCCGGTGACCGGGGGCCGGGCCGCCGGCTCGTCGACCATGCGCACGACCACTTCGAAGTCCGCGGCGCCCTCGTAGTCCTGCGCGTTGTCGCGGCGGAAGATGCGCGGCTCGATCTCCGTGCTGCCGGTGCTGGTCTGCAGGCGCTGCTCCCGGCTGAACGAGACCTTGTGGGTGACCGCCTCGCCCATGGTGCCGGTGCCGGGATCGAGGGCGAGGCCGGGGGCCATGTCGAGATGGCCCGAGAACTTGGCGGGGCTCGACCCGGTCGCGGCCGCGAACTCCACGTCCACGCGTTCCAGGTAGTGCTTGGGGGTGGCGACGCCGACCATCCTGACACCCAGGTCCGGCCGCAGCTTGGCGCGCAGCTCCAGCTGGGCGACCGTGCGACCGTGCAGGGTGATCTGGCGCAGCAGGCCGTGCCGGCTGTTGGCGGCCTCGGCGAAGCGGCCCAGCAGATCCTCGGTCACCAGCGTGCGGACCTGGCGGGCGACGTCCCCGGCGTCGGCAAGCTCGGTGCCCAGCTCCCGCAGAACCCGGCCGGTCAGGTCTTCCAGGCCGGACAGGGTCGTGACCATGCAATCCGGCACCGCACTGCGGTCCCACTGGTCCGGCCGGAGTGCGACGGTCTCCTGCGGGCCGTGCTCGGTGTGTGCGTGAGAGACCCAGAGGGGCACGCTCGAGGCGTCGTCCCCGGAGCCGGAGCCGACGTGTGCGAACGGCACCCAGACCGCGTCCCGCTCTCGGCTCGGGTCCTCCGCACCGACGCTGACGTCCCACCCCGCCTGCCCCGACGCGAGCGCGTCGAACAGCGTCGCCGCGCCCCGGTTGTCGCGCACGGCGCCCGGCATCATGAACCCGCTCCCGCTGCCGGACCGGCCCTGGCGCAGGGTCACGCCACCCCCGCCGCCGAGCACGGCGTGGTCGGTCACGGTACGGGCCATCTCGAGCGTGCCCGGGTCGGCCAGCCAAGGGGCGAGCATCGCCACCACGTCGACACCGGTCGCCAGGAAGATCCCGTGGGAGACCAGAGGGGCCAGTGCCGCCACGCCGGCCGCGACCAGCGGCGCCAGGTTGTTCTCGTATCCCCCCCCGATGCTGCGGCTGGCCGTCGCCGAGTAAGTATGCCCGACCTGCGGGAACACCCCGAGGATGGTCTCGGAGTGCTCGGCCGCCGGATCGAGGACCTCGACGAGATCGCCGACCCGCAGCCGCACGCGGACCTCGCCGGCCCGCCCGGGCGCCAGCTGCAGGACGATCCCGTCGGGTGACACGACGTGGCGGAACTCCGCCCGCAGGATGCGGCTCAACTCGTGCGCGGTGATGGCGTGCTCCGAGCCGTTCGCGGCCAGCGCGCGGTTGACGGCGGCGGTCAGCGAGTTGAGCAGCGGCAGCTCCCCGGCCGGCAGGCACAGGGGCAGGGCAGCCGGGGGCGGCAGCGCCGCGGCCAGCGCGTCGGTGTAGCGCTGGTGGGCCGCCGCGGCCACCTCGGCCAGGTGCGCCACCTCGGCGGACTGCCGCGCGGCCCGCTGCGGGTCGGTCTCCTGGGCGAGGTGCCGCAGCGCCGTGGCCAGCTCGCGGTTGCCGGTCTGCGCGCTGCCGGCCCAGAATGCCGCCCTGTAATATGCGAAGGCGATCCGCCGGTGACGGGCGGCCGCCTCCTGCTCCAGCAGCGCTTCGGCGAAGGCCTTGCGCTGCCGCTCGTACCGGCCGCCGTCGAGCTCGCGGGCCGACTTCCGCGCCAGCTCCAGGGCGTTGTCGGCGCGCGTCTCTGCGGCGCGAGCGCTGTCCTCGTTGGCCGCCACGCGCTCGTGCATGGCTGCCGTGGTCTGCCGCAGCGACCCGGCCATCTCCTCGGCGAGGCTGGTCAGCACGGCGACCGGGTCGGACCCGGCCGGTACGGCTGCCGCCGGCTGCTGCGTGCCGTCGGGTGCCTGGGCGGGGGCCGGCCGTGGTGCGTCCCAGGGCGCCTGCGGCGGGCGCAGGCCGGCGGCCCGGATCTCGCCGGCGACGCCGATCACCTCGTGGCGCAACCGCGCCGCCTCGTCGCCGGTGGCCGACCGCCACCGGCGGGCCAGGTGCCGGTGTTCGTCGAACAGCGCGTTGACCGTGGCGTCGGCGTGCTCGGTCGCGCGGGCGGTCGGATTGGCGGCGTGCAGCGCGTGCCGGAGCACGCCCTGCTCCGACCGGCGCGCGATCGCGGCCTGGTGCTGGAGCACCAGGGAGGTGCAGTGCACCCACACCTGCGGCAGCGGGAAGGCGTCGGTGAACGGGTCGACCACAAGCACGTGCGGATCGTTCTCGGTGCCGGAGCGGACGCCGATCTCGGCCATCCGGCCCTTCCAGACAGGGTGGACCTCCGGCCGGATGTGCTGGCTACCCTGGTCGGTGACCAGCAGCACCGTCCCCGTGTCCGGCGACCAGGTCAGGCTGTGGACACCGGCCGGGAGGTCCATCGCCTCGGCGTGCGCGACGGCGGCCGCCACCTCCGTGTCGGTCAACTCCTCGAGGTGGACCGGCCGGCCCTCCCTGACGTACGCCGTTCCCGCCCGCTGGCTGGACGGGAGCCACCGCGTCCGGCCGGCCGGCTGGTCCGGCTGGTCCGGCTGGGTCTGTCGGGCGTCGGGGTCTACCGGGAGCGGCGTCAGCGGGGGCGGGGTCTGCCCTTGCAGTTCCGCTGCCAGACCTCGCGCGTTCTCGTCGATCTGCCGCGCCTCGTCGCCCTGCAGGCCGGCTCGCAGGGCGGGGTACGGGTCGGGCCGCGCCATGGCGGCCTCGGTGGCGACGGTCGCCGCGTCCACCAGCCGCCGGCCGGCCGGCGTCAGCCCCTCCCGGTGCCAGTCGCCCGGCTGGTCGAAGTCGGCGAGGATCTCGCGGGCCACCGCGACCGCCGCGGCGTTGTCCTCCGGCGTGGCGTCGACGAGCCGGCCCAGGAAGTCCAGCGCACCCTCGGCCGGTGCGGTGCCCGCCGCGGCGCCGACCTGGTAGCCCAGCCAGGCCGCCGCGTCGGCCACCAGTCGTTGCGGCGTGGCGTAGTCGGTGGCCCGGCGCGCCAGGAAGGCCCGCCCGTCGCCGGCCAGGTTGGCCGGCAGCTCGTGGGCGAGCCCGTCGGTGGCCAGCACCCGCACGCCGCCGCTGTCCAGTGTCGAGCCGCGCACGAGGAGCATGGCGTGGTCCATCGCCCACCGGCCGGCGCCCTGGGCGGTCATGCTCTCGATGGCCGGGCCGGTCGATGTCGCCATGGCCGGGCCAGTCGATGTCGCCGCCGGTTGGGCGGTCGATGGCGCCGCCGGTTGGGCGGCCGGGGACGCGGCGATGGGCGCGGATGGCCGCACCGGTCGCGGCATCCTGGAGAAGTCCGGCCGCAGGTCGAACCACGGCGGCGGCGGTGGCCTGCGCTGCTGCCCGTCGAACTCCGACCACAGTTGCCTGATCTCGTGGCCGAATCGCCGCTGCGCGTCCGTGTCGCCAGCCGCGAACGCCTCGCGCCAGAGGCGGTCGAGGTGCCGCAGCTCGGCCTCCCGCGCGGTCAGGCAGTGACCGCGATCGACGTGCCCGGCCGCCAGGGGGTTCAGGGCACGCAGCAGCGTGCGGAGCGGGCCCTGCCCGTGCGCGTGCCCGGCCTGGTGCTGCAGGGTGTGGGTGATCTCGTGTACCCACGCGCGGGCGACCTGGTCGTCGGCGATCCGCTGGCCGAACCACACCCGGTGCGGGTCCTCGGCCGTGCCGGCGTGCACCTCCGTGCGCGCCATCAGCCGCCTCGTCCCGAGCCCGAACCTCCCGCGCGCCGTCAGGTCCCCGGTCCCCGCGACCACGAAGTGCTGCACGGGGAGACCCGTGGCGCCCACCGCTACCGTGCCACCGGGGTAGGAGATGCTGTAGGCGCCGGGGATGTCCGACTGGTCGACGCCGGCCACCAGTGACCGGGCGGTCTCCGCCGTCAGGTGACCGAGCTCGGGTGCCCGGCCGTCGGCCCGGTAGGCCGAGTACGGCCCGCTCTCCGGTGACCCGACCACCGGCCCACCGCCCGGCCCGCCGCTAGGCCCTCCCCGACCCGGATCCGGACCGGGAACGTCCGGCTCGACGGACGCCAGGGCCGCCACCCGCTGACCGTCCGGGGACAGCCGGCCGATCCACCAGGTATTTGGCACGGTCGCTGAAATCAGCGACCGTGCCGCTCGCACGGCCGCGACCCGGGCGTCCGGCGAGATCCTGGCGTACCGTCCGAGGCCGTCCAGTGCGCCCTCCACCGACGCCTGGTCGTACGACTGCATATGCCGGCCCACCCAGGCAGCCCCCGCGGCCTGCGCGTCGTGCCAGTCGCCCAGCCCAGCGGTCGCGCCTGCCGGGCGCCCGGCCAACTCCCGCGCGGCCGCGGCGACGTGGTCGATGATGTCCTGCGCGGGGTCGGGGCTGTTCGGGTCGATCTCGACCAGCACCCGGCGGCCCTCCGGCGAGACCACGTGCTGGCCCAGCGGCTGGTCACCGTACGGCTTGCCCCTCACCGTCACCTCGAAGGGCAACTGCCCGGCCACGAGCACCCGCAGGTCGCCGTTGGGCAGCACCACCATGTCGGTGGAGGGGACCGCCGGCAGCTCGACCCGCAGCGACGTGCCCCCGAGCCTGGGCACGTTCAGCACGTTCAGCACGGGCTGC
>QHCA01000207.1 GCA_003244095.1 Pseudonocardiales bacterium | reverse complement strand
GCCCTGGGCGCGGCGCTGGCCATGAACAACCTCACGGCGGTCCGCAACGACAAGCGGGGGATGCGTGATGTGACCCGAGACGGCCATACGTGGATCATGTCGCTGCTCTACATCGGGACGTTCGGCTCGTTCATCGGCTTCGGGTTCGCCTTCGGCCAGGTGCTGCTCAACCAGTTCCCCGCGCAGTTCGACACACCTCTGAAGGCCGCCTACCTCACCTTCCTCGGCCCCCTGCTGGGCTCGCTGATCCGCCCGGTCGGCGGCCGGCTCGCCGACGCGCTCGGCGGTGCGCGGGTGACCGCCGCGAACTTCGGCGCCATGGCCGTGGCCGCCGCGGTCGTCCTCACGGCGTCGGTCCAGCACTCCCTGCCGCTGTTCATCGTGGGCTTCCTGCTGCTGTTCGTGTTCAGCGGCATCGGCAACGGCTCGACGTACAAGATGATCCCGGCGATCTTCCGGGCCAAGTCGGAGCTGGCGGTCGCCGACGGTGCGGACCAGAAGACCGCGCGGTGCCAGGCGCGGCGACTCTCGGCGGCGCTGATCGGGCTCGCCGGCGCCATCGGTGCCTTCGGCGGGGTGCTGGTCAACCTCGCCTTCCGCCAGTCGTTCCTGACGTCGGGTACGGGCAATGCCGCCTACGTCGCCTTCGGGATCTTCTACCTGATCTGCGTCGCGGTCACGTGGTACGTCTACCTCCGGCCCGCCCCGCGCACGCTGGTCGGCGTCTGATCAGTCGAGGTCAGTACGTATCAGGGGCAAGGCGGTATCCGCGCTTGACTACCGTCTGCACGAGACTCCGGCGGCCGAGCAGGGCCCGCAGCCGGGTGACCGCCATCTCGACCGCATGCGGTGTCACGTCGGTGCCGGGCAGCAGCGGGGCCAGGTCAGCGCGACTGCAGACCCGGCCCGGCTGCCGGGCCAGGGCCCGCAACACGGCCATCGGCGCGGGGGGCAGCGGGACGGGCAGGCCGTCGAGCACGGCGAGCTGGCCGCGGATCTCCAGGTCGTGCCCGGCGACCACGAGCTGGCAGGCGCGTTGCGCCGGCACCTGCTCGACGACCGTACGCACCAGATTGCCCAGCCGGGCCCGGCCCGGGACGACGCAGGCGACCCCGAGCCGCTCCAGGGGGGCGGAGCAGACCGGGCCGACGCAGGCCACGACGACGTCGGCCCGCAGGACGTCCAGGATCTCCGCGTACCGGCCGATCTGCTCGGCGACCTGGAGGACGGCCACGACGGCCGGGGCGCTGGTGAACGTGAGGGCGTCGATGTGGCCGCTGATGACCTGTTCGATGAGCCGCCCGATGGCGCCCACGTCGTCCGCGACGTTCCAGCGGTAGACCGGGATGGTGAGGACGTCCGCGCCGGCCGCGGTCAGCGCGTCGACGATGTCGGGCAGCGGCTCGCCGTGCAGTTGCACGACGACGCGCAGGCCGGTCAGGTCGCGGCACAGCAGATGTTCGACGACGCCGCTCATCGACTCCGACGGCGGCGACCACGCCTCGGTCAGCCCTGCCGCGCGGATCGCGCCGGTCGCCTTCGGGCCGCGGGTGACGATCTCGGTGCCGGCCAGTTGCCGCTGCAGCCGCTCGCCGAATCCCCAGCCGGCCGCCACCTCCATCCAGCCGCGGAAGCCGATGCCGGTGGTGGCGACCACCAGGTCGATGTCGGTGTCGAGGCAGGCCCGCGTGGTCGCCAGCAGCTCGGTGTCGTCGGCGAGGGGCACGAGCCGGATCGCCGGGGCGCCGACGACCTGCGCCCCGCGACGCCGCAGCAGGCCGGCCAACTCGTCGTGCCGGCGTGCCGCGGTCACCCCGACCGTGAAGCCGCGCAACGGCAGAAGCTCGGTGGCGGGCGCTCCCGCGATCGCTGCGATCATCCGGGAGTCCCGATCAACACCTGGCCGTCGACGACCTGGACCGGATGGACGGTCAGGCGGACGGCGGGATCATCAAGGCAGACCCCGGTACGCAGGTCGAAGCACTGCTTGAACATCGGCGAGACGAGTACGTGCGCGTCGCCGGCAGTGCCGACGATTCCGCGCGCCAGCACGTTGGCGCCGCTGAAGGGATCGCGGTTGTCGACGGCATGGACGCCGCCGTCGTGCAGCCGGACGATTGCCACCTGCCCGGCATCGACGAGTGCGGCGACCGGGCGCTCGGGCACCATGTCGTCGTAGCCGCACACCTCGGTCCACTGGACCGGGCAGGACTGACGGACGGCGAGAACGGTCATGGCGCTCCTATCGGAATCCGGGGACCGGCCAGCAGGACGGCCTTCTCTGCGGGGCGGGCCGGCCGGTGCTGGTCGCGTTCGGAGACGAAGGCGATGCCGGGGTCGGGCGTCTGCGGGGCGTTGACGAAGGAGGCGAAGCGCCGCAGCTTGTCCGGATCGTCGAGCGCCGCGGCCCACTCGTCGGAGTAGCCGGCCACGTGGCGGGCCATGTCCGCCTCGAGATCGGCGGCCAACCCGAGGCTGTCGTCGACGATCACTTCCCGCAGGTGGTCGATGCCACCGTCGAGGCTCTCGATCCACACGGCGGTGCGCTGCAGCCGGTCGGCGGTGCGTACGTAGTACATGAGGTAACGGTCGATGAGCCGGATCAGGGTCGCGGTGTCGACGTCGCCGACCAGCAGCTGCGCGTGCCGCGGGGTGAAGCCGCCGTTGCCGCCGACGTAGAGGTTCCAGCCCACCTCGGTGGCGATGATGCCGAAGTCCTTGCCGCGTGCCTCCGCGCACTCCCGCGCGCAACCGGACACGCCGGCCTTGATCTTGTGCGGGCTGCGCAGGCCGCGGTAGCGCAACTCCAGCTCGATCGCCAGGGCCACCGAGTCCTGCACGCCGTAGCGGCACCAGGTCGACCCGACGCAGGATTTCACCGTACGAAGGGCCTTGCCGTAGGCGTGCCCGGACTCGAAGCCGGCATCGACGAGTTGGCGCCAGATGGCCGGCAGCTGCTCGATGCGGGCGCCGAACATGTCAATGCGCTGGCCGCCGGTGATCTTGGTGTAGAGGTCGAAGTCCTTGGCGATGCGCCCGATGGCCATCAGCCCGTCGGGGGTGACCTCACCGCCGGGAATGCGTGGCACCACCGAATAGCTGCCGTCGCGCTGCAGGTTGGCCATCACGTGGTCGTTCGTGTCCTGCAGTGCGGCGTTCTCCCCGTCGAGGGGGTGTGCCCCGGTCTGGGTGGCCAGGATGGAGGCCACCGCCGGCTTGCACACGGCGCAGCCGCGTCCCTGGCCGTGCTGCTCGATCAGCTCGGTGAAGGACCGGATGCCGCGCACCCGGATGACGTCGAACAGCTCCTGCCGGGTCATCGTGAAGTGCTCGCAGAGGCTGCGGTCGACCTCCCGGCCGGCCTTGGTCAGCTCGTCCGCGAGGAGGGCATTGACCAGCGGTACGCAACTGCCGCAGCCCGTGCCCGCGCACGTCGCCGCCTTGATCTCACCGAGAGCGGTCGCGCCGCCCTCGGCAATAGCCTCCCGGATCTGGCCCACGGAGACGTTGTGGCAGCTGCA
Source organism: Pseudonocardiales bacterium (assembly GCA_003244095.1). Lineage (GTDB taxonomy): Bacteria > Actinomycetota > Actinomycetes > Mycobacteriales > QHCA01 > QHCA01. The sequence continues at coordinate 8,442 of QHCA01000207.1, read as the reverse complement.
GACGGTCGCGGTCGGCGGCAGGGCAGCCGGCCCGACGGCGACCGGCTGACTGCCGGCCGGCAGCAGGAGCTGCTCGGGGTCGACGGTCAGCGGATGGTCGCCGGTCGCCATCGGCCGTAGCAGGGAGTACGACGACGCGTCGCCGACCAGGATGCCGCCCAGCAGCCGGCCGCCGTCATCGGTCACGACGAGCTTCTTGTAGACGCCGTTGACGTGGTCGGCGTAGACGAGCTCCAGGGCTCCGGGTGACGCGGCGAATGCGTCGCCGAAGCTGGCCACGTCGACGCCGAGCAGCTTGAGCTTGGTGGAGGTGTCGGCGGTGCTGAAGGTGCCCTCGCCGCCGGCCAGGTGGTCGGCCAGCACCTCGGCCATCATGTAGCCGGGGCCAACCAGGCCGTACACCCGCCCGCCGATGCAGGCGCACTCCCCGATGGCGTAGATCGCCGGATCGTCCGTGCTGCAGGCGTCGTCGACCACGATGCCGCCGCGTTCGCCGACCGCGAGGCCGCTCACCCGGGCCAGATCGTCGACCGGCCGGACCCCGGCGGAGAACACCACCAGGTCGGTGTCGATGGCCGCGCCGTCGGCGAAGACCAGCCGCCGCACCCGGCCGTCGGCGCCGGTCTCGACGCTCTCGGTGCGGCTGCCGGTGTGGATCCGCACGCCGAGCTTCTCGATGTGGCGGCGCAGCACCGCCCCGCCACCCTCGTCGACCTGCAGCGGCATCAGCCGCGGGGCCATCTCGACCACGTGGGTGGTCAGGCCCAGGCACTGCAGCGCGTTGGCTGCCTCCAGGCCGAGCAGGCCGCCGCCCACGACCACTCCCGTGCTGGCCGGCCCGGCCGCCGCCCGGATCAGGTCGATGTCGTCCAGGGTGCGATAGACGAAGCAGCCCTGCGCGTCGTGCCCGGCTATGGGGGGAACGAAGGGCCGCGAGCCGGTCGCGAGGACCAGCACGTCGTAGCCGACCGACCGGCCGCCGGCGGTGCGCACGATCCGCTGCTCGCGGTCGATGGTCGTGACCGTCTCGGCCAGGTAGCGGGTGATGCCCGCATAGGCGTCGTCCTGGGCGAGAGTCAGCTGCTCGGCGCTCACCCCGTCGACGTAGGACGACATCGCCACCCGGTCGTAGGCCGCGCGGTGCTCCGCGCCGAACACCACGATGTCGTGGTCGGCGGCCAGGCCCCGCGCGATCGCGGCCTCGACGAACCGGTGGCCGACCATGCCATGGCCGACGACGACGATCGTCCTGCGCGAGGTGCTCATGCGAGCTGACGGTAGGTCGGGGGAGTTGTCGAGCCGTATCGGTCGCGTGTCGGCGGTGCAACGTTGACCGCACACGGCCCGACCTCGGCTGTGCGACCGGTGGCGATGAGGGCGGCGACCGTGTCGTGGCAGGTGCCGCAACCCGTCGTGGCCCGGGTGGCGGCCGCGACCTCCCGCAGGCTGCGGCCCGGGCGCGCGGCGGCCCTGATCGCACCGGCGCTGACGGCATTGCACACGCAGACCCGGGCGGTGTCCGGAAGCGCCGCGACATCCAGGGCCGGCTGGGGGGACCCGCCCGTCCCCGTCATGCCGAGCAGGCCGGCCCGGTCGACGGGCAGCCCGGGCCGGTCGAGGGCGACGGTGAGCGCGGCGGCCGATGCCACGTCGCCGATGAGGACACCGCCGACCAGCCGGTGCCCGCGCAGCACCAGCCGCTTGTAGCTGCCCCGCAGCGGGTTGGCCATCTCGACCGTGCTGACGTCGGCCCCGGCCGCGGCACTGTCGCCGACCGTGGCGACGTCGATGCCGGCCGCCCGCAGGCGCACGACCGGCCGGCTTCCGGCGTAGCGGGCCGGGTGCCCGGCGAGCACGGCGGCGAGGACGCCGGCCTGCTCCCACGCCGGCCACACGTGCCCGGTGACCCGGCCACGGTGCTCGGCGCAGTCACCGAGGGCATGGACCAGGGGGTCGAGGGCACCCGTGGCCGCGTCGGCGCACCGCAGCTGGTCGTCGACGACGATCCCGGTCGCCACCGCGAGCCCGGCGCCGTGCGCCAGCCGCACCGCCGGGCGCACGCCACAGGCGAGGATCACCAGGTCGGCGGCGAGGGTGAACCCGTCGGCCAGGCGCACGCCGACCAGCCGGTCGCCCTCCAGCCGCACACCCACGGCCGGGAAGCCGGTGTGCACGCCGATGCCGAGACCCTCGACCAGCTCGCGCAGCACGGTGCCCGCCAGCTCGTCGAGGTGATCGTGCAGCAGGTGGGCACCGGCGTGTACGACATCGACCCGCCGGCCCTGTTCGGCCAACGCGCGGGCGGCCTCCAGCCCGAGCAGGCTGCCCCCGACGACCACGGCGGTCCGGGCCGTGGGAAGCAAGGACATCAGCCGGTCGCAGTCGTCGAGGTTGCGCAGCGTGAGCACGGCCGGATGAAGGGTGCCGGTCGCGTCGACGGCGCCACGCAGGGCCGGCAGGACGGGGCTCGCGCCGGTGGCCAGCACCAGGCGGTCGTAGGGCAGCGAAGTGCCGCCGACCAGGCGCAGCAGCCGCCGGTGGCGGTCCACGGCCTCGGCCCGGACGCCGGTGATCAGCCGGACATCCTGGTCGGCGTACCAGGGCCGGGACCGCAGGCCGACCTCGGCGAGCCGGTGCCGGCCGGCGAGCACGGAGGACAGCAGGATCCGGTTGTACGGGGGCGCCGGCTCGGCGCCGACCAGGGTCAGGTCCAGGGCGCCGCCGCCGCTACCGGCGCCGCCGCCCAGGGCACCACGGCGGACCAGCTCCTCGACCAGCCGACCGGCTGCCATTCCGGCGCCGGCCACGACGACCCGCTCGCGGCTCACGGCGCTGCCGGACCCGGCTCGGTGGGCACCGGCTCCAACCGGGCGGCGCAGGCCTTGAACGCCGGCATCTTCGAGAGGGGGTCCAGCGTCGGGTCGGTCAGCGTGTTGGCCCGGCCGGCCCCGCCCCAGTGGAACGGTACGAACACCGTGTCGCTGCGGATGCTGGTGCTGAACCGCGCGACTACGGTGGCGCTGCCGCGCCGGGTCACCACCCGCACCGGCTGGCCGTCGGTGACGTCGAGGGCACCGGCGAGCACCGGGTGCAGCTCGACGTAGGGCTCCGGCTCGGCGGCCTGGAGCTCGGGCACCCGGCGGGTCTGGGCGCCGCTCTGGTAGTGCCCGAGCACCCGGCCGGTCGTCAGCGTCAGCGGGAATTCGGCGTCGGCGGGCTCGGCCGGCCCCCGGTGGTCCACGGCGTGGAAGCGGGCCCGGCCGTCCGGGGTGGCGAAGCGGTCGAGGAACATCCGCGGCGTGCCGGGATGGTCGGCCGTGGGGCACGGCCAGAACACGCCGTCCTCCGCGGCGATCCGCGGGTAGCTGATCCCGGCGTAGTCCGCGACCCCACCGGCGCTGGCCCGCCGCAGTTCGGCGAACACCTCCTCCGGCTCCGTGGCGAATCTGCTCCGGCAGCCCAGGCCCTCGGCCAGGGCGCTCAGGATCTCCAGGTCGCTGCGGACCTCGGGCGGCGGGTCGATGGCCTTGCGCCGCAAGATGACCCGGCCCTCCAGGTTGGTCATGGTGCCGGTCTCCTCCGCCCACTGCGTGGCCGGCAGCACGACGTCGGCCAGCTCGGCTGTCTCCGACAGCACCACGTCGACAACGGCGAGGAAGTCGAGGGCGGCCAGGCGTTCGGTGATGTGACCCGCGTGCGGCGCCGACACCACCGGGTTGGAGCCCATGACCAGCAGAGCGCGGACCCCGTCGCCGGTGCCGAGCCGGTCGAGGAGCTCGTAGGCCGACGGGCCGGGCCCCGGCAGCGAGGCGGGGTCGACACCCCACACACCGGCCACGTACGCCCGGGCGGCCGGGTCGTCCAGGCGCCGGTAGCCGGGCAGCTGGTCGGCCTTCTGCCCGTGTTCGCGCCCGCCCTGACCGTTGCCCTGTCCGGTCAGGCAGCCGTAGCCGGCCCCCGGCCGGCCGGCCTGGCCGAGGGCCAGCGACAGGTTGATGAAGCCGAGCACCGTGTCGGTGCCGCTGGCATGCTGCTCCGAGCCGCGGGCGGTCAGCACCATGACCGTCGCCGCCGCACCGAGCAGGCGGGCGGCCTCGCGCAGGAGCGGAGCGGGGATGCCGGTGATTCGCTCGACCCGCTCGGGCCAGTACGCGGCGACGCACCGCCGTACGTCGTCGAACCCGGTCGTCCGGGTCCGGACGAACTCCTCGTCGACCTGGCCGGCTTCGATCACCAGGTGCAGCAGCCCGTTGGCCAGGGCCAGGTCCGTGCCGGGCAGCGGTTGCAGGTGCAGCGTGGCGAGCTCGGCGGTGGGGGTACGGCGGGGGTCGATGACCACCAGGTGCCCGCCGGCTGCCCGCTGCGCGGCGAAGTGCGCGACGACCGGGGGCATCGTCTCGGCCAGGTTGCTGCCGGCCAGCACGATCACCTCGGCGGCCGGAATGTCGGTGAGGGGGAACGGCAGGCCCCGGTCGAGCCCGAAACTGCGCTGGCCCGCACTTGCTGCTGATGACATGCAGAAGCGCCCGTTGTAGTCGATGCACGAGGTACGCAGGGCGACCCGGGCGAACTTCCCGAGGTGGTAGGCCTTCTCGTTGGTCAGGCCGCCACCGCCGAAGACCCCGACGGCGTCGCGCCCGTACCCCCGCTGTGCGGCCCCGACCGCGGCGACGATCCGGCTCAGTGCCTCGTCCCAGGAGGCCGGCCGCAGCGGGCCGCCCCGGTGCTCGCGGACCAGTGGCCGCAGCAGCCGATCGGGGCTGTCCAGGAGACCGGCGGCCGTCCAGCCCTTGCGGCACATCCCCGCGCCGTTGGCGGGAAACTGCCGGGCCGCGACCTGGATCGCCGGGGACTCGCCGGGGGCCGCCCGGTGCAGGCTCATGCCGCACTGCAGCGCGCAGTACGGGCAGTGCGTGGGTATCCCGGTGGGCGGCATTTGCCCGAGTCAAGCGCGTCACAGTTGCCCTGAGGGGTCGCGGGCGTTTCGTCGGGGTAAAGCCGCGCGCACCTGTGGCGGGGTCCGCAGTGCGTACGGCGGGCCACCGCGGACGGCCTGAGAGACTGAGCCGGTGATCCAGCAGCTGCGCATCAGTGTCCCGGTGCGCCCTCGGCTGCGCGGGTCGATGCACGTGTTCGCCGGGGTCCTGGCCGCGGTCGGCGGGGTGGCTCTCGTCGTGCGGGCCCCGGGCGGATTCCCGCGCGTCGCCGTCGTGGCCTACGGCGTGACCATGACCGCGATGTTCGCGGTCAGCGCCGCTTATCACCGGCTGCGCTGGTCGGATCGGGCTCGGCGCCGGATGAAGGCGCTCGACCACACGATGATCTTCTGCTTCGTCGTCGGCTCGTACGCCCCGCTGGCCGTTCTGGTGCTCGGTCCGGGCGCCCGGCTGGCGTTCCTCGGCTCACTGGCTGTCGTCGCGGCGGTCGGGATCGTGGTGAAGCTCGTCCAACTGGACCGCCCGGGTGGTCCGGCGGATCTGCTCTACGCGGTCGTCACGTGGTGGGGCGTGTTCATCGCACTTGCGGTGTTCCGCGAACTCTCCACCCCGGACGCGGCACTGGCCGTCGGTGGGCTGCTGCTGTACTCGTTGTCGGCCGGCTTCCTGGCCGGACGCTGGTGGGACCTGGCACCGGCTACCTTCGGCTATCACGAGGTGGCGCACACGGTCATGCTCGCAGGGACGATCGCCCATTACGTCCTCTACTGGCGGGGGTACGGATGACCGCACCGGCCGAGGGGTTCGGCCGGGAGCCGGCGTGGTGGATCGCCATCCGGCTGCTGGCCGGCTACGTCCGCCTGGCCGTGCCCCTGCGGATCACCGGGCTGCACAACATCCCGGCGACCGGGCCCGCGATCGTCGTGGCCAACCACGTCTCCTATCTCGATCCCGTCGTGCTGATCGTGCTGGCGCACCGGCAGGGCCGCAGGCTGCGCTTTCTCGCGACCCGCGAGGTGTTCGAGCGGCGAGTCGTCGGCTGGTGGATGAGGGCCGGCCATCACATCCCGGTCGGGGCCGGCAGCGAGGGGACGCAGGCGATCCGCCTGGCCAAGGCGGCGCTGGATCGCGGCGACCTCGTGATGATCTACCCGGAGGGCACGATCCCGGGCGCCGAGCCCATTCGGACGGCCAAGGGCGGCGCCGGGCTGCTCGCGCTGACCGGCCGGGCACCGGTCATCCCGGTCGCGACGGCCGGACTCGAGCGGGGTGCCGCCTCGTGGTGGCGCCGCCGGTGGGCCAGCGCGGTGTTGGGCGCGCCGATCGACCTGACCGGTCTCGGACCGATCAGCGGGCGGCGCCGCTACGAGGCCGCGAGCGAGCTCATGCTGGCCGAGATCCGCGGCCTGCTGCCGGCCGCCGAGTCGGCCCGGACACGATAGCCGCCGGCCTCACTGTCCCGAGGGTTCAGGCGCGTCGGTCCGCGGATACCGGTTGACGAAGGTGTTGATCGCCGCTGTGCTGGCCCGCCGGCAGTACTGGCGGTGTCCCTGATGGGCACTCCAGTGGGCCAGCGCCACGTGCTGCCCCGACGGGAAGCTGCCGTGGCCGGTGTCCCAGGCCGCGACGATGACCTTGCCCGGATCCGCTCCTAGCCGGCCGGCCAGCGAGCGCAGGTCGTCGAGCTGGCGGCTCTTGATCGTGTCGTCGTACCACACGAGGGTGTAGCCGTGTTCGAGGTTGTGCACCAGTCGCTCAACCGGCGGCGCGGTGCTCGCGGCGTAGAACCAGGTCTGCGGGTCGGCCGGGATCGGGTAATGCGGCCCCGACGAGGGGGGAGCGGTCGGATACTCGATCCTCGTGCCTTCGGGGCGGTGGCCCATGTCGCGCACCGGGTCGTTGATGAAGCCGCCGCAGACGGGCTGGTCGCGGCCGAGGACCAGGGTGTGCACCCGGCCCCCCGCCAGCGTGATCACGGCGGCATCGGCGACCGCGCCGAGCAGGATGACCAGCACGCACATCAGGACTATCGGGCCGCGCCGAGTCACCGGGGGCTGCTCGGCGCCGACATCACGGGGGAGACCGTAACGTGCGGCGCCCCGGGTCGTCTGGCGGGCAGCCCACCAGACGACCCGGTGCCCCTAGGCCATCCCCGGCACCTGGGTGACGTCCACGTCGGACTTCCGGGCCTGGATCGCGACCAGAGCGGTGATCAGCGCGACAAGGGCGAACACCACGCCCACCTCGAATGCCACGGAGATGCCCCGGGCCAGCACGTTTTGTCCGTAGATACCCGGCAGCAGGTGGCTGTGCCCGAAGGCCGCCTTCATTGCCGGCGTCGCGTTGGCGAGGAATGCCGGCGCCTGATGATGTGTCGCCTCGTTGCGGCTGGCCGTGCCGAACACCGTGACCAGGATGGACAGGCCGAGCGATCCGCCGACCTGCTGCGTGACGTTGAGCATGCCGGAGGCCGCTCCGGAGTCGCTCTCGTCGACCCCGGACACCGCCACCACGGTCACCGACACGAACAGGAAGCCCATGCCCGCCGCGAAGAGCAGTATCGGGCCCAGGATGCCGCCGACGTAGGTGCTGTCCACCGAGATCTGCGACAGCCAACCCAGTCCCATGGTCGCCAGGATCGCCCCGGCCACCATGAAGGGCTTCGGGCCGACCTTGATCAACAGCCGCGACGTGATCGTGGCCGTCACGACGATCATCGCGCTGACCGGCAGGAAGGCGAAGCCGGCCTTGAGCGGGCTGTAGTGGAGGATGTTCTGCACGAACAGGGTGAGGAAGAAGAACATGCTGAACATGGCCGCAGCGAAGCACAGCATGATGACGTAGACCCCGGCCCGGTTGCGGTTGTCGAACATGTGCAACGGGACGACCGGTTGCGGGTGCCGCCGCTCGAGCGCGACGAAGGTGGCGAGCAGGACGATGGCGACCGCGAACGAGGTGATCGTCAACCGGTCGCTCCACCCGTCGCTGGCCGCTCGGATGAAGCCGTACACCAGCGACGTCATGCCGACCGTGGACGTGAGCGCGCCGCCGAAGTCGAACCGGCCGGGGTGCGGCTCGGACTCGTTGATGAACAGCGGGGCGAGCACGGCGATGGCGATGCCGATGGGGACGTTTACGAACAGCACCCAGCGCCACGAGAGCCAGGAGGTGAGCATCCCGCCGGCGAGCAGCCCGATGGCCGCCCCCGAGCCGGAGACGGCGGCGAAGACGCCGAATGCGCGGTTGCGCTCCTTGCCCTCAGGGAAGTTAGTGGTGATCAGCGACAGGGCGGTGGGTGAGGCGATGGCACCGCCGATGCCCTGCAGCGCCCGTGCCGCGAGCAGCCACCCGGAGGTCGTCGCGAGGCCACCGAGGAAGGAGGCGAAGATGAACAGCCCGATGCCGAACATGAAGACCCGTCGCCGGCCCAGGATGTCGCCCGCCCGGCCGCCGAGCAGCAGCAACCCCCCGAAGGTCAGGGTGTAGGCGTTGAGCACCCACGACA
>QHCA01000206.1 GCA_003244095.1 Pseudonocardiales bacterium | reverse complement strand
AGCGCCTTGGCGGTGGCGCCGAGGTCGAGCCGGACGCCGGGCGGCAGCCGTACCGTCTGCCGGTCGAGATCGAGCTGTACCTGTGTCCAGTGCCCGAGCCGGTGGATCGAGGCGGCGACCGGCGGCCCATCCGCCGGCAATGCGCCGAAGTCGCGGTCGTAGCCGAGCCGGATCAGCGACGAGCCCAGCGTCGGGTCGACGTCGCCACCGGTCAGCCAGGCGGCCTGCAGTGCCACCTGGATCGCCGCGCTGAGCAGCGGGCTGATCGGCACGGCCCGCCCGGCCGAGGAGTTGACGGCGCTGAGCTCGGAGTCGGCGCGGAACCGGCTGCAGGCCCGGTCCAGCGCCGCGACCTCGGCCTCAGTGATGGCGATGGCCGTGGGCAGGGCGTCCGGGTCGGTGACCAGTATTCGTACGGCGACGCCCAGGCCGCGCCGGTCCGCAGCGGCGAAGAAGGTGCGGGCTGGTGAGGTGGTCATGACCCGCTCGATGTCGCCCCGGGGTCGGCCGTGGTCGCGCCGGGAGGCACCGCCCCGGTGCCGTCGTCGGACTGGCCGCCGTTGGACTGGCTGCTCGTGTCACTGCTCGGCGTGGCCGGCGTCGAGGCGGTGCCGGCCGCGGCCCGATGGGCGGCAAGGGCCAGCCCGCCCGTCGCGGCCACGCCGACCACCGCGAGCGCCGCCGTGACCGCGGTCACCCTGCGCCGGCCGTCCCGCCGGGCGATGATCGCTCGCGCGGCGGGCGTGGTCATGGTGGCCTCCAGTGGTGCCGCGGTCGGGGCTCTGACTGTCACGAGTCTGCGGGGCCATGCTGGGAACCCGCTGTGTGTTGACTGGGGATTGGTCCAGGACGGCCCGGACCGGCTCACAGGGTTCTCCCAGGCAAGTGCCAGGCAGGCGGGAACATTCTGCGACAGGCTGGGCTCATGCAGCTCTCATGCCCGCGACCCTGCGGCTGGATCGTCCGGACCGGTATCCGTGGCTAGCCCGGCGCGCAGTGCCGGCCGGGCAGAGGCGCGCCTGCTGGTCGTCGACGACGAGCCGAACATCGTCGAGCTGCTCGCCGCGAGCCTGCGCTACGCCGGGTTCGAGGTGGACACCGCCGCGAGCGGCGAGCAGGCCGTCGAGCTGGCCCGGCGATCGGCGCCGGACCTCGTCGTCCTCGACGTGATGATGCCCGGTCTCGACGGCTTCGGCGTGGTTCGCCGGCTGCGCGGGGACGGCATCAGGGTCCCCGTTCTCTTCCTCACGGCACGGGACGCCACAGAGGACAAGGTCTCCGGCCTGACCCTCGGCGGTGACGACTACGTGACCAAGCCGTTCAGCCTGGAAGAGGTGATCGCCCGCATCCGGGCGATCCTGCGTCGCGTCGGCGGCCCGAACGGGCATGCGGCGGCCCGGCTGACCTTCGCCGACCTGGAGCTCGACGACGACGCGCACGAGGTGTGGAAGGCGGGGGAGCCGGTCACGTTGTCCCCCACGGAGTTCAAGCTCTTGCGCTACTTCATGCAGAATCCCGGTCGCGTGCTCTCCAAGTCCCAGATCCTCGACCACGTGTGGAACTACGATTTCGGCGGCGATGCCAACGTGGTGGAGTCCTACGTCTCCTACCTGCGCCGCAAGGTCGACACGACCCAGCCCCGGCTGCTGCACACCCTGCGCGGGGTCGGCTACGTCCTGCGACAGCCGCGCACATGATCGGGTTGGCTCGGGCCAGGCTCCGACAGGCGTCGGACCGACTGCCGCTGCGCATCAAGCTCGTCGTCACCGTCCTTGCGCTTGTGATGGGCGCCCTGGTCGCGGCCGACGTCGCGGCCACGACGTCGCTGCGCGGCTATCTGCTCGGCCGCATCGACTCCCAGCTGCAGGACGCCACCTCGCGCCTGCCCCACGAGCTCGGGGACCAACGCCCCGGGGGCGGCGGGGCTCACGGTGGCCCGCCGAGCGACTTCTACGTCGCTCTCGCCAACCCGGCCGGCACCGTCGTGCCGTTGCGTACCGACCCGGTGCGGGCCGGGCAGTCCGCGCCGCGGCTACCTACGCTCACGACCAGCGCGGTCGCGGCTCGGCAGGGACCGTTCACCGTGCGCGCCACGGGCGAGGGAGAGGACTGGCGCGTCCTCGTCTCCCCGTTCGCCGACGGGTCGGGCAGCCTCGTCGTCGCCACCGCTCTCGGCGATCTCAACGGCACCGTCAACCGGCTGCTCTTCCTGGAGTTGGTGACTGGCTTCGTGGTCCTCTTCCTGCTTGCCGGACTGGCGTACCTCCTCGTACGCACCAGCCTGCGGGCCCTCGTCGAGGTCGAGGAGACCGCCGCGGCGATCGCCGCCGGTGACCTGTCCCGCAGGGTGCCGCACCACGATCCGCGGACCGAGGTGGGCCGGCTGTCGGCGGCGCTCAACGGCATGCTTGCCCAGATCGAGGCGGCCTTCGGGCTCCGGGAGGCGTCCGAGACGGCAGCGAAGGCATCCGAGGAGCGCATGCGGCGCTTCGTCGCCGACGCCAGCCACGAGCTGCGGACCCCGCTGACCTCGATCCGCGGGTTCGCCGAGCTGTACCGGCAGGGTGCGGCCACCGACGCTGACGACGTCGGGCGCTTCATGCGCCGCATCGAGGACGCCGCCGCCCGTATGGGCCTGCTGGTCGACGACCTCCTGCTGCTGGCCCGGCTCGACCAGCAACGCCCCCTCGAGCGCCGCCCTGTCGACCTGCTGGCGCTGGCTGCCGACGCCGTCCACGACGCGCTGGCCATCGCGCCGACCCGGCCCGTGACCCTCCAGACGGCCGACGGTCCCGCCCCCCCGGTGGTGATCGGCGATGATTCACGGCTCCGCCAGGTGCTGGGCAACCTGGTCGGCAACGCGCTCGTGCACACCGCCGAGGGAACGCCGGTCACGGTGCGGGTGGGCGTGCGCGCCGACGGTCAGGACCAGGACGCCGTTGCCGTCCTGGAGGTGGTCGACGCCGGCGCCGGCCTGCCACCAGAGGAGGCCGACCGCGTGTTCGAGCGGTTCTATCGTGCTGACAAGGCACGAACCCGCGGCAGCGGCGGTAGCGGCCTCGGCCTGTCGATCGTGGCCGCGCTAGCGGCGGCGCACGGCGGCCGGGTCGAGGTCGAGACCGAGGTCGGCAAGGGCACGACCTTCCGCGTGGTCCTTCCGCTGGCCCAGCAGCAGGACCTTCCCGTCGCCGTTGCCGCCCGGCCGGTCGGTCGGGCCGGCAAGGTCTAGGCAGCCGGCGGCGCGCTCAGGACGGGCGGCGCAGGCGAGTGGCCCAGCCAGGCTGTGGCGTGAGTGGATAGGGCAGCGGGCGCTGCCAAGCCGCGAGGGACTGCGGGCTGAGCGGCCGGCTGAGCAGGTAGCCCTGCGCGGTGTCGCAGCCCATCTCCGTGAGGACCGCCAGGGAATTGGTGTCCTCGACCCCCTCGGCCACCACGGTCAGCCGCAGCGTGTGACACATGCTGATGGTGGCCCGCACGATCGCGGCGACATCGGGAGAGGTCTTCATGGCGGTGACGAAGGATCTGTCGATCTTGACCTCCTGCACCGGCAGTCGGGTCAAGTAGGCCAACGAGCTGTATCCGGTGCCGAAGTCGTCCACGGACAGCCGCAGGCCGACGGCCCGCAGGTCGTCCAGCGCGATCAGCGCGGCAGCGAAGTCGGCCATGACGTTGGTCTCGGTGATCTCCAGGGTGAGCAGGTCGGGATCGACCCCGGTCTCGGTGAGCAGGTGCGTGACGGTCGCGGTCAAGGTGGGGTCGAGCAGGCCGCGCGCGGACAGGTTGACGGCCACGCCGACGCCCGGATGCTCGGGCAGCCACGCCCGGCAGGCCCGCAGGGCCTGGCCGAGCACGTCGCTGGTGAGCGGGCCGATCAGCCCGACCCGCTCGGCGATGGGGATGAAGTCGTCGGGCAGGAGCAGGCCCCGGCTCGGATGCTCCCACCGTACGAGTGCCTCGAAGCTCACGACCGTCCCGGTGCGCAGGTCCATCTGCGGCTGGAAGTAGGCGACGAGCTGGGTGGTGATGGCCCGGCGCAGCTCGCCGGCCAGAGCGAGGCGCGACACGCTGCTCTGGTCCTCGTCGCTGTCATAGCGCGCCACCTTGACCGTCGTGCGTTTGGCGGCGTACATCGCGATGTCGGC
>QHCA01000205.1 GCA_003244095.1 Pseudonocardiales bacterium | reverse complement strand
CGAACCAGCCGAACCACAGCAGCGCCGCCCCGAGCAGCGTGAACGGCAGGTTGTGCGGTCGCATCTGCATCTGCGGCCAGCCGACCCGCTTGCCGAGCACGATCGCCAGGGCGAGGCCGGCGGCACCGGCGTTCATGTGCACGACCGATCCACCGGCGAAGTCCAGCGCGCCCAGCTTGAACGCCCAGCCGTTGGGCGAGAACACCCAGTGGGCGACCGGCCCGTACACCACCAGGGACCACACCACGACGATCGTGCAGAACGACCCGAACTTCATCCGGTCGGCGATCGAGCCGGTGAACAACGCAGGCGTGATCACGGCGAACATCAGCTGGAAGCAGACGAAGACCACCGGTGGGATCGTCTGCGCGAGCCCGCCCGAATAGCCGGAGACGGCGCTCCCGAGGTGCTGTAGCCCGGCATCGTGGAACGTGCCGAACAGGCCGCGGAACCCGTCCGGGCCGAAGGCGATGCTGTAGCTGCCGAGCACCCAGACGACGCTCACCAGGCCGATAGTGATGAAGTTCTGCATGAGCATGCCGAGGGCGTTCTTACCGCGGACCATCCCGGCGTAGAAAAACGCCAGCCCCGGGGTCATGATCAGCACTAGCGCCGAGCTGGCGAGCACCCAGGCGGTGTTCCCAGTATCGAACTTCACGGGTTCTCCTTTCGTCGCAGTCACCGTGGCGGAGCGCTGTTTCCACGCCGGATCCCAGTTGTTTCGGCGAGGTGAACATCCTCACACCTGCGGATGGGGCTCCCCGAGTAGTGCATCGACGAAAGCCACGGGCTCGAAGGGCGCAAGATCGTCGGGTCCTTCGCCGAGCCCGATCAGCTTCACAGGGATGCCGAGCTGGCGTTGCACGGCGATCACGATGCCACCCTTGGCCGTGCCGTCAAGCTTGGTCAGCACGACACCGGTGACGTCGACGGCCTCGGTGAACACCCGGGCCTGCACGAGTCCGTTCTGGCCGGTCGTCGCGTCGAGCACGAGCAGCGTCTCGTCGATCGGGCCGTGCTTCTCCACGACCCGTTTGACCTTGGCCAGCTCGTCCATCAGCCCGGTCTTGGTATGCAGCCGTCCTGCTGTATCGATGAGCACGGTATCGATGCCTTCAGCGATACCGAGCCGGACGGCTTCAAACGCAACTGACGCCGGGTCACCGCCTTCCGGCCCGCGTACGGTCTGCGCCCCGACCCGGGAACCCCAGGTCTCCAGCTGCTCGGTCGCCGCCGCGCGGAAGGTGTCGGCCGCGCCCAGCAGGACCGACCGACCGTCGGCGACCAGCACGCGGGCCAGCTTGCCCACCGTCGTCGTCTTGCCCGTGCCGTTGACGCCGACGACGAGTACGACGGCCGGCCGGTCACCATGGCCTGCCGTGTGCAGGGACCGGTCGGCGCTGTCCAGCGCCCTGACCAGCTCCTCGGCCAGCAGCGCCCGCAGCTCTCCGGGGTTGCGGCTGCCCAGCACGCGGGTGCGCTCGCGCAGCCGGCCGACGATCTCCGCGGTAGGCCCGACACCGACGTCGGCACCGAGCAACGCCTCCTCGATCTCCTCCCAGGAGGCTTCGTCGAGATGGTCGCGGGAGAGTACGGCCAGCAGTCCCCGGCCCAGGGTGGTCTGCGACCTGGCCAGCCGGTCGCGCAGGCGGACCAGGCGGCCGGCGGCCGGGGCCGGCACGTCCAGCGCGGGTACGGCCACCGCGGGCGGCTCGGCGACCTGGGGTGTCGCCGCCTGCGGGGCGGTGGCCGTCGGGGCGGTGGCAGTCGGGGCGGTGGTAGTCGGGGCAGGCGGCGGGGCGGGCGGCGTAGGCGGCAGTCCGCGGCGCCGGACCCGGACGAGCAGCCCCACGACGACGAGCAACCCGAGCACGGCGATAGCGACGCCGGCAACCACGTACCCCATGAAGGAATCCAACCACCCGAGGCGCAGCACCGTCGGCAGGGTGATCGCCGTCACGCCTGCCGGAGGCGACCGGCCGGCTGCTGTGACAACGGATGCCGGGCGAGGAAGTCGACCACGACGCCGGTGGCATCCGGGTGGTCGACGTAGTAGCCGTGCCGGGCGCCGTTCAGCAGGTGTACCTCGGCGTGCGCGATGCGCTGTGCCAGCAGTTCGGCGTTGCCCGGCGGATTGAGCTGGTCGGCGCTGCCATGCAGCAACAGCGTCGGGGCGGTGATCCGCGGCAGCAGATCCCAGGTGTCGTGGCCCTGGCTGGCCAGATAGTGCAACCGCAACTGTGCCGGGTCGGCTGGCAGTGTCAGGATCGAGTCCAAAGCCTCGGGGTGCTCAGTGGCCCACCGTGGTGTGACCAGCAGGTCGACGAGCCCGTCGCGGTCCCGACTGCGCAGGACGGCGTCGGCGGCAGCGGTACGGCTGATGCCGTGCCGGTCGCCGGGGGTTGTTGCGCCCAGGATCAGCGCGCCCAGCCGCGGCGCGTGCTCGATGCCCAGCCACTGGCAGACCCGCCCACCCATGGAGTGCCCATAGGCGTGCGCACGATCGACGCCGACCGCGTCCAGGACGGCGACCGCATCGCGGGCAAAACCACGGGTGCTGTAGGGCTGGCCGGTGGGAGCGTCACTGGCGCCGGTGCCGCGGTGGTCGAACACGATCACCTGGTGGTGAGCTGCAAAGGCGTCGAGCACCGGTGCCCAGCCGGTGTGGCTGAGCGCCTGTCCGGCTACGAGCAGGAGTGGCTCGCCCACTCCGGCCGTCTCGTAATGCAGCCGGATGCCATCGTCCGCTCTCGCCCATGCCATGACGGCAACGCTAACCACGTCGTACGACAGAAAGGCGGTCCTGGGTGTCAGGCGGTTTCGAGCTCGCGCAGGCGCTGGCTGATCAGCGTCGTGATGCCGTCACCGCGCATGGTCGCGCCGTAGAGCGCATCGGCCACCTCCATGGTGCGCTTCTGGTGCGTGACCACGATGAGCTGGCTGGCCTGCTTGAGCTCGTCGATCAGCCCGATCAGGCGGCCGAGGTTGACGTCGTCGAGGGCGGCCTCGACCTCGTCGAGCACGTAGAAGGGGCTCGGCCGGGCCCGGAAGATCGCGACCAGGAGCGCGATGGCGGTCAGCGACCGCTCGCCGCCGGAGAGCAGGGACAGGCGCTTGATCTTCTTGCCCGGCGGCCGGGCCTCGACCTCCACCCCGGTCACCATCAGGTCGTCGGGGTCGGTCAGGAGGAGGCGGCCCTCACCACCGGGGAACAGCGTGCCGAACACGATCTCGAACTCCCGGGCGGTGTCGGCGAAGGCAGCGGCGAACACGTCGTGGATGCGGTCGTCGACCTCCCTGACCACGGTGAGCAGGTCGCGCCTGGTGTCGCGCAGGTCCTCCAGCTGGGTGGACAGGAAGGCGTGCCGCTCCTCCAGCGCGCTGAACTCCTCCAGAGCGAGCGGGTTGACCCGACCGAGCAGGGCCAGGTCGCGCTCGGCCCGCGCGGCCCGCTTCTCCTGAGTGGCCCGGTCATACGGTGCCGGCTCCGGTGCAGGCTCCCCCTCGACCGCCGGCCCGGGCACCGTGGCGTGCGGGCCGTACTCCGCGATCAGGGTGTCGACGCCGACGCCATGGTCCTCGGCGGCGCGGGACTCCAATGCCTCGATCCGCATGCGTTGCTCTGCCCGGGCGACCTCGTCGCGGTGGACGACGTCGGTCAGCCGCTCGAGCTCGGCGGCGAGCTCGCGGGCGTTGTGCCGGACGGCCAGCAGCTCGCCCTCGCGTACCACCCGAGCCTGCTGGGCCGCGTCGCGCTCCGCCGCGGCCTGCTCCAACGACAGCGACAGCCGGGCCAGTGCCGCCTGGGCGCCGCGCATGACGGCAGCCGAGACGACCGCCCCCCGGGCCCGGCTGAGCCGGGTCCGATCCGCGCGTTCGCGGGCGGCGCGCTCGTCGCTGGCGGCCCGGCGCAGCGTCTCGGTCCGTCCGGCGAGCGCGCGGACGCGTTCCTCGGCGGTACGGACGGCCAGCCGAACCTCCATCTCGCCCTGCCGGGCCGTGGCGACCTCGCCGGCCAGCACGTCCCTCTCGTCGGCCGAGGGCTCGCCGTCGGCGGGCGCCGACTCGGCCGCGTGCAGGCGTTCCTCGAGGTCGGCCAGGCCGGCCAGGTCACGGTCGCGGGCCTGCTCGGCGGCCCGGCGGGCCTGCTCGACGCGTTCGGCCTCGCCGACCGCCGCCCGGACGGAACTGCCCAGGTGACCGAGCCGCTCGGCCACCGCCGCATGCTCGGCGTCGGACTGGTGCAGCGCTTCGAGCTCGCGGTGTACGGCCACTTCGCGCTCGGCGACCTCCGCGCGAGCGGCGCCGAGTGTCGCGGTATTGGCCTGCTGGCGGCGCAGCGCGGCGTCGAGCTCGGCCTGCGCCTCGTCGACGGCTGCCTGCACCTCCAGCGTGCTGGGCGCGCTGGCGGAGCCGCCGACCGCCCAGTCCGCCCCGATCAGGTCGCCCTCCGGCGTCACGGCGCGCACCGACGGATAGGCCTCCACCAGGCTGCGGGCAGCCGGCAGGTCGGCGACCAGAGCCACCCCGCCGAGCGCACGATGCAACGCGGGGCGCAGGGCTGCCGGTGCGTCGACCACGTCGATCGCCCAGAGCGCGGCAGGCGGCAGGGCCGGCAGCTGCTCGACCGGCGAGGCAGGCGCGGCGGCCGTGCCACCGGCCACCATCAGGCCGGCCCGGCCGCCGTCGGACTCCTTGAGCAGGGTCAGCGCGGCGGCCGCGTCGGCCGGTGAGGAGACCGCGATGGCGTCGGCGAGCGTGCCGAGCGCTGCCGCCAGGGCCGCCTCGTGGCCGGGGCGGACGACGAGCAGCGCCGCGACGGACCCGAGCAGGCCGGGCAGCCGCCCGGCGGCGGCGAGCAGGACGCCGGTGCCGTCCTTGCGGCTGAGCCCGAGCACCAGGGCGTCGCGACGGGCCGTCCAGGAGGATCGCTGCCGGTCGGCCTCCTGCTCGGCCTCGACGAGCTCGCGCACCCGGGCCTGGGCGGCCTGCAGGGCGGCGACGGCGGCCTCGTGGCGTTCGTCCAGGCCGAGCTCGGAGTCGTCGAGGGCACCGACCTCGCTCTGCAGCCGGTCGAAGTCGGCCTGGGCACTGTGAGCCCGCGCCCGTGCATCGGCGAGCGTGGCCGACAATCGGGCGATCTCGTCGGCGCCGGCCTCGGCGCGGGTACCCAGGGCGTTGACCTGCCCGGCCAGCCGGACCAGGCCCTCCCGGTGGTCGGCCGCCGCACGGGTCGCAGCGACCAGGGCACGCTCGGCCGCGGCCAGCCGGCCCTCCAGCGCCTGCCGGTGCTGCACGGCGTCGAGCAGGCGCCGCTGGTCGAGGTCGAGCGACCCGTGCAGGTCACGCTCCTGCGCCTGCGTCTCCTCGGCCTCCCGGTCGAGCAGGTCCGGGTCGCGGCCGGGTCGCGGGTCCTCCTGGACCTCGGTGAGGAACCTGGCCCGCTCGGCGGCCAGCCGGCCGGTGCCCCGGATGCGTTCCTCCAGTGCCGACAGCCGGTACCACGTCTCCTGGGCCCGGGCCAGGGCGGTCGCCCCCGCGGTCAGGGCCTGCTCCAGTGCGGCCTCGGAGTCCTGCGCGGCGGCCAGCTCGCGCTCGACGGTGCCCCTGCGCTCGCGGACCGCCGTCTCGTCGGCCACCTCGCGGTCCAGCGCGAACCGCAACTGCACCAGGTCGTCGGCGAGCAGCCTGAGCCGGGCGTCACGCAGGTCGGCCTGCACGGTGGCCGCCCGGCGGGCCACCTCGGCCTGCCTGCCCAGCGGCTTGAGCTGCCGCCGGAGCTCCGCGGTCAGGTCGGTCAGCCGGGTCAGGTTGGCCTGCATGGCGTCGAGCTTGCGCAGCGCCTTCTCCTTGCGCTTGCGGTGCTTGAGCACGCCGGCGGCTTCCTCGATGAACGCCCTGCGGTCTTCCGGCCGGGCCGACAGGACCGAGTCGAGCTTGCCCTGGCCGACGATCACGTGCATCTCACGGCCGATGCCGGAGTCCGACAGCAGCTCCTGGACATCGAGGAGACGGCAGGCGGACCGGTTGATCTCGTACTCGCTCTCGCCGGAGCGGTACATCCGGCGGGTGATCGACACCTCGGTGTACTCGATCGGCAGGGCGCCGTCGGCGTTGTCGATGGTCAGGGTCACCTCGGCGCGGCCGAGAGCCGGCCGCCCGGCCGTACCGGCGAAGATGACATCCTCCATCTTGCCGCCGCGCAGGGTCTTGGCGCCCTGCTCGCCGAGCACCCACGCGATCGCGTCGACAACGTTGGACTTGCCCGAGCCGTTGGGTCCGACGACGCAGGTGATGCCCGGCTCGAAGCGCAGGGTGGTGGCGGAGGCGAAGGACTTGAAGCCCTTGAGCGTGAGGCTCTTGAGATGCACGGGTCTCCCGGCAATGTGGGCGGCAGATGGGAAGCGGACCTGGGCGCGGGGAAGGGCCTGCTTGAATCTACCGCCCAGTCGCCCTGGGACCGGTCAACGCCACGTGAGACACGGCCCGGCCTACGTCCAAACGGTGCGAAGTGGGGCGATCCGGCTGAACAGTGCACAGGCGCGGTCGGCCGAGGCGAAGATGCCATGGGTGGAGCGCTCACCTGCGGGGTCGCGCAGATAGACCACCGCCTCGTCGTCGAACTCCAGCCCCCAGCCCACAACTTGCCAGCCGTCCCCCTCGGGCTCCTCGGCGCACAGGGCGAACCGGCGAGGGGCCTCGGCGTTCAACGGAAGACTGTCGGTACGGGAAGGCGGCGCGGGCTCGCCCTCCGGCCAAACGGTCGAGAGCGGAATGACGGCACCGGGCAGCAGTCGCATCGACACTCGCATTCCTCCGAGGCGGGCGTCGGCGCCGCCCAACGTTGCCGGTAAGCCTCCCATCAAATTCAGTGTTACACAATATTGTGTGTGACATGTTTGACCCACCACGATTCGGTGGGCCTTTGCCATGAGTTTGAGATGGGACCTAGGCTCGGTAGCCCGCTGAACCCGAGGAGGACGGCCAGATGCGCCAGCCCACCCTTCGAGCGCAGTGGCTCGGGCGGCATCTCCGCGTACTACGCGAGGAAGCCGGGCTGACGCTGAAGGACACGGCCACGTTCCTCCAGCGCGATCCGTCCACCGTCAGCCGGATCGAGACCGCGGAATACTCCATCCGCCGACCCGAAGTGCTCGGTCTGCTCGACTTTTACAACGTTTCTGACGGGCGGCGACGCGCCACGCTGATGAAGCTGGGCGAGGAGGTCTGGCAGAAGGACTGGTGGGATCAGTATGTCGATGAGCGCGGCAAGCAGTTCGCGAACTTCGTCTGGCTGGAGGCACGTGCCAGCGACATACAGTCCTTCGACAACGTCGTCGTGCCGGGACTTCTGCAGACTCAGGAGTATGCGGAGGCGATCATGCGGGCCGCCGACCCAGACTCGGCAGAGGCACAGATCCAGTCCTGGATCGACCTACGAATGAGGCGCCAGGAGGTGCTCGACCGTGCCGACCCTCCGCAGATCACCATGCTCCTGGACGAGTCGGTCCTTCGGCGGCAGGTCGGCTCGGCAGCTCTGTCGCGACGCCAGCTCGAACATCTTCTCGTGTCGGCCGACCGGCCACGGGTGAGCCTGCGCGTCCTGCCGCTGACCATCGGCCTCCACCCCGGCGCGACAGCTGCATTCGTCATCTTCGGCATGCCCGATCCCTATCCCGAGATCGGCTATGTCGAAGCGCTTGCTGGCGCTCTCTACCTAGAGCCGCCTGAGACCGAGCCGCTGCTCCGGGCCTACGAGCGCGTCGACCGACACGCCCTCAATCCAGCCGAGTCAGTGCGGCTGATTGCCAGGGTGGCCAAGGAAGTCGAACGACAATGACCACTGGCCAGGCCGGTCACGCGGACGAGCGGGAAGGCATCCAACCGGCCCTCCTTACGCGCCCGTCGGAACGACCGAAGCTGCGTCGAAGCAAGACCGCTGGCGGACGGTAGCGGGCGGGCGGCCGTGTGGCACAGTCATCACCCGGACGGCCACATCATCGTCTACACCCGAACGGCGTGGGCGGCGTTCGGACGCCGCACCAAAGACGGCGAGTTCGACTTCGCGGGCCGCCAAAGATCGACAGCACCGCATCCGGACGCGGTGGGACGGCGCGACGCCCGATCGGCGCCGACGGGGGACGAACTCAGATGCTGGCGTGCTCGAGGTGCGCCAGGTGCAGCAGGTCGTCGTCGCCCACGCGGATCGCGGCGGCCAGCCGGTCGTTGTCCGCTCGCGTGGCGGACAACTCCTGCTCTAGATCCTGCACGCGTCTGCGAAGTCGACCTACCTCGTCGAGCAGACGTACATCCGGGCCGGGTGTGACATGACCGAACAGGGCCTTCGCCATACTTCTCGACTTCCTCAACACTGGGGAACCGGGCTCGCCGCTTCTGTCCGCGCCAAGCCGCGGGAGAAGGCTAAGGGCGGTGGTTTGAGGGTCGCACGACCCTCCCGGCCGGTCAAGGTAGCGCCTCCGCCTCGGTGTGCCTATTTCTCCATGAACCCGGCCGAACCACCCTGCGCGGCGCTCCACCGGCGCACCACGGCACTGGTCCGGCCGGGTGAGCCCGGCCCCGCCGAGAACATTCAGTTCGGTGCTTCAGCTGGCGAAGACACCGCTGGCGTAGCCGAGGTCGTGACCGGTCGGGCGGCCACCGGGCGTCAGCGGGCCTGGCTCTCATCGGGGGCGACGGGTCGGTCGGGGTCTACGAAGGCCGTGTCGACATAGGTGGCCTCGCCGGCGACGATCTGCGCGAGGAGCTCGCCAATGCCGGAGGCGTGCTTGAACGCATGGCCGCTGTCTCCGCCTCCGACGACGAGCCTGGGGTCGGCACGGGGGCGGCCGAGGACGAACTGGCCGTCGCGGCTGTGGGTGACCATGCACATAGAGATGCGGACGGGAATCGGGTTGAGGCCGGGCAGGGCCTTGCTTACGAGCTCGGAAACCAGTGCGTGATCCTTGGCGCTGATGCCGCGGTCGACCCGGTCCGGATCGACCGCAGTGAAATTGTCGTCGTGGTCCGGCCCGATCTTCACCCCGTTGGAGTCCGCGGCGCCGTGGCCCCATATCCAATTGTCCTGGTCGACGGCGCGGATGAAGACCGGGAAACCGTCCAGGGTGAAGGAGTCGTCGGCCGGGTCGGCCGGGTCGAACCAGGTCATCGGCGTGCGCATCGGGGTCAGCCCGAGCCCGGGGACGAGCTTGCCCAGCCACGCGCCGGTCGTCACCACGACCTGCCGGACGGTGAAGGAGCCGGCGGTGGTGCGGACGACGGCCCCACCATCGACCAGGTCGACCGCCGTGACCCTGGTATCGGGGTAGATCTCCGCGCCGGCCGCCCGGGCGGCGTGCACGGCCGCGACGATCGCCGCCTCGGGATGGACCACGCCTGCTTCCGGGTCCCAGACACCCACCGAGCCCTCAGCCAGATTCTGGTGCTGGGGGAAACGCTCGACCAACTGGTCGCGCGTCCACCGTTCGACGGCGAGGCCGTGGGCCTCGGCGGCGGCCAGCGTCCCGGTGATGACGCGGCTGTCCGCCGGTCCGATCATCACACCACCGGTGATCTGCAGGATCGGGTCGGCGGTGTGCGCCTGCAGTTCCTGCCACAGGGCACGGGAGCGACGAGCCACCGTCACAAGATTGGCATGTTCCAGGCAGGCCACGCGGAACAGCCGGGTCTTCCCGGCGGAGGAGCCCAGGGCATGGCCCGGCGCGAACTGCTCGACGCCGATCACAGGGATCCCGCGTACGGCGAGGCGCCAGGCCGTGTGGGAGCCCATGGCGCCGAGGCCCACGACAGCCACGTCCGCATCGAAGCCCGCCGCCGACGTCCCCGCCGCCAGCGGCTGGCCGGCGTTGCGCTCGCACCGGATGGACCCCATACCCCCATGGCCACGCGGCCCGAACTCCCGGGCCGTCCGCCGGGGCAACATCACGGCCGCGCCCGGCGCGGCACCGGCTGGCAGCGGGGGCAGCTGAAGCTGGACCGGTTCATGAATTCTTCCCGGCGGATAGGGCTGCCGCACCGGGCGCAGGGCAGGCCTTCCCGGCCGTAGACGTACAGCGCCCGGTCGAAGTAGCCGCTCTCCCCATTGACGTTGACATAGAGCGCGTCGAAGGACGTGCCGCCCTCGCCGAGCGCCTGCGTCATCACCTCGCGGGCGCCGTCGAGAATCGCAGCGACCTCGGCCCGGCGCAGCGTCTCGGTCGGCCGGGTGCCGTGCAGCCGGGCGCGCCAGAGCGCCTCGTCGGCATAGATGTTGCCGATCCCCGAGATCAACGACTGGTCGAGCAGCGCCCGCTTGAGCGAGGTTCGCCGCCGCCGTAAGGCCGCGAAGAACGCGGCGTCGTCGAACTCCGCGTCGAACGGGTCGCGGGCGATGTGCCGCAGTGAGAGCGGCGTGCCATCGCCATCGCCATCTCAGTCCTCGACGAACATCCCGCCGAACGTGCGCTGGTCGACGAA
>QHCA01000204.1 GCA_003244095.1 Pseudonocardiales bacterium | reverse complement strand
GGGCAGCACCACCATGTCGGTGGAGGGGACCGCCGGCAGCTCGACCCGCAGCGACGTGCCCCCGAGCCTGGGCACGTTCAGCACGTTCAGCACGGGCTGCCGTTCTGGCGACACGGCAGCACCGTTGCGGTCAAACGTCAGCGACCAGGCCCGGCCCCGCTCGTACGTCCGGTGCGCCGGCGGCTCGGTCGCTGCGGGCAGCCGGCGCCAGTGGACCTGGCCGTCCTCGTAGACCGCGATGTGGGTGATCCGGTACGGATCGTCGGTGGCGACCAGCGCGTAGCCACCCCCCGCATCCACCAGCGCCGCATCGACCTCCACCACCACATCGGCGGGCGGGTGCCCCCCGAACAACACGTGCGCCCCTGCCTCGACGAGCGCGCCGCTGACCTCCTCGGCGGCCGCGGCCGGTGACAGGCCCTGGCTTGCCAGCACTTCGGCCCACCGGAGCGCCGCCGGCCCCTGGAGCGGCTCGCCCACCGGCCCGCTCGGCTGGCCGGGGCCGGGAAGCTGCGCGCCGTCGGCGTGCACCACCAGCCGGCTCAGCAGCGTGCCGGCCTGGGGGGTCAACTCCTCCCGGCGCTGCGCCGGCGAAGGGCGGCCGTGCCGGCTGACGAGTTCACGAGCCAGCTCGGTGGCCGCCGCCAGGGTCTCGGCGGACCCGCGGGAGTGCCGGCCGAGCGCGTTCAGGGCGCCGACCAGCTGCGAGGTGCCGTCGCGCTCAGCCGTCACCGCGCCCAGCTCGGCCGCCGCCCTGGCCTGGGAGCGGTGCGGGTCGGCCCCGTCGTGCGGGCGCTCGACGAAGGTGAGAGCGAGACCCGCCAGCGCGCGGTCGACGGCGACCGGCCCCGCATTCGCTGAGACCTCCACCATCGCGCGGCGGCCCGTGGTGGCGATCGTGACCGTCACGTTCTCGGTGGCACCGTCGCGGCTCTGCACGAACTCCACGTCGAAGGGGTGCCCGCCGTAGGGCAGCACCCGCACCGCGTGCTGCCCGCCGAGCACCACGATCTCCCTCACCGGGTGGCCGACCCGCACCGGCAGGGCGACGGACGTCTGGCCGCCCGAGGACGATCGCGAGAAGTGCACCGGCAACTGGCGCGGCTGCGCATGCGGCCACGGCTCGCCGGCGGCATCCAGGATCGACGCCCAGACGCCGTCGGGCCGGACGTCGTCCGTGGCCGACCCGGCCGGCGGTGCCGCCCGCTCGGTGGGCAGCAGGGTCCGCTCGATCCGGCCGTCGACGTTGACGGCCAGCTCGGTGAGCCGGTACGGGTCGCCGCGGGCGATGAGCGCGGTCGCACCGGATCCGGCCCGGATCAGAGCCGCGTCGACCTCCCAGTCGGCGGAGAGGGGGCGCATCAGCGCCCCGCGCTCCCGCTCGGCATCCGCGGCCGGCACCTGCTCGGCCAGCGAAGTCTCCGGCAGGTGCAGCCGGGCGAGCTGCGCAGTCCACTCGGCGACCGGCCGGCCGGGCCCGTCGGGCCGCTCCGCGGCCATGGCGGCCATCAGAGCGGTCGTGAGCGGGTCGGCGTACAGCAGTACGGGCTTGACCCGGCTGTTGGGCTGCAGGTAGACGGCTTGAGGGCCGGTCGGGTCGTTGCCGGTGACGATGACCAGCGGCCGTCGCCCGAGCCGGTCCGGATGGTCGACGATCCAGGCGGTGTGCTCGGGTGGCGGCATCGGCAGGTCGAGGGACTCCCAGTCGACGACCACTAGGCCGTCCTGATCGGACAGTGGGGGCCCGCCTGCCTCCGCCCGCCGGATCGTATGCCCGACCGCGACCAGGAGCTCCATCCGGTCGGCCTGCGCGGCCGGGTCGGTCAGATGCGGGTGGATGTCACCGGCCTGACCGTCCCGGGCGCCGGCCAGGTGGTCGAGGCCGCGGGCCAGCGTGATCAGCTCGGCGACCCGGACGGCGGCCGCCGTCTCGCCACCGTGCAGCGGCGCGGGGCCGATCGCCAGCTCGGCGAGCTCGGCCGCCGACAATATCAGCCGGCGGCCGGTCTTGAACGTCACCACGTACGTGCCCGGCTGGTCCCCCTCGGCGATCCCGGAGACCGAAAGCGCCAGCCTCGGCACGGCCGCCCGCTCGGCTGGGGTCAGCAGCAGCGGCGCGTCGGCCGGTGCCGGGCTCGTGTACAGCAGGATCGGCTCCGCGTCGGGGTGCGGCCGGTACCAGGCGCTCCGCGGCTGGTGCGGGTCGCCCTGGATGATCAGCCGGCCGGGCGCCATCGAGCTGTCGGCCACTGCCACCACCCACTGCGTGGCGGTGCCGCCCCGAGCCGGCAGTCCGTCGCCGGCGAGCAGGTCGGCCGCGCCCTTGGCGCGTTCGAGCGCGGCGCGGAGCTGGGCCACGACCTCGATCTGGGCGAGCTGGCCGACCGTACGGAAGTCGCTCACCAGCCGCGCCGCCTCATGGGTGACCCGGTCCGCCAGGTCGAGCACCGCCTCGAAGGTGTCGCCCTGCCCGGGCGCGCCACCGGGCAGGACGAACGACTCGGTGCCGTGCAGCCACACCAGATGGCCACCCGTCCCCGCCTGGATCAGCGCCACCCCCGCGAGCTGGGCGACCCCGTCGAGGCGGGCGACCGGGGCGGCCGGCAGCCCGGGCTGCGGTGCGGCCGCATATCCCGGAACGTCGGTGAGGAGCCAGTTGCCGGCAGCGGTCAGGCCGGCCGGGAACAGGCTGGCGGTCGCGTCGACCGGGAGGCCGAGCAGCAGCCGGCCGGCCGCCTCGACCGAGACGGCCCGATCGCCCTCACGCTGGCTTAGGTAGTGCCAGCCCAGCTGGTTGAGCCGG
Organism: Pseudonocardiales bacterium; assembly: GCA_003244095.1. GTDB lineage: Bacteria > Actinomycetota > Actinomycetes > Mycobacteriales > QHCA01 > QHCA01. Next base: position 3,526 of record QHCA01000204.1, on the reverse strand, counting down.
CCGCTCAGCCAGTGCGCCAGCGGTGCCGGCAGGTGCCCGTCGCGGTAGAACAGCGAGGCGAGCGCCACGATCCGGCGTTCGAGCTGCATCGCGGGCCCGGAGTGCGGCGTAGCCATCGCCCACTGGCGCAGCAGGTAGTTGAGCTCGGCATAGTGGGGCGGCCGGCAGCTGAACGGACCCTCGGGGATCGTGCCCGACAGGTACGGCCGGGTGCTGAGCAGGCCGGCCGCCTGGGCCTGGCGGGCATGCGTGATCTCGTGCACCCAGACCTCGCCCAGGACGCCGTCGGGCACGCCGTCGGTGTTGAGATTGCCCTGCTGGAAGGTGACGTGCAGCGGGTTCTTGGCGCTGCCGGGTGGCGCCTTCAGGGGGTTGAGGCTGCGCCGCACCCTCGTCTCGGCCAGTGGCCGCCGGGGCCGCTTGCCGGGTGCTGCCCGTCGCGCGGCCAGCGCCCCGACGTGGGCCTTGAGGTAGATCGGACCCTGCCCGGTCAGCACTTCGACGGTGCGGCCGTCCGACAGCACCCGCACGCCGAGGACGTCGCTGCCCACGCCGAAGTCGAGCTTGTCCAGCTCCGCGGCCGCCGCCGCCACGTCCGTCGGGTCCAGCCGTGGGACGCCGGGACCGCGGCCGATGGTGAACTCCGGCCGCTGCTCCGCGGTGAACACCATGTCGGGGTGCGAGTCCGGCCCGTCCGGGCCGCGCTCGGCGTCGGCGACCAGCCGCCGGCCGGCGTCGGTCAGCTCGGCCCGCTGGTGGGCCAAGATCGGATCGTCGGCCAGCAGGTCCCGGGCCAGCTCGACCGCCCGGGCCCGGGTCAGTGACGAGATGTTCGCGAAGTGGCCGAGGGCGTTCACCCTGCTGACCAGCACCTGGGCCGGCGACGAGTCCGCATCGCCATGGACCAGGCGCACGCCCAGCCCGGCGGCGGCGTGCGCCTGCAACCAGTAGGGCTTGCCGACCTCGGCCGGCCCCTCGCCCTGGGTCTCGGCCGCCTCGACCGCCGTGGCCGCCGCCACCTCGGCCACCTCGACCGCCTGGGCCACCGCGGCGACCACGTGGTCGGCCACCTGGTGCACCATCTGCAGCCAGTGATCGTTGTCGCGGGCCTGGCCGACCGCGAGCATGATCCGGCTGCCGTCCGGCGAGACCAACGTGCGCACGGTCGTCTCGCGGCCGCTCGGGTCGGCTGAGAACGCCGCGTCGGCCGCGGTCACCGTGATGGGGGGCCCCTTGCTGAGGATGAGTCGCAGGTCGCCGTTGGGCAGGCGGACGGCATCGCGGACCATGGCGGCCAGCCGGGGGTCCAGCGTCAGGTTGGGCAGCCGGAGCGTGCGCACCGGGCCCTCGCCGCTGGCCGGCTGCACCGTCAGCGCGAGGTTGTGGCGCTCGTCGCCTACCGGCTGGCCGTTGCCGTCGATGATCAGCACCCACAGCGGTTGCCGGTCGGCGGGCCGCAGGAACGTCGACCAGTGGGTCTCCGGCCCCACGTTGACTGCCACGTGGGTGATCTCGTGCGGATCGCCGACGGCGACGATCGCCCGGGCGCCAGGGCCGGCCCTCCGCAGCTCGGCGTCGATCCGATCCGCGGCGGCGGGAGCCGCGTAGTGCGCGAAGAGCGCCAGGTACTGCTGCTGCAGGTCCGACCCCGTCACGCCCGCGCCGTAGAGATGCGCCCGCAACGCCGCCGCCAGGTCGGTGCCGGCCGCAGGGTTGGACAGGGCACGCTCTTCGAGGTCCGCGACCTCGTCGTGGATCGGCCCCTGGTAAAGCGAGACGAGACCACGCCCCGACAGGTAGTAGATCGCGGTCGGGTGTGCCGGGTCCCCCTCGAAGACGACCCGGTCCGGACTGTCCGAGTTGTCCTCGACGGAGGCCGTCCAGCTCTTGTAGTACGTGAGGGGAGGCGGCAGGCCGTGCTGCGCCCAGTCGGTGACGAACTCGCCGTCGCCCGGCAGCTCGTGCTCCCCTTGACCGGCCCGTCCGAGCGCCTGGCCAATGAGGGTGATCTCCGGCGATGGCCGGCCGGTGATGGCACTCGCCTGCCTCAGCAGGGTACGTACGCGGTCTAGCCCCCCCAACAGCCCCTCCTGCGAGAGGTGTGCCTCTGGTACGCCGACCTCGCTCGGCAGCATGCCGGCCACTACGGCAGGGTCCACGCCACTCAACCACGCGACGGCGTCGCGTTCGCTGGCCGACAGCTCGAAGAAGCTGTGGTCTCCCAAGGAGTGGGTCGCGGTCTCGAACGCGATGGCGGGGGCATCGCGTGACTCCAACGCCCGCGCCAGCAACTGGAGACCGTCCTTCGTCAGCTCCGGCCGGGCGGCCGCCATCGCGGCGCGAAGGGCGTCCAGCGCGGCCGGGTCGGCGGTCGGGTCGAGCAGCGGCCTCAATATGGCGTGCACCACCGCGATTGCCGCGTCATCGGCCCCCCGTGCGCCGTGGACGAACGAGCCGAGGGCGTTCAGCTGCCCGGCCAGCCTCGGCTGGCCGTTGTCCTCGGCAACGGCCTGGCCGAACATCGCCGCCGCCACGGCCTGCGCCACGTGCGGATCGTCGCCCGTGTCCGGCTGAACGGCGAAGAGGCCGGCCACCTCGGCGAGCGCCGCCGCGACAACCTCGGTGGTGGACTCCGGGTCGAGCGAGGGCGGGAGCACGAGCAGCAGCCGGCGCGCGCCGGCTGCCAGCAGCGGGACCGCCTCCGTCAGGGTGTCCCCGCCCTGCACGGCCGACAGGTAGAACGGGTTGCCGTCGGGCAGCACCCGGATCTCGCCGGTGCCGCCCACCTGGACGATGTCCCTGACCCCCATCGCTTCGAGCTCTGCCGGCGTGAAGCGCAGCTGGACCTGCGACCCCTCCGTCGTTGCCGTTCGCGGGTGCGCTGTCAGCTGCGGGGCCGGGCGCTCGGGGATCCGCGGCCGGCCGTCCGGGCCGAGGATCAACGCCCAGACCTCCTCCGCCTCGCCTGGCTGGCGCGGCGGGGCCGGTCGCTCGGCCGGGGGGGTGAAGCGGTGGACCTCACCGCCCTGATACGTGGCGACGGAGCCCAGCCGGTGCGGGCCGCCGCGGAAGATCCAGGCGGTCGAGCCGGGGCCGGCCAGCATCAACGCAGCCGTGACGTCCCCGTCGACGGAGACGTCGGTGGCGAACCCGTAGTCGCGGGCGAGCGCCCCGCGCAGGTCCTCGACGTCGGGCCCGTGGACCCCTTCTACGACGGCGTCCGCGGGCAGGCCGAGGTCGATCAGCAGGTCGGCCCACGCGGTTGCCGCCGGGCTCTCGTACAGCACGATCGGGTCGGCGCCGGGCAGCGGGTGGTAGGTGACCCGGTCCGGCCGACTCGGCGGACCCTCGATGCGTACGACGCTCCCGACGCCGACGTGCCACTCCTGGGCGCTGCTCTCCTGGGTGCCGGTTTCCTCCGCGCCGACCGTCCGGCCGCCCTCGCCGGGTCGCGGCGACGGGCGCTCACCGCTCTCGGCCCGCCGGATGGTGTCGTGGATCGCGGTGATGGTGTCGGCGTGGGTGA
>QHCA01000203.1 GCA_003244095.1 Pseudonocardiales bacterium | reverse complement strand
TCGGCAAGCTCAGCGAGGAGAAGGGGGTGGCGTTGCTGCTCCGGGCAGTCAGCCGGCTGAAGGCCCGGGCGGTCATCGTGGGCTTCGGTCCGGCCCGGGCGCAGCTGGTCGCCCTCGCCGAGGAGCTGGGCTGCAGCGACCGGGTGCTGTTCACCGGGCCACTGGAGCATCGACACCTGGCCCACCTGTGGCCGCTGGCCAGGGTGAGCGNNTTCGGCATGGTCGCCGCCGAGGCCGCCTCGTGTGGCTGCCCACCCCTGGTCGCCCGGCACTCCGGGCTGGCCGAGATAGCCGAGGGGCTGGCGGCGGAGTATCCCCCGGCCTGCCGACACCTGGCCGCGTTCGACACCGGCGATGTCGACGACCTCACCGGCAAGCTCGGCGAATTGCTCGACCTCCCGCGATCGCGATGGCTGGAACTGTCGGCGGCAGCCAGGCAGGCGGCGGAGGCGCGCTGGAGATGGCAGCGGGTGGCCGGGGAGATTCTCGCTGCCATGTCCTACGCGGGGAATGACAGCGTGTGACGAATGAGTGGTGTTTCGGGGTTGGCTCGGGCCCGTATGTCGGGCATCATGGCCCGAGACCGCAGCGACCGAACGCCTTCGGGCGAGCCCTTTTCCCCGCCGGCGGGCCGCCGGCGCCGTCCGGAGTGGGGACGTAAATGGTGAGCCTCTGCCCTGAGCGGGCAGGCCGTGGGCCGCGGCGACCTCAGGTCACGACGGCACGCTGCGGGGTCAAACGCCCGCTGTGGTGGCGTGAAGTCGCATTCATCGCGGTCGGTTACCTGCTCTACACGGTCACCCGCAACGCCGCTCCATTGCACCTCGCGGCGGCGCAACATCACGCCACCGTCCTCTACGGCTTCGAACGCCGCCAGCACATCGATCTGGAGCTCACGCTCAACCAGTGGTTGAGCCGCCACCAGACCATGGGCATCCTGTCCAGCTACTACTACGCGACGCTGCACTTCGTCGTCACGCTCGGTGTCCTCATCTGGGCCTACCGGTGGCACCCCGAGGGCTACCGGCGGGCCCGGACGATTGTGATCCTCAGCACACTGGCGGCGCTCTATCTGTTCTGGGCGTTCCCGTTGGCTCCCCCGCGGCTGACCGACTTCGGCTTCGCCGACACGATCACGAACGTGCGCCTGTGGGGCGGTGCGTCGTGGGACTCCCCCAGCGTCGCCAGCGTCTCCAACGAGTACGCCGCCATGCCGTCCCTGCACGTCGCCTGGTCTCTGTGGAGTGCCGCCGTGGTCGTCTGGCTGACCCGCAACCGGGTGGTGCGGCTGCTCGCGCCGGCGTACCCGCTGGTCACGCTGCTCGTCGTGCTGGCCACCGGCAACCACTTCGTGCTCGACGCCGTCGGCGCCGTGGGTGTGCTGGCCGTCGCCGTACTCATCCATGCCAGCACGCAGCAGCTCGGGCTGGCCAGTCGGCTCACAGTGCTACTGCACGCCACCACCACCCGCCTCGGACTCGGCCGATGGCATCCCATGCTGGCGGCCCTGCTGCCCGGTACCGATCAACGGCTCCAGCCGAGGAGCGAGGTGACAGTCGGGCCCCCAGATCGGTCAGGATCGGCGGGACCTCGTCGAGGATCTCCCGGGCCAGGAAGCCGAGCCGGCCGATCCGCGCGCTGAGGCGATCCCCCGCCGAGGCGTGCACGTGAGTGCCCCAGCAGGCCGCCTGCGCCGTAGTCGCGCCGCGGGCCAGCAGGCCGGTGACGAGCCCGGCGAGGACGTCGCCGCTGCCTGACATGCCCACCCTGTTGTTCGCGCTCTCGTCGACCCACCCGCCTCGTTCGGCCGCCGCGACGTGCCCGTGCAGTGCCACGGTGGTCCCGAACCGCGATGCGATCTCGCCCGCCGCCTCCCCCAGGTCACCCATTGCCTCTTCGGCGACGTCGAGAAGTGCGGCTGCCTCCCCCGTGTTCGGTGTCAGCACGAGCCGTCCCGCCACCGCGGCCACCGATGCCGGCCGCAGGCCGCGCAGGGCGTAGGCGTCGAGCACCAGCATCGTCGCCGGCCCGACGCGTTCGACCAGCCGGGTCACGAGGCTCTGGCTCCCCTCGACGCCGAAAAGCCCCGGTCCGATCAGCACCGCGCGTGCCCCGGCTAGCAGATCGGCCAGCCCGTCGGCGGCGTCGCGCGCCACTGCCCCCGTTGCCGTCTCGGGCAGGCCGAACGCCTGGGCTTCGGGCACGTGTATCCCGAGCGCGGTGGCCACTGATGCCGGGCCGGCAAGTTGCAGGACGCCGGCCCCCACCCGGAGGGCGGCCACCCCAGCGAGCAGGACCGCGCCGGGTGTCCCCCGGCTGCCACCCACGATCAGGACCCTGCCAAGGGTCTTCTCGTTGTCGGGCACGGGCAGCGGCCAGCCGCGCAGCGCTGCCGGGGTCAGGACCCGGCGTTCAGACCCGATCGACCCGGACATCTGGCTCTATCGTGGGGGAACCCGCGTCGCGGTCCAGCACGGGCGAGCGGCCCCGGGTGATGCCCATCGGCTCGTCCTCCGTCAGGGGTTCGCGGTGCATCGGGCAGGGGCCCGATGTGCGGCGGCGGTCACCGGGCCACGGCGGCCAACGGCAACCGCGGGCTGTGGCCTGCGCCGCCGTACAGCATCAGGTCGTCGAGCTTGCCGGCCGACAGAGGTCGGGAGAAGAAGAAGCCCTGGCTCGCGTCGCAGCCGAGTTCGATCACCTCGATGCGTTGCCGGTCGGTCTCGACTCCTCCCGCAACGACCGTGAGGTCCAAGGCGTGGGAGAGGCCGACGATCGCGGCGACGATCGCGCGACTGGCGTCGTCCAGACCTAGGTCGGCAACGAATCCTTGGTCGATCTTGACGATGTCGACGGGGAACTGCTTGAGATGGGCCAGCGAGGAGCAGCCCGTACCGAAGTCGTCGAGGGCCAGGGTCACCCCGAGCGCCTTGAGGTCGTTGAGCACGAGCAGGGCACGCTGGCCGTCCCTGAGGAACACCCCCTCGGTCACCTCGAGCGTCAGCAGGTCGGGCTGGGTGCCGGTGGCCTTCAGCACCTCCTCGACGGTGGCGCCGAAGTTCGGCGACATGAGCTGGAACGTCGACACGTTGACCGATATCGCCAACTCGTCGGCACCGTCGCGGCCGCTCCAGCGCCGGCGGTCCGTGCACGCTTGTTCGAGCACCCAACGGCCGATGTCGGTGATATCGCCGGACTGCTCGGCGAGGGGTACGAGCAGCGTCGGGGAGACCATCCCACGGGAGGGATGGGCCCAGCGCAGGAGTGCCTCGACACCGACGATCCGGCCGTCGCGCGCAGCGACGATCGGCTGGTACTCCAGCGCTAGCTGGCCGGCGCTGCGCGCGTGGTGCAGGTCGCGTTGCAGGTTCACCCGATGTTCGAGGATGTGCTGCTCGCCGAGGTCGATGGTCTGATGGCGGGCTCCGCCCCTGCGTTTCGCCTGGTACATCGCCAGGTCGGCGTTGTGGAGCAACTCCTCCGGGATCGCGGCAGCCTTGCCGGCGAAGGCGATCCCGATGCTGGCGGTCATGTGCACTTTGGTGCTCGACAGGACGAACGGCTCGGCCAGGCAGGCGCCGATGCGACTGGCGATCATCTCGACCTCGGTGCCGGTTGCGAGGTCTTCGCAGAGGATGACGAACTCGTCGCCGGCCAGGCGCGCGAGGGTGTCACCGGGGCGCACCTGGGTGGCCAGCCGCTGGGCCACGGCGACCAGCAACTCGTCACCGACCCGATGACCGTAGGTGTCGTTGACTTGCTTGAACTCGTCGAGATCGGCGAACAGCACCGCCGCCATGTGACCTGATCGGCTGCCGCGCAGGAGGGCATGGTCGAGCCGTTCCAGCAGCAGGGTTCGGTTGGGCAGGCCGGTCAGGGCGTCGTGCAGGGAGCTCTCGCGGGCACGGTCGGAGGAGTCCTCGAGGTCGGCCCGGGCCTGGGCGTTGATGAGGTACGCGGAGACGACGTCGGCGAGGGTCTGCGCGGTGGTCATCGCGGTCTTGCTGAACGGACCCGGCGTGTCCCGGTAGACGTCGAGGGCGCCGAGTTGGGTGTCGCCGTCGTGCAGCGGGAAGGTGAACACTGCCACCAGGCCGGCCTCGAGCGCTCGCGGCCCGAACTTCGGGAACCGGTCGTCCACCCGCAGGTCGGGGACGGCCACGGCCTCGCCGCTCTGGTACGCGGCCACGCACGGGCCTTCGCTCAGCTCCGTCTGCAGCTTCTCGAAGCGCAGCGCCGCATCGTTGGATGCCGCGAGGTAGCGGGGCTCGAGGCCAGGTGCGATGAGGGTCACGCCGGCCGCGTCGATCGGCAGGATGTCGACGATTCGCTGCACCAGGTGGTCGAGGATTCCCTGGATCGGGAAGTCCGTGAGCATGGTGCGGGCGAACTCGCTGAGTACGTCCGAGAGTTGCTGTTCGCTCGGCATGGGACTCCCAAACGCGGCCTGGTTTTTTCAAGCCGCGGGGTGGGGGAAACAACAGCTCATGCTGTGATCTCACAGTAACAGATCGTGAGGTCTCGACCGGTCAGGACGCGGGAGGTGGCTCCTCGAACGTCACCGAGACCTCGATCTCCTCCGCCCCCCGGACCAGCTGCACCGGGAAGGCCGGCCCAGCCGCGGCAGCTTCGAGGGCGTCGTAGAGATCGTCGTGCGTGTGCACCGGCCGGCCGCCGGCCGACACCAGAAGGTCTCCGGTCGAGATCCCGGCCCGCTCGGCAGGGCTGCCCTCCTCGACCACGCGCACGAGCAGGCCGGCCCGGTCCGGCAGGCCGACGGCACGGCGCAGCTGTGCGGCGGCACCGCTGGGAGCGAGCCCGACTCCCAGGCGCGGACGCCGTGGCTCCTCACCGCGCCCGAGCGCCTCGATCCGGGCGCGCAGGTCGGCGTCGGTGGCCAGGGCGAGGTAGAACCCCTCCCCCAACCGGTGCGTCGAGATGCCTACCAGGTTGCCGTCGGTGTCCACGACGGCGCTGCCGGACGAGCCCTTCGGCAGCGGCGCGGTGTGCTCCACGCTGCCGCGGATCCGCCGGCCGCGCGGCCCGCGGAAGGCGCGGTCGACCGCCGAGATGGTGCCGAACGTGACCCGGGCAGCCCCGTTGCCGCCCCGGCTGACGGCAAAGATCGCCCGGTCGGGGGTGGACTGGGCAACCGACCAGTCGGGCGCGACCGCCGCCGCGGTGTCGACGGCGATCACCGCGAGATCGCTGTCGCCGTCGGCGCCGCGCACCGTGCCTTGTTCCGTGCGGCCGTCGGCGAAGGTGACCGACGTCGTCTGGTCCCGCAGATTGTGTGCGTTGGTGACCACCAGACCCTCGGCGAACACCACACCGCACCCCCGGCCGTTCCGGCCGATCGACACGACCGCGGGTGCCACCGCGACCCGGACCTTCTCCGCACTGCGCTGCAACTCCTCGAACATGGGCCGTCCTCTCAGAGACTTGTGACTTGCAAGCTAGTACGGTGAGCTCCCGTGGCCAAGGCTTTTCGCCGATAGCATGATCTCCGTGTCCGCCACTGCCTCCGAAAAGCTCGATCCCCGCCCGGCTCCTGAGCCGGCCGGCCCGACGGCGCTGGCCTCGGCCCTGTCCCGGGTGGGCGACCGGTGGACCCTGCTGGTGATCGCGGCGCTGCTCGAGGCGCCGCACCGATTCAACGAGTTGCTGGCCGCGGTCCCCGGCCTGGCCTCCAATGTCGCCGCACAGCGGCTGAAGGCCCTGGTCCGCGACGGCATCGTGGTCAGCCGGCCCTACACCGACCGGCCGCGCCGGGTGTCCTACGACCTGTCGGCCAGTGGCCGGGAGCTGGCCGGGGCCCTTCGGCTGCTCGCCGCGTGGGGGGCCGGCTCGGCATCGGACGCCGAGCCGCCGCGGCACGTCACCTGCGGCACTCCCCTGGAGATCCGCTGGCACTGCCCCACGTGCCAACGCAACGTCGAGGACCCCGCGGGCGAGGACCTGCGCTACGCCTGAGCCGGCCGGCGCCGGGCGAGCAGGCCCCGGGGCGGCACCGACACCACCGGCTCGGGAGCCGCGCCGACCGCGGTCAGCACGTCGCCGGCCGCGAGCATGCCGGACGCGGCAGCACGTTCCATCAGCGCGCTGGGAAACCCCAGCCGGACCCAGTCGCCGGCCAGCCGCACTCCGGCCGCGTCGGTCGTGACACCCGGGCGCATCGCATCGCTGCCCGGGGCGAAGCCCGGAGCGTCCTCGCGCACTCGGGCGTCGATGTCGACGACGCCTAGGCCGCGGGTCTCCGGCCACAGCCCGGCGAGCTCGGTGAGCATCCGCCCGGCCAGCTGGTCGGCGTCCAGGCCGGCCGGTGCGGCGTAGGCGTGCAGCTCGAGGACACAGCCGCCGGTCGCCGCTGCCCACGCGGCGGCCTCGCCCTCGAAACGCGAGTAGACGGCGACCGAGTCGAGTGTCGCCTCTCGGGTCACCCCGCTGAACGGCATCCGGTGGGGTGCGACGTCGCCGTCGAGCCACACCCTGGCCACCGCGTAGGGCGCCGTCGTGCGCAACGACGCGACCTGCCGGGCCAGCCCCGGGCCGGCCGTCACCAACCCCGGTGAGCGGCCGACCAGCCCGCGCAGGGCCGCCGGGTCCGTGGCCAGCACGACGTGTGGCGCCCGCAGTGTCAGCCCGCCGGCGATCGTGATCCGCCAGCCGCCGGTCACCGCCGGCTCGACCGCGTCGACCGGGTTGCCGGTGAGCACGTCGGCGCCGCGGTCGGTCAGGTAGGCCATGAGCGGCGCCCAGATGCAGTCGGCGTAGTCGCGGTCGGGCACGTCGAAGAGCAGGCCCTCGGGATTGCCGAGGAAGTAGAAGTGGAACATCATGATCATCTCGGCGGCCGACATCTCCTCCTCCGGGTTGAAGAAGGAGTGCGCGAAGACGTCGAACAGCATCGCCCGGGCCCGCTCGGGCAGCCGCAGGCTGTCGAGCAGGGCCGCCGCCGTGACGTCGTCGTAGCGGGCGTAGGTCTGCTCGCGGTCGTAGGCCAGCAGGGCCAGCGCCGCGGGGCCGTTCATCGAGCGCAGGTCGCGCAGCCGCATGCTCGGTGAGCGCGCGACCATCGGCAGCAGCCCGAACGGCGGCAGGGTAGGCAGCCCGGCGAAGCTCTCGTCGGGCCAGCG
>QHCA01000202.1 GCA_003244095.1 Pseudonocardiales bacterium | reverse complement strand
TCGGTCGCCTTCGACCTGCCGACGCAGACCGGCTACGACCCCGACCACCCGCTGGCTCGTGGTGAGGTCGGCAAGGTCGGTGTCCCGATCGCCCATCTCGGCGACCTGCGAGCGCTGTTCGACGGCATCCCGCTGGAGGAGACCAACACCTCCATGACGATCAACGCGACCGCGATGTGGCTGCTGGCGCTCTACCAGGTCGTCGCCGACGAGCAGGGCGCCGACGTCGCCGCCCTGGTGGGGACCACCCAGAACGACATCATCAAGGAGTACCTCTCCCGCGGGACCTATGCATTCCCGCCCGGCCCGTCGCTGCGGTTGACCACCGACACGGTCGCCTACGCGGTCACCCGGATGCCGAAGTGGAATCCGATCAACATCTGCTCCTACCACCTGCAGGAGGCCGGTGCCACGCCCGTGCAGGAGGTTGCCTATGCCCTGTGCACGGCAATCGCCGTACTGGATGCCGTACGCGACTCCGGGCAGGTGGCCGCCGATCAGATGGGTGCCGTCGTAGCCCGCATCTCATTCTTCGTCAACGCCGGCGTGCGCTTCGTCGAGGAGATGTGCAAGATGCGCGCCTTCGTGGCGCTGTGGGACGAGCTCACGCAGTCACGCTACGGCGTCACCGATCCCCGGCAGCGCCGCCTGCGCTACGGCGTGCAGGTCAACTCGCTGGGGCTGACCGAGGCGCAGCCGGAGAACAACGTCGCGCGGATCGTGCTGGAGATGCTCGGCGTCACGCTGTCCCGCGATGCCCGCGCACGCGCGGTCCAACTGCCCGCGTGGAACGAAGCCCTCGGACTGCCCCGTCCGTGGGATCAGCAGTGGTCGTTGCGGTTGCAGCAGGTGCTGGCCTTCGAAAGTGACCTGCTCGAGTACGACGACCTCTTCGCCGGCTCACCGGTCGTCGAGGCCAAGGTGGCCTCGATCATGGCGGGCGCGCGGGCCGAGATCGACCGCGTGCAGGCGATGGGCGGGGCGGTGGCGGCGGTCGAAAGCGGTTACATGAAGACCGAGCTGGTGGGCTCGCTGGCCGAGCACCGGCGGCGGGTGGAGGCCGGCGAGGACGTGGTGGTAGGGGTCAACCGGTTCACCACCACCGAGCCCAACCCACTGGTGGCCGACCTCGACACGGCGGTCCAGACGGTGGACCCGGCAGTGGAGCAGGCGGCGATCGACGCGCTGGCCGGGTGGCGGGCCGGCCGCGACGCCGACGAGGTCGACGCCGCGCTGGTCGAGCTGGGCGACGGGGCCAAGACCGAAGGCAACCTGATGGAGGCGACGCTGCGCTGCGCCCGGGCCGGCGTGACCACGGGGGAGTGGGCGCAGGCGCTGCGGGAGGTGTTCGGTGAGTACCGTGCCCCGACCGGCGTCTCAGGTACCGCGGGCGGCGGCGGGTCCGGAGCGGCCTTGGCGGCCGTCCGGGAGCGGGTCCGATCTACCGGCACCGAGCTGGGCGTCCACCTGAAGATGCTGGTCGGCAAGCCCGGCCTCGACGGGCACTCCAACGGTGCCGAGCAGATCGCCGTCCGGGCCCGCGACGCCGGCTTCGAGGTCGTCTACCCGGGCATCCGGCTCACCCCGGCCCAGATCGTGGCGACCGCGGTGGAGGAGGACGTACACGTCGTCGGGCTCTCGGTGCTCTCCGGATCGCACCTGGGGGTCGTACCCGACGTCATCGACGGGTTGCGCGTGGCCGGGCTCGGTGACGTCCCGGTGATCGTCGGCGGCATCATCCCGGCCGCCGACGCCGAGGTGCTGCGCGCCCGCGGCGTCGCCCAGGTGTTCACGCCGAAGGACTACGAGCTCACCGAGATCATGGACGCCATCGTCGATGTGATCCGCGCCGCCAACGGCCTGGACTGACCGGCCCCCGCCGTGCCGTCGCAGCGGGACGCCGTCGTCACGTACTACAACGGGACCCGCTGGGACTACCGGCACCTGTGGGGCAGCCGGCGCTCTCTGGCGATGCATTTCGGCTACTACGCCGACGGCGTGCGCAGCCACCAGAAGGCGGTGCGGCAGATGAACGCCGCGCTCGCCGCTCAGGTCGGGATCACCGAGTCCGACCGCGTGCTCGACGCCGGCTGCGGGTTGGGCGGCAGCTCCCTGTGGCTCGCCGAGCACGTCGGCGGCCAGGTGACCGGGGTCAACGTCACGGCGTTCCAGGTCGAGACCGCTCGACGCGTTGCCGAGCAGCGGCCTCTCGGAACGCGCGCCCGCTTCGAGTTGGCCGACTATGCCCGCACTCCCTTCACCGATGGCGCGTTCACCGTCATGTGGGCACTGGAGAGTGTCGTACACGCAGAGTCCAGGGCTGACGTCCTGGCCGAGGCATACCGGTTGCTGGCTCCCGGCGGCCGGCTGATCCTGGCCGAGAACGTCCTGCGCTCCACCCCGCCGGTGACAGCACAGGACCGGCAGACCATTGCGCCGTGGCTGGACGGCTGGGCGATGCCGAGCCTGGTCACCGATATCGAGTACGTCGACCTGCTCCAGCGGGCGGGTTTCGAGCGGATCGAGGTCATCGACTGGACGCGGTACGTCGCGCCGTCGCTGGTCCGCATCGGGCGGATCGCCAGGGCGGCGCGGCCGTTCGTCCTGCCGCTGCAGCGGGCCGGGCTTCTCAGCCGGGTGCAACAGGGCAACGCGGACGCGCCGCGTGCGCAGGTCGAGGCGTTGCGCCTCGGCCTGTGGTGCTACCTGGTGCTCACCGCCGTACGACAGGAGGGGGCTCCGGTCAGGTGACCGCGGGGCGATCACGACACAGCCCGCCGCGCGCAACGGCCGGCCCCGGCTGTTGCTGTCCATCGAGCATCTGCCCAAGACCGCTCGCGGTGCGCTGTCTGGGCCAGCATGTGAACGGCACGTGTGGACGCAGTCCGATTTGCGTAGGCTGAGGTCATGGCAACCGATGGATTCGTGGCCGACTACACGGAGCTGGCCCGGCTGGCCGGCGAGGTGCTCAAGGCAGCCGACGGCATCAGCAGCGGCATCCGTGCGAGCCGGGCGCCGCTGACGGTAGCCCCCGCCGCGTTCGGAGACTCCTCTGCCGGCCCGGCCGTGCACAGCGCCCATCTGGCCGTCGTCGAGCAGGGCGGCACCACCAACGAAAGGCTCGTGGAGGTGCTGGAAGGCGATGTCGACCGCCTCTACCGGGTGGCGTTCGCCTATCAGAAGATCGACCAGGATGCCGCCGACCGGCTCTGCCGCGGCCACCGGATGGGCGGGCCGACGCCATGCTGATCAGGGACGAGATCATCACGGGTCAGAGCGCCGGCCGGCCTCCGTCGGGTGCGCCAGCCGTCCCGCTGCCGCCACCGCCGCCGATCACGACGACGAACCTCTGGGACCTCAAGGCCGACCCGGCCGCGGTGCGGCAGGCAGCACAGGGCTGGAGCGATGTGGCCACGGCGGCGCGCACCAATGCCCGCGCGGTCGAGGCAGCCGTTCTTCGCGTCTATGCCAAGCACTGGGTCGGCGCGGCGGCCGAGAGCTACAACAGGCACCAGGTGCGGCTCACCGACGACATCGAGCAGTCCAGCGGGCTGGTCGACCGCGCGGCCATTGCGCTGGAGGCAGTTGCCTCGGCACTCAGCAACTCCCAGAGCCGGCTGAACGACAGCTGGGACAAGGTCACGGCGAAGTGCCCCGTCGACGTCAGCGGCGGCAACGTCACCTTCCGGCCGGCCACCGACCAGGTCGTCGCCGCGGTGACCGCGGCCATCCAGGAGGCCGATCAGATCCGATCCACCCTCGACGACAGCCTGGTCAACGACGTGCGCGAGCTGGCGAGGAGGCGACGACCGCATCCTGGCCGGTGACGGCAACGACACCGTCCAGGCAGGCGCCGGAACCGACACCGTGAGCGGTGGCGCCGGCCGTGACTACATCGACGGCCAGGCCGGCGACGACGTCCTGCGGGGCGGATCGGGCAACGACACGGTCTACGGCATGTCGGGAAACGACCAGATCTCAGGTGGCGACGGGCAGGACTACCTCGAAGGCGCGACCGGTGACGACTCGATCGACGGTGGGGCCGGCAACGACATGATCTCCGGTGGTCGCGGCGACGACGTCATCCGTGCCGGCGCGGGCAACGACGTGGTCTACGGCGGCGCGGGCACTGACACGGTGGCCGGAGGGAGCGGCAACGACACCGCCTACGTTCAGTCCGGTGATCAGGTGGACACGGAGAAGACCGTCACCGTCGAGATAAGGGATGTCGGCAACACGATCCGGGTCGAAGGGTCACCCGAATTCGTGGAGCGGGTGCAGGCCGACCTGGACATGCTGCGTTCGTCGCCGCGGGGGCAACTCATGCTCGCCCAGATGGACAGGGTCCACAACGAGACCGGCGCCATCGCCAAGGACTGGCCGGTGCTCGGCGGCCTGGCCTACCAGGGTGACACGATCAGGATCGTCGAGACGACCGATGCCAACGGATACGCCAGCGACGACCAGGGTGTCCTCGACCAGGTGTTCAATCACAACAACTACAAGATCCAGTACGACCCGAGGTTCCAGACGATCGCCGACGGGCCACCCGTCACCGTCCTCTACCACGAGATGGCGCACGTCTACGACTTCAGCCACGATACGTCGGCGGACGGCAGCTACGACAATCCGGCGAACCCCGACCAGATGTATGACAGTCACGGCCATCTGGTCGGAGTGCCCAACGACGAGCGGGAGGCGGTCGGCCTGCCGATCGACCCCGATGGAGACGGCCACTACGAGATCGACCCCGATCATCCCTTCGACTACACAGAGAACGGACTGCGTGACGAGCTGGGCGCTCCGCAGCGCCCCAAGTACGGATTCTGATGGTAGGTCGGCACGGGCCGGGCGCGTTGTGGCGCTCCTGGCGGACTGCCTCTGTCGCCCTGATCGCGGCTGCCGCGGCTGCCGCGTGTGGCGGCCGTCCGTACACCGACTACGAGCCATCGGCGAAGGTGACCGGAGCGGGGCCGCGGCCCGAGGTGTCCTTCACCGCCGGCCTGACCGAGCGGTCGGGATCGGTGCAGATCACCTACCGGATCGTCAACACCGGTCCGGTGCCGCTGGTGATCTACGACGGTGCTCCCTCCGAGCACGGCGCGGCCACGTCCACGCTCGTGCCTGAGGCATACGTGACGGCGCGCGAGAACGGCACCGTCGAGATCGCCAGGCGCACCTTCCCGGTGCCGCCGGGGGTCCACCCGGTCGCGCTCGCGGTCCTGCGCGGCACCATCCTGCCTCCCGGCAAGACGGCGTCCGGCAGCTTCGCCGTCGCGTTGCCGCTGACCCCGCTGCGGCCGTACATGGGCTCGGCCGAGATCCGGCTTCCCGACCGGGTGGAGCGCCTGGTGTTCTGCCTGGGTGTCGTACGACAGGACGCATTGTCCGAGCGCCTGCGCGACGGGCTCCCGCAACCGGGCGGCAGTGCTGGACCGTCGCGGGACAGCCCGCTGTTCCCCCATCCCAGCCCGCAGTACCTGTTCTGCTCGTCCGAGCACCGGCTCACCGCCGCCGCGGTGTCGACCGGGGAGTAGCGGGCGCCTGCCCGACTGGTCGCCGCGTCGACCAACCCGTCCTTGATGCCGAGGAAGAGTGTGGCGGCGCGGCTGGTGACGCCGAGCCTGCGGTGGACGTGTGTGAAGTGGCGTTGACGGTCTTGGCTGATCTGCCAAGTTGCAAGGCCGCCCGACGGCTGGTCGCGCTACGGGCGACGAGGGCCAGCGCGGACCACTGCCGCCAGCCGCCATCCACCCAGCACCGGGCGTTCCTTGCGGTAACCCGCTGAGAACGAGACGGATTCGCTACGGCGACGGGAGCTGAGCACGAATACGAGTGGCGATGTCGTCCATCTCGGCCGGTTGGACCGAGCGCTCCGGCGGGTGGCCGAGCGCTGCGAACGCGGCCGGCCCCCGTAGCTCCACCGGCTGATCACTCATCCGGGGGATGACGTGGAAGTGCAGATGGCTGAAACCTTCCGCTTCGGCGAACAGCGCGACATAGGTCTTGGTGCAGCCGATCGCGGCTTGCAGGGCGGCCGTCACGTCTCTCAGCAACCCGCCGAGCTCGGCGGCTGCCTCGGGTGCCAGGTCGGCAAGGGACTCGACGTGCACTTTCGGCAGCAGGACCAGCCAGCCGGGCAGTGTAGTTCCGAACGCGTGTGCCAGGCGCCAGTGGTCGGTGTCCAGCACCCGTTCCCTCGGCG
Organism: Pseudonocardiales bacterium; assembly: GCA_003244095.1. GTDB lineage: Bacteria > Actinomycetota > Actinomycetes > Mycobacteriales > QHCA01 > QHCA01. The sequence goes on along the minus strand of QHCA01000202.1, from coordinate 1,577 downwards.
GCGCGGCCATACCAGCCGCCATGCGCACGCACGAGTAACACACAGGCTGACCGGTCATGGCACGCGAGCCTAGAGCGTCCTGGACGCGCCTGGCCCCGCAGGGCGGACATCCCCGATGGCCTCGGCCGTGATCCATGCCTCGTTGGTCCGGTCAGGACGTGTCTGGCGGGCCTGGATCAGTGGATGACGGCCGCGCACGCGCGGCGGCGGGTGATCCGTCGGCAAGGGCCACTATCGCCGCTGGTCATTCGAACCTCTATCGGGCCGATGCCCGGTGGCTGCGGACCGCGTGGCCGGCTGGGGGCGAGGCATGATCGACCAGTCGGGATTCCGCCCGATGCGGAGGCTCACGTGGACCACGTACAGGTAGCCTGCGACGCTCGGGGTCCTGAGGTGAGGCTGTTCTTGGCAAAGGTCCAGCGGGTTACGTCGCGCAACGCCAGCTTCCAGCAGTGGCTGGCACTGCTCACCAATCGCACCAAGCGGCATCGCGCCGGCGAATTTCTGGTGCAGGGCGTTCGACCGATCACCCTCGCCGTCCAGGCAGGCTGGCCGGTGCACACCCTGCTTTTCGACGTCGGCAGACCCTTGTCGCGCTGGGCGGCCGGCCTGATGGACAGGGTCGAGGCCCAGCAGGTCGCGGTCGGCACCGAGCTCATGTGGGCACTCGGCGGCAAGGACGACGACACGCCCGAGCTGCTCGCGGTGGTCGAGATACCTCCCGACGACCTCGATCGGATACCGGTGGACGAGTCCTTCATCGGGGCGGTCTTCGATCGGCCGGCCAGCCCGGGGAACATCGGCTCGCTGGTGCGATCGGTAGATGCGTTCGGCGGCTCGGGGGTCATCGTGAGCGGCCATGCCGCCGATCCGTACGACCCCAAGGCCGTGCGGGCGAGCACCGGCTCACTGTTCAGCGTTCCGGTGGTGCGCTCGCCGTCCAATCGGACCGTGCTCGACTGGGTGCAGGGCGTCCGGGACCGCGGTATCCCGCTTGCCGTCGTGGGCACGGACGAGAAGGGCGAGGTGGACATCGCCGATCACGACCTGACCGGCCCGTGCCTGATCCTGGTGGGCAACGAGACGAAGGGCCTGAGCGCCGGCTGGCGTGCGGCAGCTGATCACACGGTGAAGATCCCGATGTCCGGATCGGCAACGTCGCTCAATGCGGCCAACGCCGCCACGGTGATGTTGTACGAGGCGGCCCGGCAACGCGGATGGGCGCCCCGCACGACGAGACCGGCTTAGAGGTCGTCGAGCCCGTACCCACCCGGGGGTGGCGGGGTCGGCTCGGCCGGCGTACCGCCCGTCGCTTCCGGGTGGGCCGCTACGTGCGCGTCGACCGCTGCGAGCGCCGCGGTCACCGCAGCGGCCGAGCCGCCGTGGCGCTGCTGCGTGTAGTAGGCCGCCCCGAGCTCGCGTACGAGAGCGTCCGCCTGTCGCCGAGCCTGCATCTGGTTGGCCTTGGCCTGGCCCTGCGCGATGCTCTCCTGGGCCTTGACCGTGGCCTGGGCGGCTGCCCTCGCTGCCTTGTCGAGCAAGCTCATCGCTACTCCTGACTTCCCGATAGGAGCCCG
>QHCA01000201.1 GCA_003244095.1 Pseudonocardiales bacterium | reverse complement strand
ACTTCTTCGGCGGCGACCCGCGGCTGCGCCGGATGGCCAGCCAGCTCAGCGACGACCAGCTGCAGACCCTGCCGCGCGGCGGGCACGACTACCGCAAGATCTACGCGGCCTACAAGGCCGCCGTGGAGCACGAGGGCCAGCCGACCGTGATCCTGGCCCACACCATCAAGGGCTGGACGCTGGGCAAGGGCTTCGAGGCCCGCAACGCCACCCACCAGATGAAGAAGCTGTCCAAGGACGAGCTCAAGGCCTTCCGCGACCGGCTCTACCTGCCGATCAGCGACACCGAGCTCGAGGGCGACCTGCCGCCGTACTACCACCCGGGCGAGGGTTCGGAGGAGATCCAGTACATGAAGGAGCGGCGGGCTGCCCTCGGCGGCTACCTGCCCAAGCGGGTCCTGCGCGCCAAGCCGGTGCCGCACAAGGAGGTGCGGGCCTACGACGACCTGGTCAAGGGCTCCGGCAAGCAGAAGGTCGCCACCACGATGGCGTTCGTACGACTGCTCAAGGACCTCATGAAGGACGAGGAGATCGGCAAGCGGTTCGTACCGATCATTCCGGACGAGGCCCGTACGTTCGGGATGGACTCGCTGTTCCCGACTGCCAAGATCTACTCGCCGATGGGGCAGACCTACGACTCGGTCGACCGTGACCTGCTGCTGTCCTACAAGGAGGCGGTCAAGGGCCAGATCCTGCACGAGGGGATCAGCGAGGCCGGCTCGATGGCCTCGACGATCGCCGCCGGCACGTCTTACGCGGTGCACGGCGAGCACATGATCCCGGTGTTCATCTTCTACTCGATGTTCGGCTTCCAGCGGGTGGGCGACCAGATCTGGTCCTTCGCCGATTCCATGGGCCGTGGCTTCCTGCTCGGCGCGACGGCCGGCCGCACCACCCTCAACGGCGAGGGCCTGCAGCACGAGGACGGCCACTCCATACTGCTCGCGGCACCCAACCCGGCCTGCGTCGCCTACGACCCGGCGTACTCCTTCGAGCTGTCGGTCATCGTCAAGGACGCGATGCGGCGGATGTTCGGCCCCGACAGCGAGGACATCTTCTACTACCTGACCATCTACAACGAGCCCTACAACCAGCCGGCCATGCCCGAGCACGTCACGCCGGAGTCGATCCTGCGCGGGATCTACCTCTACTCCCCCGTGCCGCAGGACGCGCCACCCGGGCCGCGGGCTCAGGTGCTCGCCTCAGGAGTGGCCATGCAGTGGGCGTTGCGCGCCCAGGAGTTACTCAGCAAGGACTGGAGCCTCGCGATCGACGTGTGGTCGGTGCCGTCGTGGAACGAGTTGCGCCGCGACGGGGTCGCCTGCGAGGAGCACGCCATGCTGCACCCCGGCGAGGCCGACCGCATCCCCTACATCACGCAGGTACTCGACGGCGCCCAGGGGCCGGTCGTCGCGGTCTCCGACTGGATGCGCGCCGTGCCCGACCAGATCGCGCGGTGGGTGCCGGGCGACTACACCTCGCTGGGCACCGACGGGTTCGGCCGGTCGGACACCCGCGCCGCCCTGCGGCGGTTCTTCCACGTCGACGCGGAGTCCATCACCGTCGCGGTGCTGGGCGAGCTGGCCCGGCGCGGGGAGATCAAGGCTCAGGTGGTGCAGCAGGCGATCGACCACTACGGGCTGCTCGAGGTGCAGCACGCACCGCCGGCGCAGGAGGCCGACTCCCGGCCCGTCTCAGGCTGAGCCGTCGCGGTGGCCGGCCCACGCCAGTAGGCGCTCGGCCGGCCAGGTGTTCACGATCCGGTCGACCGGCACCTCGCAGGCCTCGGCCCGGGCGCAGCCGTAGGGTTGCCAGTCGAGTTGACCGGGCGCGTGCGCATCGGTGTCGACGGAGAAGACGCACCCCGACTGGATGGCCAGCCGCAACAGGCGCCGGGGCGGGTCGAGCCGCTCCGGCCGGCAGTTGATCTCGACGGCGACACCGAACTTCTCGCAGGCGGCGAACACCAGGTCGGCCTCGAACTCCGACTCCGGCCGGGTCCGCCCGCGCCGTCCGCCGCTGGTGACGTTGCGGCCGGTGCAGTGGCCCAGGATGTCGACGTGCGGGTTGGCCACGGCAGCGATCATCCGGGGGGTCATCTCCGCAGGCGGCATCCGCAGCTTGGAGTGCACCGAGGCGACCACGATGTCGAGCCGGGCGAGCAGGGCCGGCTCCTGGTCCAGCGAGCCGTCATCGAGGATGTCGACCTCGATCCCGGTAAGGATCCGGAATGGTGCCAGCTCGGCGTTGACCTGCGCGACCACGTCGAGCTGGGCACGCAACCGGTCGGCGCTCAGGCCGTTGGCGACGGTCAGCCGGGGTGAGTGGTCGGTCAGGACGACGTAGTCGTGGCCGAGGTCACGGGCGGCCCGCGCCATCTCGACGATCGGCGAACCGCCGTCGGACCAGTCCGAGTGCGTGTGGCAGTCCCCGCGCAGGGCGGCCCGGATCTGCTCGCCGCCGGTGGCGACCGGCTCGCGGGAGGTCGCGTCGAGGCGTTCGAGATATGCGGGCAGCTCGCCGGCCAGCGACTCGGTCACGGTGCGGGCGGTGACTTCGCCGACCCCTGCCAGCTCGGTCAGGGTCGCTGCCATGGCCCGGTCGCGGACCTCATCGGCGGAGAGCGCCTCGACCGAGGCGGCAGCCGTACGGAATGCCCGCACCCGATAGGTCGCCTCGTGGGCGCGTTCGAGGAGGAACGCGATGCGCCGCAGGTCGGCGACCGGGTCGCGCGGTGCCGCTGTCACGACGTCAGCACGACGGGATCACGGGGTCAGCCGGTCGGCCTGCTCGGGCGCCAAGCCCTCGCTCGGCCGGACCGCCGGGCGCCCGCGCTCGACCTGCCAGGCGCTGAACGCCGCCGTCATGGCGATCAGCCACGCCGCGCCAAGGACGTACCCGGCCAGCACGTCGCTCACATAGTGCACGCCGAGCGCGACCCGGGAGAAGCCGATGGCCAGCACCATCACGACCGCAACGGCCGGCGCGACCCGGCGCCAGGCGCCATGCAGGGCGGGCAGGAAGACGAGCAGGAGCACGCCGTAGCCGACGATCGCCGCCTGGGCATGCCCGCTGGGGAAGCTCTGCCCACCGGCATGCGCCACCGGGTCGGGCAGGACCGGCCGGGCACGATGCACCAGGGACTTGACGAGGTTGTCGAGCAGGCTGCTGGCCACGACGGTGATCGCCACGAACGCCGCGAGCCGGGGCAGCCGGCGCCACAGCAGCCACGCGGTGACCGGCACGAAGACCAGCGTCCAGGCCAGCGTCGACCCCGACAGGCTGATCAGTTGGAGCAGCCGTACGAGCATCCGGTTGTGCACCGCGAGCGAATGCAGGCCGTCGCGGGCACCGTTGTCGATCCCGCGGAGCCCGCTCGAATGGCTCTCGACCAGCAGCACGAGCAGCAGGAACGGAACCGCCACCAGCACGACGGCCACTGCGATGAGCAGCGAGCGCGCGCCGAACCGACGGTCGGGCCCGCTCAGCGCGGCGTGGGGTGATCCCATGGCTGTTCAGTCCCCGTACCTGGACCGTCGTACACCGACTCGCTCACATGGCACGCTTCTATCGTGCAGCATCCGCCGCTGACCGCGTCACTTCGCCGGCTCGAACGCTCCTCGGGCGCACTCGCCACGCAGAGCGTCGCGCGCATGGACGACGTGCTGCCGTGGTTCCGGTCGATGCCGCCCGACCAGCGCTCGTGGGTCATGCTCGTCGCGCAGGCCGGCATCGCCGCCTTCGTCGAGTGGCTGCGCCAGCCGGAGCGGGCCCCGGAGATCACCTACGGGGTGTTCGGATCGGCCCCGCGCGAGCTAGCCCGCTCGGTGACCCTGCAGCGCGCGGTGGCGCTCGTCCGCGTCACGATCGGGGTGGTGGAGTCGCAGGTCGAGCACCTGGCGGCACCCGGTGAAGAGGCAGCGCTGCGCGAGGCGGTGCTGCGGTACTCCCGCGAGGTGGCCTTCGCCGCGGCGCAGGTCTACGCCAGCGCCGCCGAGGTGCGCGGGGCCTGGGACGCGCGGCTGCAGGCGCTGCTGGTCGACGCCCTGCTGCGTGGCGATTCCGACGACATCCTCGCCAGCCGTGCTGCCGCGCTGGGCTGGGCCGATATCGCTCCCGTGGCCGTCATCGTCGGCGCTCCCCCGCCGGGTGACGCCGAGACGGTCATGGACGCCGTCCAGCTGACCGCGAAGTACGCGGGGACCGACGTGCTGGTCGGCGTGCAGGGCGAGCAGATGGTCGTCGTGCTCGGTGGCATCCAGGATGCGCTGGTCGCCACCAAACCCCTGCTCGCGGAGTTCGGGCCCGGCCCGGTCGTGGTCGGCGGCCTGGCCACCGGGCTGGCGACGGCCGGCGGCTCGGCCCGGGCCGCGCTGGCCGGAGCGCGGGCCGTCGCGGCCTGGCCGGGAGCGCCACGGCCGGTGCTGGCCAGCGACCTGCTGCCCGAGCGTGCCCTCGCCGGTGACGACGAGGCACGCCGGCTGCTGGCCCGCGACGTGTACGACACGCTGCGGGACGCCGGGTCCTCCCTCCTGGCCACCCTGACCGCCTACCTCGACTGCGGCGGCACCCTGGAGGGCACCGCGCGGGCGCTGTTCGTGCACCCGAACACCGTGCGCTACCGGCTGCGCCGGATCACTGACGTCTGCGGGCTGTCGCCGGTCAATGCCCGGGATGCGTTCGCGCTGCGAGTGGGCCTTGCGGTCGGTCGCCTGGACACCGGTCCGGACGGCAGCGTGGATGGACGAGACTTGTAGACATCCTCCAAAGATTCGGCGCGTTTCTTCGTATCCCCCGGTATCGCAGACCGCCCCGGGTAGCAGACATGGTCAAGTAGTGCTAGCTCTCCTCGCCCCCGGTCAGGGTGCCCAGACCCCCGGGATGCTCGTGCCCTGGCTCGACCTGCCGGGCGTGTCGAGCCGCCTTCGCTGGCTGTCGGCACTGTGCGGCCTCGACCTGGTCAGGCTGGGTACGACCGCTGAAGCCGAGGAGCTCCAGGCCACCGAGGTGGCCCAGCCTCTGCTCGTGGCCTTCGCCCTCGTCGCCGCCGAGCAACTCCCCCTGCACGATGTGACGGTCGTGGCCGGGCACAGCATCGGCGAGCTCACCGCGGCCGCCCTGGCCGGCGTGTTCAGCGCCGAGGCAGCGATCACCCTGGCCGCCGCCCGTGGTCGCGCCATGGCCGCCGCCTGCCGGGAGCCCGAAACCGCGATGGCCGCGATCCTCGGCGGTGACCCCGAGGAGGTGTTGCAGGCCATCGAGTCCGGTGGCCTGACCGCGGCCAACCGCAACGGTGCCGGCCAGGTCGTCGCGGCGGGAGCGGCCGACGCCGTGCGCCGGCTCAGCGAGTCGCCGCCCGCCAAGGCACGAGTCATCCCGCTGCGGGTCGCCGGGGCCTTCCACACCTCCTACATGGCCGCGGCAGAGCACGCCCTCGCCGCGATCGCCGAGGGCGTGCCGACCACCGAGCCCACCCGGCTGCTGCTGTCCAACGCCGACGGCACCGCCGTACCAACCGGCAGCGAGGCCGTCAAGCGACTGGTGGCCCAGGTGACCTCGCCGGTGCGCTGGGATCTGTGCCAGGCCACCATGCGCGATCTCGGGGTGACCGCCGCCATCGAGTTGCCGCCGGCCGGCACCCTCGCCGGCCTGGCCCGGCGCGAGCTCAAGGGAGTGGAGGTCGTCGCCCTGAAGACGCCCGAGGACCTGCCGGCCGCCCGCGACCTGATCGCTCGGCACGGCGGGCCGCCGGGAGCCGAGCCGTCGGTCGCGTTCCGGGTCCTCGTCGCGCCGGCCGCCGGCATGTTCGCGCCGGGAGGGGTCGGCGAGGGCGACTTCCTGACACCCGGCACGGCGGTGGGTCAGGTCATGACCCGCCAGGGCGCCCACGAGGTGACGCTGTCCTATCCCGCAGTCCTGGCCGAGTGGCTGGTCGTCGACGGCGACCCGGTCGCCCCGGGGCAGCCCCTGGCCCGCCTGCAACCCCAAGGAGCGGCACCGTGAACTCCGCCACCGGCTCGCCGGGCGCCCGCATTCTCGGCCTGGGCCACTACCGCCCCTCCAAGGTGCTCACCAACGACGACATCGCCGCCTTCGTCGACACCAATGACGCCTGGATCCGCGACCGGGTCGGCGTCGTGACCCGCCACATCGCGGCCGACGACGAGAGCGTCGTCGACATGGCCGTCGCCGCTGCGGGCAAGGCGCTGGCTGCCGCCGGCGCGGAAGCGGACAGCATCGACCTGGTCGTCACCGCGACCTGCACCCTCGAGGCCTCGCTGCCCGGCGCATCCGCCACGATCGCCACCCGCCTCGGGATTCCCGGCCCCGGGGCCTTCGACCTCAACGCCGCCTGCGCGGGCTTCTGCTACGGGCTGACGGTGGCGGACGACGCCATCCGCTGCGGGTCGGCCCAGCGGGTCCTGCTCATCGGCGCGGAAAAGCTCTCGGCATGGGTGGACTGGACCGACCGCTCCACCTGCATCATCTTCGGCGACGCCGCCGGAGCTGCGGTCATCGGCGGGTCCGAGACCACCGGCATCGGCCCCGTCGTCTGGGGCAGCGACGGCACCAGGGCCGGGGCGATAACGATCCCCGGACGCGACGCAGCCATGCATATGGAGGGCCAGGCGGTCTTCCGCTGGGCCACGACGACCATGGGCAAGGTGGCGTTGGAGGCCTGCCGCCGGGCCGGTGTGGCCCCCGAGGACATCGCGATCGTCGTGCCGCACCAGGCCAACCTGCGCATCGTCGATGCCATCGTGCGCCAGCTGGGGGCCACCAACGCCGTCGTCGCCCGCGACATCGTCGACAGCGGAAACACCTCGGCCGCCTCCATCCCGCTCGCGCTGTCCCGCCTCGTCGAGCGTGGCGAGGCCCGCACGGGCGACGACGTCCTCGTCCTCGCCTTCGGCGCGGGCCTGACCTTTGCCGGACAGGTCATCACCTGTCCCTGACCGCCCTGAGCAACCCACGGACAGCCAACCCCCCGAAAGGACACCCGCGCAGTGACGACAGACGAAATCCAAACTGGTCTGGCCGAGATTCTCGAGGAGGTCGCCGGCATCCTGCCCGCCGACGTGTCGCCGGAGAAGTCGTTCACCGACGACCTCGACGTCGACTCGCTGTCCATGGTCGAGGTCGTGGTCGCGGCCGAGGAGAAGTTCGACGTCAAGATCCCCGACGATGAGGTGAAGAACCTCAGGACCGTCGGCGATGCCGTCGCGTACATCGAAAAGCACGGAGCCGCCGCGTGACCGAAGTGCTCGTCACCGGGCTCGGCGCGACCACCCCACTCGGGGGTGACGTCGCGTCGACCTGGGCTGCCATGCTGGCAGGTGAGTCCGGCGTACGTCCCCTCGAAGCGACGTGGGCCGAACACCTCCCGGTACGCATCGCCGCGACACTCGCCGTCGAGCCGAGCGCCACCCTGGAGCGCGTCGAGGCCCGCCGGCTCGACCGCTGCCAGCAGGTGGCCCTGGTCGCGGCCCGCGAGGCATGGGCCGACGCGGGCAGCCCCGAGGTCGACCCGGAGCGGCTCGCGGTCGTGATCGGTACGGGCATCGGCGGCGCCCTGACCCTGCTCGGCCAGGACGACATCATGGAGGAGAAGGGCCATCGCCGGGTGTCGCCCCTGACCATCCCGATGCTGATGCCCAACGGCCCGGCTGCCACGGTCGGCCTGGCCCTCGGCGCCAAGGCGGGCGTCCATGCACCGGTCAGCGCGTGCGCGTCCGGTGCCGAAGCGGTCGCCTGGGGCCGCGAGCTCATCCGTACCGACCGGGCGGACGTGGTGGTCGTGGGCGGTGCCGAGGCCTGCATCCATCCACTGCCACTCGCCGGGTTCTCGCAGATGCAGGCGCTCTCCACCCGCAACGACGAGCCGGGCGCGGCATCGCGGCCGTTCGACAAGGCCCGCGACGGGTTCGTCCTCGGCGAAGGCGCCGGCGTGCTGGTGCTCGAACGCGCGGAATTCGCCGAGGCCCGCGGCGCCCGGATCTATGCCCGGCTGGTCGGCACCGGGATGACCGCCGACGCCTACCACATCGCCGCGCCGGATCCGGCCGGCGCCGGCGCTGCGAGGGCCATCCGGCAGGCCCTCGCCGACGCCCAGCTGGAGCCGGCCGACATCGGGCACGTCAACGCCCATGCCACGTCCACGCCGGTCGGCGACACGGCCGAGGCGGTTGCCATCCGGGACGCGATCGGCGAGCACGCGCTCGTAACGTCGACGAAGTCGATGACCGGCCACCTGCTCGGCGCCGCCGGGGCGGTCGAGGCGATCGCCACCCTGCTGGCGATTCGCGACGGCAAGGTGCCCCCGACCCGCAACCTCGATGATCCCGACGACGACATCAGGCTCAACATCGCCCGCGTGCAGGCGCAGGAGGTCACGCTTCAGGCCGCCGTCAATGACTCGTTCGGGTTCGGCGGCCACAACGTGGCCCTTGTGTTCACCGCGGCATGAGCGCGCTGTGACGTCGATGAAGGAGCCTGGTGTGACCTCTCTCGCGATCGACTCCGAAGCCGAGCCGCGCGATCCCCGCGACCCGGAGTTGCGGATGCAGCTGCTGTTCGACACCGGGTCGCTGCGCCTGCTCAGCAGCCGCGACGACAGCGGGGTGCTGACCGGTCGCGGCACCGTCGAGGGCGGCCCGGTCGTGGCCTTCGCCTCCGATGCGGCCCGGATGGGCGGCGCGATGGGGTCACAGGGTTGCCAGCACGTCGTCGACGCGATCGACACCGCCGTCCGCGAGCGGATGCCGGTCGTCGGCCTGTGGCACTCCGGGGGGGCCCGGCTGGCCGAGGGCGTCGAGGCCCTCGACGCCGTCGGCCAGGTGTTCGCCGCCATGGTGCGCGCCTCCGGGCGGGTGCCGCAGATCTCCGTCGTACTCGGCCCGGCCGCCGGCGGCGCCGCCTACGGGCCGGCCCTGACCGACATCGTGATCATGGGGCCGAGCGGCCGGGTGTTCGTCACCGGGCCCGAGGTCGTCCGCAGCGTGACCGGCGAGAACGTCGATATGGCCCGCCTCGGCGGCCCCGAGCCGCACGGCCGGCGCAGCGGTGTCGTCCACGTGGTCACCGAGACCGACACCGAGGCGCTGGACAAGGCGCGCGCCATCGCGGCACTGCTCGCCGGCCAGGGCCGCTTCTCACCCTCGGACATCGGGCCCAGCGAGGCTCTGGCCACGATCCTGCCCGAGCAGCGCAACCGGGCCTACGACGTCCACCCGCTCGTCGCCGAGATCCTCGACGGCGACCCGATCGAGCTGCACGCCAAGTGGGCGCCCAACATCGTCACCGCGCTGGGCCGGCTGGCCGGCCGCACGGTCGGCGTCGTCGCCAACAACCCGATGCGGCTCGGTGGCTGCCTCGACTCCACGTCGGCGGAGAAGGGTGCGCGCTTCGTCCGCATGTGCGACGCGCTCGGGGTGCCACTCGTCGTCGTGGTCGACGTGCCCGGCTACCTCCCCGGGGTGGGCCAGGAGTGGGACGGCGTGGTCCGCCGGGGTGCCAAGCTGCTGCACGCGTTCGCCGAGGCGGTGGTCCCCCGGGTCACCCTGGTCACCCGCAAGGCATTCGGCGGCGCCTACATCGCGATGAACTCCCGTGCCCTGGGCGCGACGGCTGTCTTCGCCTGGCCAGGTGCCGAGGTGGCCGTGATGGGCGCGTCCGCGGCCGTCGGCATCCTGCACCGCAAGAAGCTCGCCGCCGCGCAACCCGGGGAGCGTGAAACCTTGCACGCACACCTGGCCGAGGAGCACGAGCGCTTCGCCGGTGGGGTCAACCGGGCGATCGAGATCGGCGTGGTCGACGAGGTCATCGAGCCCGCCGACACCCGGCGGCGCTTGGCCGCGGCCCTCAGTGCCGCCCCGGCCGGCCGGGGCGCACACGGCAACATCCCTCTCTAGGGCGGTCCTTACCGGCTCAGACCGCGTACAGCCAGGTCACCGGAGCGCCGTCGCCGGCGTGCCGGTAGCCCTCCAGTTCGATGTCCCAGGCGACGCCCAGGAGGCACTCGAGACCGTGCGCGAGCGCCTCGTTGGCACTCGCGGTCGCCAGGAGGGCACGCAGCCGGTCCTCTCCGACGACGATGTCGCCGGAGGCGCTGATCGCCGCACGGAAGACACCCAGCATCGGAACGTAGGAGATCCGCTCGCCGTCGACTCCGGCGCTGGGGTCCTCGGTCACTTCGAAGCGCAGCATCGGCCAGCGCCGCAGTGCCGCGGCCAGGTGGGCCGCCGTACCCGCGGCGCCCTCCCAGACCGACTCGGCCCGCTGCGTGCTCGGGTCGGCCGGCTGGGCGGTCCACTGCAGTCGTACGGGGATGCCGAGGACGCGCGAAACCGCCCACTCCACATGCGCGCAGACCGCAGGCGGACATGAGTGGACGTAGAGAACGCCACGAACAGGCACGATGACCTCCCGGTCTCGAGGGGCGCCTTCCCCAGCGGCCTCGCAACGGGTGTGCCTGTCGTGACAGATGATGCCTGGTCGGACGCGCCGAGTCCAGCCGGGAGGTCAGCCGGACCGATCGGCAGACCTGTGAGCTTCGAGCGGAGCGAGATGACAGACAGCCGGTTTCGTACCGACCCGGGCGGGTACCCCTCGTGCGCGGGGCACCCCCCTCACGGTGAAAGGGATGACATGATCGTTCTCGGCATCATTCTGATCGTGCTCGGACTGCTGGTCGCCAGCCTCAAGGTGCTGCTCTTCATCGGCGTCGTGCTGCTGGTCGTCGGCCTGATCCTCAACTTCGTGCCGATCGGCGGTACGCGGCGCCGCTTCTACTAGCGCCCACCGCACGCATGGCGGATCGCGGCCCTCGGGGCTGCGATCCGCCGAACGTGCACACTGCCGCTAGCCGAGGCGATCGACGGCGCTCTGGGCATGCTCGGCGCGGCGAGCCGCCACCCGCGAGGCACGGCCGGTCGCCCTGACCTCGCCGGCTGCCGCGGTGACGGCCTGCCGGGTCAGGTCCAGTTGCTCCTTGAGGTCGGCGACGAGGGCCTTCGCCGCCTCCTGCCGGGCGAGCGCCTCCCGGGCGTGGACTTCGGCCCGTCGGGCCTGCGCCATGGCCTCGTCCCGCGCCGCCTCGGCTGTTTGCCGGGCGGCCTGCCCCGCCCGCTCTGCGGCGCCGTCGGGCTTGACCCTCCCCCGCGCCGCCGGCTCGGCGACCACGCGGAGGTGCCCGCCGGCGGACGGCGCCTTCCCCCATCCGAAGCCCGAGTGCTGCAGCGGGCCGACCAGATGGCCGGATCGGACGGCGGCAGCAGCGTCCGGATCGGCCAACGCCGCCGCCAAGGTGGCCGCCAGCTCGTCTTCCACGGTGCCGGACGGCGGGTGCCCCTCCTCACCGGCCAGGCGCCGCGCATCGCGTACCAGGGCAGATACGAGCCGCTGCCGATCGCCGGCCAGGCGCCGCAGGTCGTCGCCGGCACGTGACTCCTGGGCCTCGCGCAGGTCCGCGCCGAGCGCCAGCAACTTCTCGATCGCCGCGCCCCGGCGCCGGGCCAGCAGGTTGACCAGCCACGCGCTGACCGCCGGCCGGCGCAGCCGGCCGATCTCGGCGGCCAGCGACCGGTCGCCGGCACCGCGAGCCTCCTTCACCCGGGCATCCCGGGCGGCGGTGAACCGGTCAGGGGGCAGGCCGTACAGCTCGTCTGTGACCGCGTCGAGGTCCATCGGGACATCCTGCCCGGCGCTCCGGTCCGTTCACACCTGACAGACAGGCGGGCTACTGTGGGTTACATGGTAGTAAGGCGTCCGCGCCGCTCGCCGCCTCGGACGCCGACCCAGGTTCTCGGCCAGCGGGTCAGGATGTACCGCGACGCCCACGGGTGGAGCGTCCTCGATCTGGCCGAGCGCTGCACGGCCGCCGGGGTGCCGCTGGATCACACTGTCATCGCCGACCTGGAGGGCGACCGCCGCGCCGAGGTCAGCGTCCAGGAACTCCTTACACTCGCCTACGTGCTGTCGGTGCCGCCGGTCCTGCTGTTCGTCCCCGTGGGGTCGGACTACCACGTCGAGGTGACCCCGGGGGTGCTCGTCGCGCCGGACGCGGCGGTCCGCTGGGTCTCAGGCGAGGCGATGATGGCCGGTGATCCCAGCCCGGCCATCTGGCAGCGCGCGGCCCGCCCCCTGCACCTGTACCGCCAGCTCGACAAGGCCCACGCTCGCCGGTGGAACGCGGAGTCCGAGCTGCGGCGGACCAACAGCGACGGCTCCGAGAGCGAGCGCGCGCTGGCGCGGACGCAGTACTCCCTGGCGCTGGCCAACGTGTCGACCGTGCTCACCGCCCTGGTCGAGGACGGCATGACCGTGCCGCCGGTCAAGGACTACACGGCTGCCGACATGGCCAAGCTCGGGCTCGCCGTGCCCCCCGGCGTGCCGACGATTGCCACCGACGAGCAGGCCCTGGTCTGACCGCCACACCGGTGATCGGGGTCCACGGGTTGGCCAGGCGCTACCGCAAGAGCGTCACGCTCGCGGTCGACGGCATCTCGTTCGAGGTGGGCGCCGGAGAGCTCTTCGCCGTGCAACGGAGCCGCTGATGCCCGCCGACCGGTCAGGCCAGGGACAGCATCTCGACACCGACATCCGCTTCATGCTCGCCAACGAGCGCACCCTGCTGGCCTGGCTGCGCACTGCGCTGAGCCTGGAGGCGGCCGGCTTCGCGCTGATCACGCTGGCCCATATCACCGGCGGGCGCGTCGTCGGTATCGGTCTGGTGGCCCTCGGCAGCATCAGCGCCCTGATCGGCTACCGGCGCTACCGGAGCTCCGACCGGGCCATCAGAAGGGGTGTCCTGCCGGTGCCCGGCCGTGGCCCGGCGCTGCTCACCATGGGCATCGTGGGGTTGTCGGTCCTGCTCCTCGTGCTGGCCGTGATCTAGCTGAATACACGCGGCAGGGGCGGCCGATGTCGGCCGCCCCTGCTGTCGTGGAACTGACTAGGCGTGGTCCTCGGCCCGCGGCGTGCCACCGACGTGGCCCGGCCCGGCGCCCGCGTCGTCCTGCCCTGACCGATCTCCGGAGGGCTCGGTGTCCGGCGACTGGTCGCCGGGCCCCCACGTGCGCCCGCCGGGGGTGTCGGAGGGATCCGGGTTGGTCAGGCCACCGTCGACCTCGGTCGGGCCCTTTGCCCCACCGACGTAGGCACCACCTTCGCCGATCGGGCTACCGCCGTCGCGACTCTGGGACTGCTGCCGGTCGTCATACGGCGGTACCGGGCCGCCGGGCTCCTGTTCGCCACCGACCGACGCCGACGGCCCGTAGCCGCCAGGCATGTTCTCGGGATCCTGCTGCGTGCCGTCATCACCCATCGTGCGGGTGTCGTCCTGATTTTCGCTCATAGCTATTCCCCTTGACGGTTGGGTTCGCTGTTTGGGAGCCCCACTGGGCTCAGCCGTCACCGGACTGTACGGTGGGTGCGCCGCCCTGCGGCTCCTGCGGGTCCACCGCCGTGGAGTCGTCCGCGTCAGACGTGCCCGTCGGCCGGTCCACCGGTCCGTCCCCGCCTGCATCGCGCGAGCCGGGTGCGCCACGCTCTTCCTGCGGCTCCTCCGGCAGCCCCGCCCCACCTTCGGTTCCCACCATCTGTTGCCTCCTCGGCTTGATGAAACATTGTCAATGGGCAATTACCCACAGATCACGGGTTGACAAACGCAATTACAAGCGGAGCTTTCATCTGCCATCAGACAGATGGGATCGGACCGGACCGGATCCACTGGTGCGGTCGATCCTTCAGGGCGCACGGGGCAAAAGGTTTCACGGCGGGACAGCCGTCAGCAGATGCGCGGAAGGGGGTCGCCAACGAGCATGTCTATCATCCGGTGACCACCGAAGGTCGTCTTGCTCAGGACCCGGCCAGGTGGCTCCTCACGAACCTCGCCGATGATGGATGCCTGCGCACCTGACGGCACCGAACGCATCGCCGCGAGAGCCGTCTCGGCCTGATCGGCAGCCACGAAGGCAACCAGCTTGCCCTCGTTGGCAACGAAGAGCGGGTCGATGCCGAGGATCTCGCCCGCACCGACCACCTCGGGGAGCATCGGCACCCGGTCCTCGGCGATGACCACACCCACCTCGGCGGCCAGGGCGATCTCGTTGAGAACGGTGGCGACCCCGCCTCTGGTGGCGTCGCGCATGCAGTGCAGGTCGGACCCGCAGGCGTTCAGCAAAGCCTCGACGAGCGTCCACAGCGGCTGCGTGTCGCTGCGCACATCGGCCTCGATGTCCAGCTCACCGCGGGCGAGCATGATGGCGACGCCGTGGTCGCCGATCGTCCCCGACACCAGGATCTTGTCGCCGGGACGCACCTGCTCGGGTGCCAGTACGACGTCGTGCTCGATCACGCCGACGCCGGTGGTGACGATGTACATCGAGTCGCAACTGCCCCGCTCGACCACCTTGGTATCGCCGCAGGTGATCGGCACACCCGCTGCCCTGGCGGCGTCGGCCATGGCCGCGATCTCCAGCTGCAGGGCCTCGGAGGTCAGGCCCTCCTCGAGGATGAGCGCGGCGGACAGGGCCGTCGGGCGCGCGCCGGACACCGCGAGGTCGTTGACCGTGCCGTTGACGGCCAGCTCGCCGATGGAGCCGCCGGGGAACCGGATCGGCCGCACGACGAAACCGTCAGTGGTGAAGGCCAGCCGGACGCCGCCGATCGTGAGCATTGCCGCGTCGCTGAGCTGGGCCAGCGCGTCGTTCTCCAGCAGCGGCACGATCATGCCCTCGACGAGTGCCCGGCTGGCCTTGCCGCCGGCACCGTGGGCCATCGTGATGCGGTCGTCGATGAACCGCGGACGCCGGCGGCGCATCGCCTCGATGCGCTCGCCGACCTCCTCTTCAGTTATCTGGCGGGGCATTCTCAGACCTCGAGGTGGATGCGCTGCTTGGCGTACTGCCCGTAGTTGTAATAGGCCGCACAGGCACCCTCGGAGGACACCATGCACGTCCCGATCGGCGTCTCCGGTGTGCAGGCGGTGCCGAAGACCTTGCACTCCCAGGGCTTGAGGACGCCCTTGAGCACCTCGCCGCACTGNNCACTGGCAGGCCTTGGGATCGGCGACCCGCACGCCAGGCACGTCGAAGCGCAACTCGGCGTCGAAGTCCTCGTAACGCGAGGAGAGCTGCAATGCGGAGTGCGAGATCGAGCCGAGCCCCCGCCACTCGAAGTAGGGGCGGAGGGCGAAGACATCGTTCATGATCGCCAGCGCCCGCGGGTTGCCGTCCCACTCGACGACCCGGCCGTACTGGTTCTCCACCTCTGCCCGGCCCTCGGAGAGCTGCTTCATGATCATGTAGACCGACTGCAACAGGTCGAGCGGCTCGAAACCGGCGCACACCAGCGGCTTGCCGTGCTGGCGCGGAATGAAGTCGTACGGCCGGCAGCCGATGACCGTCGACACGTGACCTGGGCCGAGGAAGGCGTCCAGGCGCAGGTCCGGGGAGTCCAGGATCGCCTTGATCGCCGGGATGATCGTGACGTGGTTGCAGAAGACCGAGAAGTTCTTGATGTTGTCCTGCTTGGCCCGCAGCACGGTCAGCGCGGTCGACGGGGCCGTCGTCTCGAAGCCGATGGCGTAGAACACGACCTGCTTGTCAGGGTTCTGGCGGGCGATTCGCAGGGCGTCCAGCGGCGAGTAGACCATCCGGATGTC